>JAADHO010000199.1 GCA_013151775.1 Deltaproteobacteria bacterium | reverse complement strand
CGCGGACTCTGCTTGGCGTCGAGGGGACAGCCCACCAGGCAGGTGCCGAGGCCTACGCAGCCGCGGCGATCGCACAGCATCACCTCGCCGCGCAGGCCCAGCACCTCGGCGCCGGCGCGCAGCAGCTGGTTGCCGCGACTCCACAGCGACTCGTCCGGTCGATTGGCGGAGAGATCCCGCATGGCCCGATCCGCGTAGGGCGCCATGGCCTCTGCGGACAGCTCCGTCAGCCCGTAGCTCCGCTGCCAATGGCGCCACACACCCTCGGGCACGGGCACGACGTCGCAGGCGTTGATCACCCCACCGCCGCCCAAGACGCGACCTTGGAGCACCTGGATCGCCAGATCCTCGGTCGCCCTACCCCCGCGCTCCATGTACAGCTGATCGTACATCTCCCCATCGCGCTGGGTGAGCTTGGCGCCCGTGAAGTCGCCTCCCTCTTCAAGCACGAGCACATCGAGCCCCGTCTCGGCGAGCGCCCACGCGGCCGTGGCCCCGGCCGATCCCGAACCCACGACGCAGACGTCCGCCGAGAGCTCCGTGGGCGGCGTCCCCGCGGAGAGATCGAGGATGGGCTCGCTCACGGCACGCCTCCGCCTCCGGGCGTGGGCAGCCTCAGGGTGCCGCGATAGCCGAGGTAGGCCCAGACCTGTGGACGGTCGTAGACGACGAGGGAGAGGAAACGCCGAAAGGCCGTGGCCACCACGCGCCGCAAGAGCTCGTCGCTGGTGACCCAGGACTCGAAGTGCGCCCGACGCGCGTCCAGATCGAGCCTCGAGAAGGGCGTGACGCCGTGGTCGTAGAGCAGCGGCCCCGCCTCGAGCAAGAGCAGGGCGCGGGTCAGACCGCTGACGTTCTCCTCGGGCTCATCCTGCAAGAAGCCATCGAACGCCCGCGCCAAATCGCCCGGAGCCAGCGCCGGATCGAAGCCCGGCAGGCGCGGGAACATCAGCTCGCCCAGAGCCTCGAGGGTGCGCGCCGCGCGGTCGCCCAGCACGCCCAAGCCAGGCACATCCGGCGGGCAACCGCGGAGCCAGAGGGCCCCCGCGCCGCCCAAGGCCAGGAGCCCGCCAGGCGCGGCGATCAGCAGCGTGAACACGCGCCGCCGGCTCAGGCGGCCGAACGCTCCCGCCCTACCCTCGGCCTGCGCCGACTCGCTCATGGGTGGTACTCGCTCATCACCTTCGTCGTCGCGACGCACCATCGACAGAAGAGTACCACCGGGCCGCCCGGACGCCGCCTAGGGACGCTCGACGCCGAGCAGGCTGCGGACGAAACCGTCGAGCTTCTGACCCGCACCCGAGACACCACGAGCCAGACGGATGAAGACTGGCGCGGACTTGGCCGGGATGATCTCCGGAGCGCCCAGACCCATGCCCTCGAGGATGGCCGCCGCCGCCTCGCGCCCCGTGGCCACGGCGCGCTCCATATACCAATGGGGTTCGCTGGTGCGCAGCCAATCGCCCGCCAGGAAGAGGTTCGTCATCGGCCCGCGCACGCCCGGGCGGTAGTCATCCGAGCCCGGCGAGAAGAGCGTGAAGTCGCCCAGGTGACGCGAGACGTGGGCCTTCTCCACCGTCGCCACGCGCACGGCCGGGATACGCGCGCCGAGCTCGTCGGTGACGAGGTCGACCCACTCGTCGTCCGTCAGGTGCATGCGATCATCCACCACATAGCAGTGCGCCTCCACCACGGAGCCCGGCACGCTGCGCAGCTCGTCCTGCATGCGCGAGACCACGAAGAAGACGTCGACGACCTCGGGGCGCGTGAGCACGGCGGCCACCAACTCCTCGGGCATGTCGCGATCGAGCCACATGCGCACGACCACGCTCGAGGTGGTCTCGAGATCCAAGACCTGTCGGTACTGCGGACGCTCACGCAGCTCGTCCGAGGCTGCCACGATCTCGCGCGCGCCCGCCACCTCGGTGGCCAGAATGAACGCAGCTCCCTCGACCTCACTCTCGGAAGCACCCCCAAGGGTGATCACCACGTCGTCTCCGTCCAGCCGGGCGGGCAGACTCGGCAGAGCGGTGGGAGGCGGACCCGCCACCACCAGACCGTCCACGTCGTACACGCCTCCATGCCATGGGCAGTAGAGATCCGCCTCGGCGGAGCGATAGTCCACGGGGCCGCCCATGTGCGTGCAGCGGGCCGAGAGCGCCGTGGGCACACCTCCGACCAGACGCACGATCACGGCGCTGCCGTCGGGCGCCTCCTCGCGAGTCGGCAGGCCCGAGGAGAGCAGCGCGGTGGGCACGCGCAGCTCGGACGGCGCGATGGTCGAACCGACCACGGCCGCGTGGATTCGGTCGTCGTCACCATCCGTCTCGAGGCGCGTGACGCGCTGTCCGAAACGCACCTCGCCACCGTGGCTGTTGATGTAGTCGACCATGGGGTCGATGATCGTCTCCGCCGGGTTGCCCGTGGCCACGCGCATGTCGATGTCGTGCTCGCGAGCGACCACGTAGAAGGAGAGCGCGCTGAGGAAGGCCGCCGCGGAGAGGTGACCCGCGTCCGTGAAGCCGAGGCTGCGCGCCAAGGGCTCGATGGCCACGCGATGCAGCGCCTTGGTGGCGCCCCGTCGACGCAGGTAGGCGAGCAGGGAGACGTCGTCGAAGCGCGCGTAGTCGCGGGCGTGGTCGAAGCCGAAGGCGGGCGCGAAGACGGCCGCCGCCGAGAGCATGTCGACGGGACCGAGTCCGGACATGCCCGACATCTCGCGCAACAAGAAGAGCGGCGAGGGCAAGCTCACGGGGCCGCTCTTCAGACTGCTCACACGGCCGTCCTCGTGCAGATACGAGGTGCGCACGGGCTCCGAGAAGACCGAGTCGGGGATGCCGGCGCGGCGCACCACGTCGAAGAGGTTGCGGTACTGCGTCCAGAAGCCGTGCATGCCGTGCTCGACGGGATCCCCGTCGGCGTCACGGTAGCCATCGAGCTTGCCCCCAGGGCGTGACGACGCCTCGAGCGCGATCACCTCGACGCCCCGGCTCGTCAGCTCCACCGCGGCGCTCAACCCCGCCAACCCCGCACCGATGATCACCACCTCGTCAGCCATATGGCCCCCTTTTGGCAGGCAGTGTGCACCAGCGAGGCGCCCACGGGAATGGCGAGAATCAACGAGCGCGTGAGGCCAGTGAAATCGACGCTGCGGACCCGATTCGGAACCAAATAAGAGCCGATTAAGCCGCGAGGCACGCTTTCCCTGTCAGAGTGACCTCAGCACCCACAGAGGACGACATGTACCTGAACCCACGAATCGCACTGCTGCCCTTGATCGGCCTGTCTGCTCTCGTGAGCGCCTGCAACGCTGGGAGCGGCGTCTCGGCATCCGACACGGGCCCCATGCCTCGGGGCGACGCGGGGATGCTCGACGGCTCGGGCTCGACCGACAGCTCGACCGCGACCGACAGCTCGACCGCAACTGACGCCGCGTCCCCGGACTCGGACGTCGGGCCACCTGCGGATGCGGGAGCGCCTCCTGCGGGCGACGCCGGACCTCCGCCGCCGCCGCCGCCCGGCTGGCCCGAGTCACGCGGATGGACCTATGTCCGCAGCCACCCGATGTTCATCAGCGCGCTGACGGTGCGCATGGGCGCGCCACCCGCGTCGGCGGTCACACGCTACTTCGACGACTTCGGCGCGAACGCGATTCACCTGTGGGAGACTGCGCTGCCCGCGGAGCTCGACGGCTGGCTGGCTCACCGCCCGGGCGCGCCGTGGCTGACCTGGGTGCACGCGGACGGAACCAACGTCGGCAACGGCATGGTGATCGGCGGCTACCCGCCAGGAGCCCCCGGCCGCATCGGCTATCAGATCGGTGACGAGCCCACGACCGCCGCCCAGATGACACAGGTGCTCGCTGGCTTGAGGGCGGTACGCACAGCGGATCCAGACGGCCTGCGCGTGGTGAACTTCTCCTACGACGCCGCGCGGACGGGAGGATTCGTCGACCAACTCTGCGCCAGCGGGCTCGGTGACGTCATCAGCTACGATCTCTACAGCCGCAGGAACGGCCACTACAGACCACTCGCCTACTTCCGCGAGCAGGGTCTGCGCTGTGGCGTGCCCTATTGGCGCTACATCAAGGCGTACATCTCCGCCGGTGGAGAGTCCGTGCAAAGCGAATCGGACATGCGCTGGGCCGCCCTGGGAGGCCTCACCTATGGCTACACGGGACAGAGCTGGTTCCTCTACCTCGTCGGTGGAGGAGACGCGGAGGGCATCCCGACCACGCTCTTCACCGGCACGGAGGACTGGACCTCGGCCACCACGGAGCGCTTCGGCTGGGCCAGGCAGCTGAACCGGGAGATGGCCGTCTACGGCCGCGCTCTCACCCAGCTGCTCAGCACCGACATCGGCTGGGCTACGGACACGCCGATCACAGGCACACACCCTCCGGAGGGCGCGCCGCTGTTTCGCGCCGACATGGATCCCTACCTCTCGGCGGTCGATCTCGACGGTCGCTTCGTGGACGCGCTCTTCGGCTTCTTCGTGGATCGCTACGGCGACCGCTACGTGATCGTTCAGAACCCGAACCACAGCAACGGCTCGTTCCCGACCAACGGCGACGACGCTCTCAGGGGCACTCTGCGCTTCGACTTCGCCGGCGCCAGCGGCGTGGACACGACCCGCCTGCTCGTTCTCGACGGACGCAGCGGAGCGGTCCGCACGCAGGCGATCAGCGGCGGAGCGCTGCCCCTCGACCTGGCCGCGGGCGACATCCTCTTCTTCAAGTACGACACGGGTCGCACGTTCGCGGGGTACTAGAGCCAGCGCTCTACCCTTGGCCGTCCACGTCCAGCGCGTGGGCCGGGACGACGCGCAGCGTCAGCTCGGGAGAGAGGCGGTAGGACGCACCCTCTCGCTCGAGGTGGGCGCGCAGTCCGGCGCTGCGCAGTTTGCTGAGTTCGACATGCAGGCGGTTCGAGCCCGACCGGCCCAGGAGCTCCTCCCCGGGCCAGGTCGCCGCGATCAGCTCGGGGCTCGGCACGAACTCGCCCGGCCTGTCCAGGCGCGCCCGGGCCAGCGCCGACAGCAGGCGGCGCCCATTGCAGGCGGGCCTGCGCTGCGGCACGCCGTCCACGCAATAGGCCTGCGCCTGGCTCTCCAGAATCAGCACGGACGCCCCCTCGCGCGCGCCCTCGAAGCCCAAGGCGCGAGTCGCCGCGCCGAGGCTTTGGGAGACCACGCGGTAGAGCAGCGCGCTCGTCGCGCTCTCCGCCGAGGGCGCCTGGTTCGCGGGCGCGAGATCCACAGACACGGCCCAGTCGCGCGCCAGCCCCCCGAGCGCGCTCATGACGGGATCCTCCCCGCCGGACACGGACGCGCTCAGTCGACTCAGGACGACGCCCGCGCACTCCGGGTCACCGTCCGCAAAGGCAGCGACGAGCCA
>JAADHO010000318.1:5518-10113 GCA_013151775.1 Deltaproteobacteria bacterium | reverse complement strand
GTCCGTCCGTGCCGGCCACGCCCGCGCCCGCGGCGCCCGCGCGGACGCCTAGATCCCGAAGCGTCAGCTCCGGACCCGGATCGCGCAGCAGCGCGCCGATGCTCGCGCTCGAGGGCGTGGTGGCGTCGCGGCCGAGCAGCTCTACCCACTCGATCAGGGTGGGTGTTCGCCCCGCGCCGTCGACCACCAGAGCGGCCCCCGAGGGGGCGTCCGTGTCGGCGGGAGCTCGCACGTCGACGCGGAAGCCGCTGGGATCGAGGGCCAGGAAATCCGGGCGGTAGCCGCCGTGCAATTTCACTCCGTCGGGCAGATGGAGCGTCTCCGTGTAGGCGCCCGAGGCGACGAAGACGTGTGGGCGTGGCGCGTCCGTGAGCAAGGACTCGGCGGCGCGGCGCAGGGCCTCGTCGATGCTGGCCAGCGGGCGCGTCGGGGATCCGGGGCCGGCGTCGTCTCCGCTGGTCGCCACATAGAAGCTCTCGATCACGATGCCGTCCGCGCCGTCGCAGTTCACGTCCAGCGCCTCACCCACGGCGCCCACGGGACCCGCCTCGTCGCTCAAGGAGCTCAGCCGGCACTCGCAGCCGGTGCCGATGTCGCGGTCGGCGTCGATGCGATCTCCCGGCTGCAGGCCGTCGGCCGCGTCGGGGCAAGCGAGCACGCAGCTCGGCGCGAAGGGGTCTCCGCCGCACACCAGATCCCCCTCCGGGATGCGGCTCTCGGTGCAGTCGACGCCGCACTCGCCACAGTTGTGCACGTCGAGGATGTAGGCGCCGCGTTCGTCCGCGAAGCCGTTGTCGACTCGCCCGTCGCAGTCGTTGTCGACGTGGTCGCAGACCTCCTCGTAGCTCGTGCACTCGGCGAGCACGCCGGACTCGCAGCGCGAGCTGCCCACGCACAGGGCGCCCTCGGGATCCGTCAGCGCGCAGGCCAAGGTGAAGGCGTCTCCTGGGTCGCAGGCGCAGCTGCCGCCCGCCGGGACGCACCCCAAGGTGGCGTCGCAGCTGTAGCCCGCGGGGCAGCCGCTGTCGCAGCTCGCGCTGCAGCGCCGCTCACCGGCGAACTCGACGCAGCGCGCGCTGGGCACGGCGCCGCAGTCGGCGTCCTCCACGCAGGGCAGACAGAGGTGGTCGAAGGGGTCGACGCAGTCGCCTCCCGCCGAGAGGGCGAAGCCCGGCTCGCATGCGGTGGCGACGCAGGTGGGTGTCTCGGCGAGTACGGCGCAGACGGCATCTAGGGCGTGGGGACCCGGGGCGCAGGCGCGTCCGCAGCCGCCGCAGTTGGCGTCGTCCACATAGCGTCCCTGCTCATCGCGGAAGTCCTCGTCCACGGCCGTGTCGAGGTTGTCGTCGAGCCCGTTGCAGACCTCGGGTCTGGGGATCGGCAGGACGGGCGCCGAGGAGTCTAGATCTTCGTTCAGCTCCGTTCGCCCTCCGCAAGCGGGGAGCGACCCGAGCAGGAGGCAAAGTCCCAGAGCGGCGACGAGCTGAGCCGTGGTTGGTGGGCGGCGCATGGCGCGGAGCATACTCCCATGGATGCGCGGTGCACACGTCACGTTCAGCGCACCGTCAGCTGCCTCGCGATCCGCTGGGCGAAGGGGTGTTTCAGCGAGCGTTCGGCAGCGTGAAGCGCTCGAGGTCCGCCGGCATGGCGTCCCGCACATAGCGCACGAGATCTTCGCGCATGGCGCGCTTGCTGCCCGCGTAGGAGACGCGCGGGTGAGCGCCCAGCCGTCCCGCGGCCTCCCGAGCCTCACGCAGCAAAGCGTCCGGGGCGCACAGGCGATCGAGGAAGCCCACGTCGCGCGCCCACTCCGGCGAGTCCACCCGAGCGCCGAGGATCACCTCGGCCTGGCGTCGCGGGTCGATGCGGCTCTTCACCAGCTCGCGCCCGAGCACGGGCAGGACCATGCCGATGGCCACCTCGTTCAGGCCGAGCTTGAACTCGCCCTCCACACCGATGCGTTCGTCCGAGACCAGCAGCAGCAGCGCACCTCCCGCCATGGCGTGTCCGCTGCACGCCGCCACCACGGGCAGGGGGTGCTCGTAGATCTTCAGGAACATCTCCGCGCCGGCTGTGAAGAGGCGAATGGCGTTGTCCGGTCCACTGGTCATGATCTTCAGATCGAAGCCCGCGCAGAAGCGCCCGGGGCGTCCCACGAGCACCACCGCCTCGGCTTCCGTCTCGGCGCGATCGAAGGCTCCGGAGAGCTGCTCGATCATCTGAGGGCCGAGGGCGTTCGCCTTGCCGTCGTCCATCTGGATGTGTGCGATCTCGTCGATCAATTCGTAGCCGACGTAGCTGTCTGACATGTCTTCTTCCATGCTTTCTGGTCGCCTGTTGGCGAGGTCCTCGGGGGCAGCCGGAGCCTACGACGAAGCACGCCCGAAGTGTAAGGGACGACGGAAATCGGGGCTGGATTCGCGGGATCCGCTGGTGCACACTTCGGTCACCCCCTGGGAGGATGTGGACATGACAGAAGTCACGACAGCTCGTTTCTTGTTACTCGCCCCTGAGAAGGAGGCACGCGAAATATGGAAGGCCCGGCTCGCGCCCTTTGGCAGCGTTCGGGCCACACGCACCGCCGAATCTGCACGTCGCGAGGTCGATCGGGCTCGCGCCGGCTACACCGCGCTCGTGGTCGATGTGGACGTCGACACGCGGCCGGTGCAGCGACTGATTCAAGCGATGCACAAGCAGGCGCCGGCGGCACCGCTGCTGCTGATCACGGAGGACGCACCACGGGCAGCGAAGCTGCTGGCGTCGTTGGGCGTTCGGCAGGCTCTGCGCGGTCTCGAGCTCGAGGAGGCGCGCTACTTCATCGGCGCGGCCATCGCGTTGGCGCAGACGGAGAATCCCGCCATCGCGCAGGCCATCGAAGGCCTCGCGCGCAATCACGAGATGACCGTGAAGCAGATGCAGCTGACGGCCCTCTCGACCACGGACATCGATCGCGAGTCATTGATCGACGGTCTCGGCGTGTCACAGAACACGGTCAAGACGCGTATCCGTCACCTGCTGCGCATGCATGAGGTGGAGACCCTGGACGGTCTCGGCAAGCGCGTTCTTCGGGACGCGCTCGCGCGGGCGTGAGCCCGACGACTTCCCGAGCTCAGCCTGCGGGTAAGACATTTGTTCTCAGGCTGCGCGGCGCGCACGTGGTGCTCCGACTCGAGCCCGATCCCGAGGCGCGAGCCAAGGCGCTGGTGCGCGTGGGCGGCCACGCCCTCTCCTATCGCGGCGCGGAGCTTCCATCGGAGCTGCGCCCGCTGATGCGGGATCTGGCCAGCGCGCTCTCGCATCTGGACTCGCGACCTGCGCCCGTGGATCAGGTCGCGGAGCAGCTGCGGCGAGCCGTCTCGACGCTGGCGCCCGAGGCGTCTCTAGGGCCGGGCGACATCCCCGAGGAGTCTGGCCTGCGGCCTCCGCGTTGGCCCGGGGCCGTGCGCAGCGGAGCGCCCACGGAGGCTTCGATCTGGCCCTTTGATCCAGAGCTCGCCGCGCTCGAGGGTGGCCTCCGAAGCGCCCTCAAGCGCGAGCCCCTCGACGCTCGCGAGCTGGCGCAGGATCGCGCGTGGTTGGAGGGACACGGGCTCCGCGTCGGGCAGGTCGAGGGCGATGATGACGTGCTCCTGGCGGCTGAGAACGAGCGCACGCTCGAGGCGGCTCTGGACGCCGAGCGCCAGCTGCGCGCCCATGATGACGCGCTCGCGGTGGCGCGCATGGGCGAGCTCCTGGGATATCCGCGCTGCTGCCGTGAAGCCGTGGCGGCGCTCGCGCGGCGTGATGACGCGAGCCTGTTCCAGACCCTGCTCCCGGGATTCGACGCGCCCGCATCTCCGCTCTCCAACTGGCTCGGGCCCTTGGCGCTGATCTCGCACGCCCCCTGTTCTCTCGGATGCGAGCCCAGCGTGCGGCTCGCGGCTGAGGTGTTGGCGCGTCTAGAGGCCGAGCATCCTGGCTTCCGTCAGCGCTGGCTCGAGCTGGCGCGTCGGCTGCACGTGCTGACCCCTGAGGGTGTCTGGTTGTTGGACGTGGAGGATCTGGCGCCCGGGTCGCGTGTGCGTCGCGCCCACATCCTCGTGCCATGTCGCGAGCCTCTGCTCGTCCGGGCTTCCCTTCGCGGGGCGACGTTTCGGGGACTCGAGCAGCTCCCGGAGCTGCTGCATCAGCCCGTGCTCGCCGTGGCGGATCACCGCGCTGGCATGCGCTGAAAGAGTCGCTCGCCCGCGGCCACGGGAGCGACCTCGAGGGCTACGCCTTCGACCGCGCAGCGCCCCGCCAGCCCGGCGAGCGCCTCGGCTGCTGACGCGAGGCGGCGCAGCCCGAGTCCGTCGAGGCTGATCTCGGCTCGCAGCTGGGGCACGCCGATGCGCCGCGCGAGGGCGGCGAAGTCCGCGTAGTCACTCAGGGAGCTGCGCGAGAGGGGCACGCGCAACTCCAAGGCGAAGCGGTCCACGCCTTGGAGCTGCTGGATGCCCACTAGGGCTTGGTCGTGGGCGCCGGGAGCCCGGGTGCGCGAGTCCGCCGCTCTCGCCGTCACGGCGAAGAGCTTCACGCTGACCGCGCTCAGCCCGGCGCGTGCGCAGGCGTGGGTG
>JAADHO010000318.1:0-5414 GCA_013151775.1 Deltaproteobacteria bacterium | reverse complement strand
TCCCGCGAAGAGCAGGGCCTGGCCGCCCGCCGCCCGCTCGCCGACGCGTCTCAGGAGCTCGGCCTCGTCCACATAGACGTCGCCCTGGGGACACTCGAGGCAGCCGTTGTTGCAGGGCCCCGTGAAGAGCACGGGCGTGGCCTGACGCTGGCGCGCTCGCGCAGGCTGGTCGCGTTCACGCCCGAGGAGCGGCTCGATCTGCGCGTCGAGGGCGTCGAGATCGCGCAGCACGCGGGCCACGGCCTGCGCGGGATCGACCGACATCTCTTGGGCGTACTCCACGGCGGCGCGCAGCTGTGCGACCTCGCTCTGAGCACCGAGGCGCGCGCGCAGCGCCTCCGCCAGGGCGTAGCCAAGCCTCGTGCGCTCGTCGAGAAAACGCCACGGGCGCTCCGTGTTGTAGCCCTTGAGCCGGGCCGAGCCCTCGTCGCCCTCTTGCCAGTCGTCGAGCAGCGCGTGGTCCCGTCGCGCGGCCCAGTAGAGGGGCAGATCTTCGTAGAGGCGCAGGCGGTTCTTGCCGAGCTCATCGAAGAGCTCGCACAGGCCGTGGGCTCGAATCTGCTCCAGAGATTCGCCGAGATCTTCCGGCGTGGTCCACGGACTCCAGAGCACCAGGCTGTGTCCGCGAGCGCGGGTGAAGCCGAAGTGGCGAGGGTGGAGACGCCTGAGCTCGCGGCAACGCTCGACGGCGGCGAGCTGCGTCTGCACGTCGACGCCCTTGTTGAAGCGCTGGAGCTCCGCGTCGCAGAAGGACTCGAAGCCCGTCAGGTAGAGCTCGAGCTCCGCTCCCGTCCGGGTGGCCGTGGAGAGCGCCTCCTCGATCAGCCTGCCTTGGCGAAGCAGCGCGTCGGAGCGGGAGGCGAAGAGCCAGCGCAGGTTCGGTGCGCCCCGCTCGGCGCAGCGCTCGAGCACCCGCCCGAGGTAGCGCAGGGGAGCCTGATCCTCGAGCACCAGCTCTCGCAGGTCAGGGACGTGCTTCGCCAACCAGCACGCCTGCTCGACCAGCTCCTCGATCACCTCTTCGTCGGGACGCGCGTCGTAGTCGCCACCCATACAACAGAAGGCGCAGCCGAGGCGCGCCATGGGGCGATCCGCGGGCAGCGTGAGTTGGGCGAAATGTGGCTGCTTCAGCGGGTCCTGGCCGTAGGGACAGCCGGCGTTGCCGAAGAGCGTGTGGCGCTCGATCGGGCGCGCGTCACCTGGTGCGATCACGTCCGCCTCGAGCACGGGCGCGAAGGGTCGCGGCAAGGGCAGGCGGGTCGAGGGCGTCCCGAAGATGATCTGCTCGGCGCTCATGCGCGACACGCCCGGCACGCGGCTCTCATCTTCACCACGCTCGAGCGCGTCGAGCAGCTCCACGCTCGAGCGGCAGAGCTCACCTGGAGTCGGCGACCGCCGTGTGCGCTCGCGTTCGAGGCCAGGCGTCGCACCGATCAGGTAGTCCACGCCGGCCATGGGAGAGACCGAGTCTCCCCGGGTGAGCATCACGACCGTGGTGCTCGGCGCGATCGCCCGGTAGGTCTCGACGGGTGCGATGTCGAAGAGCCGATCGAAGAAGATCACGTCGGGCGCGCTCTCGCGCAGCCAGGCGACGAAGCGCTCTCGGATGGCCGCGTCTCGGGTCGGGTCCTGCCCGTGGTAGTGCAGGCGCAGGCGCGCGGCGTCGTACCCTCGGCGGCGCGCCTCGGCGCAGATGAGCCCGAGCAGACTGTCGGGGAAGTAGTCGGCGTGGGGAGAGCCGTGGGCTGAGACGAAGCGGACGCGCAGCATCTCGGCGACCATAGCGGGTCTGGGGCGCGGAGGAGACCCCGCTCCTGCGCACTAGGGCGCGCAGACCACTCGGTTCCTGCCGCTGCCCTTGGCGCGATACAGAGCGGCGTCGGCCGCGTGCAGCAGCGCCGCCGTGTCGGCGTAGCTCGAATTCGCGGTCAGGGTCGCGACGCCCACGCTGATGGTGACGCTGAGCGAGCGATCCCCCATGGGCGCCCGCATGGCCTCCACCGTGCGCCTCAGGCGCTCGCCGAAGATCGCGGCGTTTCGACCGTCGATGCCCCGGGCGATGATGCAAAATTCCTCGCCGCCGTAGCGCGCGACGACGTCCTCCGTGCGCACCAAGCGCGCGACGGTCGCGGCCAACACCCGCAGCACGGAGTCGCCCGCCTGATGACCGAAGTTGTCGTTCACTTGCTTGAAGTGGTCCACGTCGAGGATCAGCACCGAGAGCATCGTCCGATGACGCAGGGCGAAGGCCACCTCCTCTGCCATGCGCGAGTCGAGATAGCGCCGATTGTAGACCCGCGTGAGCCCGTCCCGGATCGTCGACTCGTAGAGTCGCAGGGTCGCCTCCTGCTCGATGGCGTCTTGAAGCTGCGCGCCGAGCACGACGTTCGGACCGAAGGCCACGCGGCAGCCGTCCGAGATCAGCGCGGCGCCGTTCACCGGCGTGCCGTCCACCCAGGAGCCGTTGGTGCTCCCCAGATCTTGCACGTAGTAGGCGTCGCCCATGCGGAAGAGCCGCGCGTGGCTTCGCGACAGCCCCGGGTCGTCCAGGCGCAGCTCCGCGTCTTCACCACGGCCCACGACCATGCCCTCGGAGTTCACCGCGACGATGCGGCCCACGTGCGGTCCCACGAGCACGTTCAGAGTGCAGCGGTCGCGCACCATGGCGGGACTCGGCAGGGTCCGCTGCAGGCTCTCACGCGTCATGATGCGCGTGGTGTCGTCTTCCTCACGGAAGGGGGCGTACTGGGGTGTCGGCGATTGGGTCACGAGAGGCTTGGGCTCGGTCGCGGACTTTTCAGCGATCGAGGCCCCATGGGGAACAACGTCCTGGTGCGGCGAAACTTGACCCCGAGGGCGTGTTTGCGGCGTCCGGCGTCCCGGCTGCTATGCTGGTTCGGTGTCCGCGCAGGCGCTCGAGATCATCACCCCGCGGCTCCGGTTGTGGCTGCCGGATCCCAGCCGAGCGGCCTGTGTGCTGCGCTATTTCGACCGGAACAGGCGTCATCTCGAGGTCTGGGAGCCGGCTCGTCCGCTGGACTTCTACACCGCCGACTTCTGGGAGAAGCGCCTGGCGGAGAACCGTGAGGACGCCGAAGAGGGACGCTGCCTGCGCTATTTTCTGGAGCTGCGCTCGGATCCCGCGACGCCCATCGTGGGCGCGGTCAACTTCACGAACGTGATCCGTGGCGCCTTTCGGGCCTGTCATCTCGGCTACAGCCTCGCCGAGCGCTGGCAGGGGCAGGGTCTGATGCACGAGGCCCTCGAGGGGGCGCTGCCCGCGGCCTTCGCGCGCCTGGAGTTGCATCGCGTGATGGCCAACTATCAGCCCAGAAATGAGCGCAGCGGGCGCCTGCTCGAGCGCCTCGGCTTCGCGCGTGAGGGCTACGCCAAGGACTACCTCTTCATCGACGGAGCCTGGCGAGACCACGTGCTGACGGCGCTGGTGCGCACGAGCTAGAGGTCGAGGGCGTCGAGGGCCACGCCTAGCTCGCCGACGGCGTGCGCATCACCCGCCTCTCGAGCGACCTCCACACCTCGCCGGTAGCGCTCGGCGGCGCGCTCGGGGTGACCGAGGCTCTGCTCGATCTGTCCGGCCATCAGGTAACTCGGGACGTAGTCTGGGAAGCGCTCCATCACTGCGTCGAGGGCCGTCGAGGCTTCGGCGAGCCGCTCGAGGCTGCGCAGCTCGAGCCCCCTCGCGTAGTGCACGAAGGGGTCCTCCGAGCCCTTGGCGATCATGCTCTCCAGCATCTCCAGGCGCTTGCTCAAGCGGGCTCCTCCGGCAATTCGAGGATCCCCAAGAAGGGCACGTTGCGGTAGCGCTGGGCGTAGTCCAGGCCGTAGCCCACCACGAAGACGTCGTCGATGGTGAAGCCGAGGTAGTCGATCTTGACCGGCACCTTGGTGCGGGCGGGCTTGTGCAGGAGCGACGCGAGCTTCACGGATTTGGGGCCACGGGTACGGAGGTTCTTGAACATGTAGTCCATGGTCAGGCCCGTATCCACGATGTCCTCGATCACGATCAGGTGCTTGCCCTCCACGGGCTTCGAGAGATCGGTGGTGATCTCCACGACGCCGCTCGACTCGGTTCCGTCGCCGTAGCTTCGGAGCCCGAGAAAATCGATCGTAACCGGCAGGTCGATGGCGCGCGCCAGGTCCGCACCGAAGACGAAGCTGCCCTTCAGCACGATCACCAGCACGACCTCTTCGCCGGCGTAGTCGCGGCTGATCTCTCGACCCATCTCGCGCACCCGGGCGGCGATCGTGTCTGCGTCGAGGAGCGGATGAATCTGAGGCATGGCTGCCGATAGCGAGCCACGCCCACCGGTGTCAAGCCCGCTCAGCCGCTCAACATACGCAACAGGCCGCTGGCTGCGCCGAGGGCGTCTCGGAAGGCGTCGGGCAGACGTCCCACCACGATCGCCAAGCCGAGCAGCGCCGCCGCCAGGCCGACTCCCGCCCGCAGAGGCATGCCCGCGAAGAACACCGGGACCTGTGGGGCGGCGCGCGCGATCAGGCCCAAGGCGATCTCCACCAGCACCAGAGAGACCGCCGCCGGGGCCGCGAGGGCGACGGCGAAGGCCAACGCGTCGGCGCTCAGGCGTACGCTGCCGAGCACGGCTTGTCCGAGCCCATGTACAGCGACTGGGGCGCCCACGGGCGCGTTCGAGAGTCCCTCCACGAAGGCCTCGAGGGCCAGACGGTGTCCTCCGAGGGCGAGGAAGATCACCACGCCGAGCAAGAGGTAGAGGGTGCCCAGCGGGCTGGTGTTTTCTCCCGTGGGTGGCGCGAGCACCTCCGCCAGCGACGCGCCACGCCAGGTGTCGATCAGCCGACCCGTCCAGTCCAGCGCCCAGAAGGGCAGGGCGGCGGCCACCGCGAAGAGCGTGCCCGTGGACACCTCGCGCAGCACCGCGACGCCGAACGCGAATGCGCCGATCGGTAGCGCGTGGGCGCTCGCCGCCGCGAGGGGCGCCATGGCGGCGGTCAGCGCCAACATCGTGGCCGTGCGCACCAAGACGGGCGCGTCCCTGAGGGCGATCCACGGCGCTAGGAAACCCAGCGGCGCCACCCGGGCCAGCACCAAGGCGTAGAGCGTCAGCGTCTGCCACAGCACCGCCTCGCCACCGAGTCTGTCCAACAGCGCCTGCATCGCGGCCAGACTGGAACACAGGGGACCGCGCCGTCAATGTGGGGACATCGCGCTACAGGCAGTCGAGCAGCACGGCGCCCGCCGTCCGCGCGTTGCCCGCTGTCATTCGGCCCGAGACGCCCGAACCGCCTGGCGTGGCGCGGTTGCCCGTCGTGAGCACTGCGCCTGTGGCGCCGGCTACCACGTAGCCCGAGCCGCCACCACCTCCGCCTGCGTCCGTGTTCGCTCCGGCGCCGCCGCCGCCGCCGAAGTAGCCGCC
>JAADHO010000095.1 GCA_013151775.1 Deltaproteobacteria bacterium | reverse complement strand
TTCGTCGGGCTGCTCGTGCGCGCCGGCGTTCTCGGCGGCTGCGTGCTCGGGAGCCGCCGCGTGCTCGGCGGTGTTCTCGTGGCCCGCGTTTTCGTGCTGAGGAGCGTCGATGGAGGAACGGCAGCCGGCGAGCGCGAGCAGCGCCGAGAGGCCGAGGGCAGAAGTGCGCGAGGTCATCATGGCCCGCTTCCTACCGTCCCGCTGCGCCGCTGTCGAGCGGCCTCGGGTTCGGCGCTACCCGCTCGAGGGTCAGCGCGAAAAATACGCCTGGGCGCTCTCCCGCTGCGCCTCTACTCGCGTGGCACATAGGTGGATCGCCTCGAGGCTGCCGGCGAGGTTGCGCGGGCCGCCCGCCAGGGTCTCGATGCGGGGCACGCGCTGCGTCTCGCCGTCCTCTCCTCGATGCTCGACGGGCTGGTTGAAGAAGGCGGCGACCTGCTGCTTGGCGTCTTCGGTGCAGAAGCTGCGGGCGAAGTAGGGCAGGTAGCCCGCGCGGTAGGGGCCGATGCGTCCGACGAAGGCGTCGTAGTGGTCCACCAGCCAGCGCCACGTTCCTTCGCGCGTCTCAGGCATGGAGATCTGCGCGCCCAGCGGCGTCATCACCTCGTTGACCCGGAGCCGCGCGTCCAGGCTGAGTCCCCGCGCGCGCTCCGCGAGCTCTTCGTTCTTGGTGCTGCCGAGGGCGCCCAAGAGCTGCCGGCGCATGAGCGCGTCGTCGCTGGCGAAGAGCCGCTCCGTGAGCGCGTCGAAGAAGGCCGCGTCTCCGTCTTGCACGGCCACCGCGAGCACCGTGCCCACGAGGTTCGCGTCGACGGCCTCCGGGTGACGCTGGCCGTCTCCGCGACGACCGAGGCCGAGGTAGGCCTGCGCCAAGCGGTCTGCGCGCCTGCGCACGCCGGCGTCCTCCACGGTCAGCGCCATGAAGCGGATCACTGCCGCGCGCATCAAGGCGTCTTCGCCGCTCTCCGTGCGACCTCGCCGTGGCGCCCAACCGAGCCGGCGCATGGTGGTGCGGTAGAGGCGCTTGCCCAGGGCCTTCACGCGCGCCTTCTGCGCGTCCGTGACCAGGCGGTGGAGCGCGTAGGAGAGCACACCCATGGGCATGGTCGCGACGCGTCGCGCGGGGTCGTTGGCGAAGGTCGGGAGCAGCGCGTAGAGGTCGGCGGCCGGCAGCGTGCCACGGGCGAAGGCGGCCCCGAGGCTGTCTCCCAGGGCCATCTTCTCGGGCGTGGTCAGCTGCTCCCAGCCTGAGGTCGTGAGCGCCTGGAGCTGCTCGGTGGGCAGCCCGAAGCGGAAATAGCCCGCGCCGCCCGCGTTGGGCATGATCCACTCGGGGCACTCGCCCTCGAGGTCCAGCGTGCCCTGTGTCTCGGTCAAGAGCGTGCACGTCTCGTCGGCCTCGTCGCCACGCCCGTGGCGCACGCAGATCGGGATCTGCCAGCTCTGGTTGGCGTCTCCCGGCGAGCCCAGAGGCAGGTAGCGCGACTGGGCGAAGCTCACCCGCGGGTGCTCGCCCTCGCAGCTGAGCGAGGTCTCCACGAAGGGCACGCCGGGCTGGTCGAGGAAGCTGCGGAAGGGCGTCGCCACGTCACGCCCCGAGGTCTCGCTGAGCTGCGCCAGCAGATCGTCCGCCGTGGCGTTGCCGTAGGCGTGGGCGTTCAGGTAGGCGCGGATGCCGCTCTGGAAGGTGTCTTCGCCGAGCCAGCGCTCGACCATCGAGAGCACACCTCCGCCCTTCTGGTAGGTGATGCCGTCGAAGGCGTTGTGGATGTCGTGGCTCGACTCGATGGGCTGACGGATGCGCCGCGCGCTGGTGAGGCTGTCCTGGCCCATGGCCCACTCGGCGCCGTCGAGCAGGCCGAGATCCGCTTGATACTGCGGGTAGACCGCCTGCACCGTCTTGTGGCCCATCCAGGTGGCGAAGGCCTCGTTCAGCCAGATGTCGTTCCACCAGGGCATGGTGACGAGATCGCCGAACCACATATGCGCCAGCTCGTGGCTCATGACGCCGGCGTAGCCGCGCTTCTGCTGTTCCGGGGAGTCGTCGTCGAGCAAGAGCAAGGTCTCGCGGAAGGTCACGAGGCCCACGTTCTCCATGGCGCCCGCGCCGAAGTCGGGCACGGCCACGATGTCGAGCTTGGCGTAGGGGTAGGGGCGACCGAAGTAGGCCTCGTGGGCGGCGATGATCTCGCCCGTGTGCTCCAGGGCGTAGGCCAGGCGTGGGCCGCGACCCTTCACGGCGATGCCGCGCAGGGGCAGTGGACGGCTGCGCACGTCGTTGGCCGGAATCGGCGCGTGCTCCACCACGTCGAGGGGACCGACGGCCCAGGCGATCAGATAGGTCGGCAGCGGGCGCGTGGTCTGAAAGCGCGTGCGCTTCATGCCCTCGGGGAGCTCCTGCTCGTCTTGCACGGGCGTGTTGGCGGCGACCACGTGGTCCGCCTTGGCCGTGATCGTCACGTCGAAGGGCACCTTGAAGGAGGGCTCGTCGAAGCTCGGGAAGGCGCGCCGCGCGCTGGTGGCCTCGAACTGGGTGAAGCCATAGCTCTCGCCCTCTTCGTCCACCCGGTAGAGCCCGGTCAGCTCGTGGTTGTAGTTCGCCGTGTACTCGAGGTCGATCACGGCCTCGCACGGGTTGATGGGCTGCGCCAACGTCAGCTTCGCCACGCCCTGCTCGTCCACCTGCTCGTAGCTCGCCTCGATGGGCTCGCCGCCCGCCGGTGTGACGCTGGCCGCCGAGACGTTCAGGTCGCGCCCGTGCAGCCAGATCACCGAGCGCGCCTCCGTCATCATCACGTGGATGCGCGTGTGACCGGAGAACCCCTGCTCCGTGGGCACGATGGTCAGGGCGAGCTCGTAGCGTGTGGGCGCGATGTCACGCGGCAGGCGGCCTTCGGGGATCGCCTCGTGCACGCCCAAGGCCTCCGCCGCGTGGGCGGCTTCCGTCTCCCCCGCAGGCGCGATGCTCACGGGCATGCGCTGGACCGTGGTGCCACCGCAGGCGGTGATGGAGGAGAGGAGCAAGAGAAGGAGCAGCTTCGTACGCATGATGTGGCGTCGTACCACGCTCCGCGGCCGAATCCCACCTGCCCCCTTTGGCGGCGATTCTGCCGGCTTTTCGCCTCTCCGCGACGCTTTCGCGACGCGCTGGGCTTGACCGCCACCGAGGCAATGCGCAACCTCGCAGCCCCTGCTCATGTCCTCCGCTGAACTCCACGACTGGAACCCCGCGTCCCACCGCAAGGCGGGTCAACCCGTGCGCGTGCACGACGAGACTCTGCGCGATGGCTTGCAGAACCCTTCGGTGAAGGATCCGGACCTCGACACGAAGATCGAGATCCTGCACCTGCTCGAGTCCGTGGGCGTCGACTCGGTCAGCGTGGGTCTGCCCGCCGCCGGACCCCGCGCGCTGGAGCAGGTCGAGGTGCTGTGTCGTGAGATCGTCGACTCCGGCATGCGCATCCGGGCGAATTGCGCGGCCCGCACCGTGGCCTCGGACATCGCCCCGATCGTCGACGTGAGCCAGAAGCTCGGCCTCTCCATCGAGGTCACGACCTTCATCGGCTCGTCGCCGATCCGGCAGCTCGCGGAGCATTGGTCACCGGAGTTCATCCGCGAGCGCAGCGTGGCGGCCATCGACTTTGCGGTCGGCCACGATCTCCCGACCACCTACGTTACGGAGGACACCACGCGCTCGAACCCCGAGGTGCTGCGTGATCTCTTCACCACGGCCATCGAGCATGGCGCGAGCCGCATCTGCTTGTGCGACACGGTCGGCCACGCGACGCCTTGGGGTGTCGCCGCGTTGATCCGCTTCTCGCGTGAGGTCGCCGACTCGGTGAAGCCCGGGATCGGCATCGACTTCCACGGCCACGCGGATCGCGGCTTGGCCCTGGCCAACACGCTCGCGGCCTTCGAGGAAGGCGCCGACAGGCTGCATGGCTGCCTCTTGGGCGTCGGAGAGCGTGTGGGCAACGCGCCCATCGAGCTGATCTTGCGAAACCTCGGGCGCATCGGCTGGGGGAGAGATCGCGACCTCTCGCGTCTGGACGAGCTGTGTCGTCTGGTGGCGAGGACCGCCGAATTCCCGCTGCCACCGCAGGTGAGCGAGCCTCCGCGGGATCTCGCCCACGGTCCCGCCTTCTGACCTCCCTAGGCTGAGGCCCTACAGCTTCTGGCCTCGGCGACCGTACCTCTGTGCGGTCGACAATGCCTGAAGCCGAACGACAAGACACGACCGCGCCGCGGACGGTGGGGGAACGCTGGGAGCTGGTGGAGCCCCTGGCCGAGGGAGGCATGGGCGCCGTGTGGATCGCGCGGCATAACGTCACGGGGCGCCGCGTGGCCCTGAAGCTGCTCGAGCGCTTCGGCGCAGACGCCTCCTCCGTGGAGCGTTTTCGACGCGAGGCGGCCGTCACCACCGAGCTCGGTCATCCGGGCATCGTCGAGGTGCTCGACGCGGGTCTCGACCCCGTGGAAGAGACCTTCTTCATCGCCATGGAGCTGCTCGAGGGCGCCACCTTGCAGGACAAGCTCGAGGATCCCTGCTCCACGCCCGCGGAGATACTAGGGCTGATCCATCGCATGCTCGAGCCCCTCGCGGCCGCCCACGCCCGCGGCGTGATCCATCGCGACATGAAGCCGGCCAACGTCTTCATCGTGCGCGACGCGCAGGGCGAGCGCCCCAAGCTGCTCGACTTCGGTATCGCCAAGCAGAGCGGTAACAGCCGCATGACCGCCACGGGCACCGCCATGGGGACGCCCTACTACATGAGCCCCGAGCAGGCTCTGGACGCGCGCCGGGTGAGCGCGGCGTCGGACATCTGGTCCGTGGGCGTGATCATCTACGAGGCCCTGACCGGCTGCGTGCCCTTTGACGGGTCCACGCCCCACGGGGTGATCGTCGCGGCCTGCACAGAGCCCCACACGTCGCTACTCGAGATCGCGCCGAACATGGATCCGGCTTTGTCGGCCTTGGTCGATCGCTGTCTAGAGAAGGATCCCGCCAAGCGCCCCGCCAATGCCAGCATCCTCGCGCAGGAGCTGGCGCCCCTGGTGCGCATCAGCGCTGTCCCGGAAGCCCGCGTGCCTTCGCGAGCGCCCTCCGAGCAGGATCCGCGAGAGAGCTCGCGGGTGCGCCCTCGGCCCACGGACGCCCTCGACCCGGCTGCTCCATCAGCGGCTCCGGCGCCCCTCGATCTTCGGTCCACGGGGCTGGGCTTGGCCGGAGCGGCTTGCCTGGGAGGCGCGATCTTCCTGGCGGTCGCGGGTTCGCTGCTATCTCTGGGCGTGGTCTTGCCGTCGCTGCTTGGCGTCGCGTTGTTGGTGACGGCGGCCGTGCTCGCCAGAGCCAACGGCGAGCGTCGGCGCCACGAACTCATGGCCGCGCGACAGGGCGAGTCCGCCATGCCCGCGCGGGCCACGCTCCGGCCGCCCGCGCGCGGCAAGGCGAGCG
>JAADHO010000082.1 GCA_013151775.1 Deltaproteobacteria bacterium | reverse complement strand
ATCGGCGGTTTTTCGCCGGCGCCCGCCAGGCCAACGCCCGTTCTCGAGCCTCCGTGACGCACTCCAAACTTGCCCCGCTTCACAGACTTTTTCGCACCTCGGGTCAACGGCGGGGATCAACGGCGGGGGCCAACGATGGGGCACTCCGGCTGGCAATTGGATGCCCGGGTGGCAATTAGACGGGTGGCGACCAGATACACTCGGACCTAGGCTGTGCAGAGGAAATCTGCGCCTTCCGAGAACTCGAGCGCATTCAGGTGGAGCCGGATCGCTTGGCGCGCACCTCGGGCGGCGACGGAAGCGATCACAAATTCGCGTCTGGGGTCCAGGTCACCCGTGCTCTCCACCGGGACTCCTCGGGCGGTTCTGCCAATCTTCTTCGAGTCGATGTCGACGAAGCGACGTGCCCACAGGCCATGTTGTTCTAGCGCCCGTGCCGTGCGTTTCCCATCGCGACCAGCGCCCCAGATCGTCACTGGCCTTCCGTCGGCTAGGCAGCGGCGGGCTAGGAATCCGGATTTGAGAGCGCGCATCTGTTCTCTGCCGAGCTGCTGTTGTGTGAAGGTCGCTCTCCCCGCGCCATGCCTCCACCGAAGTCCGACCCAAGGCAGCTTGGCCAGCCCAAAGTGTGCCTCATCAAGTCTCAACCAGAGCGAGTAGTCCTCTGCCGTGCCATCGTCGAGATAGCCCCCTACGCGCTCGATGGCAGAGCGACGGATCGTACAGCTTGGATTGCACAGTGGCGCATCAATGAAGATCTCTCTGTGGTGGTCGTTTGGATCGATTAGGGTATTCTGCCACTCTACGAAGCGCCGCATTCCTTCTTGCACGACGTCGCTTGGGAATGCCTCCGCTCGTGTTCCAACGGCGGCCAGACGCTCATCTCTGTTCAACTCCGCGAGAGTTCTAGCGAAGCGTCCAGGCAAACTTATATCGTCGGAGTCCATTCGTGCCACGAAGGGAGCGCGGCTGTGCGACATCCCTCGCTTGAGAGCGTCTGCGATGCCTCCGCCGCTCCCCTCCACACAGAGGACACGGGCATCTCGCGCGGCCCAACTCTTCACGATGTTGCTTCCCGAGTCCTTCGAGCCATCGTCGATCACGATCAACTCGAACTCGGGCGTGCGCTCCATCAGCACGCTGGCGAGCGCCTCGTCGAGGGTCTGGGCTGCGTCTCGGTAGGGCATCAAGATCGAGAGCGGCACCTCGCGCATCGTATTCCCCAAACGCCTCAGACCAGGGGGCTCGATTCGGGGGCGACTTCTCTCGAGGCCAACTCCGCCAAACTCGCGAGCACGGGTGGGTAGCTCGCGCAGAGTTCGAGGAAGCGTGAGCGAGGCAGGCGCAGCAGCAGCACGTCCGTTGCTGCCCAGCAGTCGAATTTGCTTGGCGCATGGTCCAGCAAAGAACGCTCTCCGACGATGCCGCCTGCTACGACTGTGGCGACATGCCCCGTTTCACTGCGTGTGCAGAGCCTCCCGGCGAGCACCACGTAGAGTCCGTCGCTGCGTTTGTTTCGTACGAGGAGCGCAGTGTCCGACTCGGCGCGACGCACCTCGAAGAGTCGTGAGAGAAGACGTTTGCTGTTGGCATCAAACGCCGAGAATAGCTCGCTGGTAGCCAACAAGTTCCCAAGAAGACGGCGCCCGAGGAGTTCAGTCAGTACGATTCCCACAGCAGGGTGCTCTCGAACCAGTTGGTCGAGCGTGTCCTTGGGAAGTGAGAGGGCCCGCAGCGCGCTCCGAGCGACCACGTTGGCACGGCGAGTCACGTCGTCGAGCAGGCACGCCTCACCCACGACGTCGCCTTCTCCGAGCAGAATCGAAGGTCCATGATCGAGCCCTGGCACCAGCACCTCGACGCTTCCCTCGGTGATGACGAGGAGGGCGTCGGCTGGCTGTCCGAGACGCAGCACCAAGTCGCCGGGGCTGGCCTCCACCAACTCCGCCGCGACCAGCAGCTCCTCCAGGGCGGCCGCTGGGACTGCCGCGAAGAGAGGCGACGAGGGCAGGGCGGCGAGCTCCTCCGCGCTCGGCCCGGCGTCCTCCTCGACGAAGAGGACATCCCAGTCGACCGGGCTGTCCGGCGACAGCTCGTGATCCACGCGCGTAGGTGGGCGCCTCGCTGGTGGAGGCGGAGGAGGGCGTCCGACGATCTCGGTGTCCGATAGGTCGAGTTCGATGATCAATTCTGGATCCAGATCTTCGAATTCGAGAGTGTCCGTGTCGCCGCCGGCCGTGGCCGCCAGCAGCGGCGCGTCCACGATGCTGCCGCGTCCGCCGTCTGCGCTCCGCATGCGTGCGGCGCGACGCTTCAACTCCATCAGCTCCCGCGCCCGAGTTGGTTTCACACGCGCGAGGACGTCCAAGCGCGTTGGGTCGATCGCCAAGAGCACCTTCGCCATGGCCGCGGCGCGTGCCACGAACCCCTGTGCCGCGTACAGGTCGACGGCGTGCTCGTAGCAGCGCACGGCGTCGCCGTCCTGCCCCAGGCGACGATGGAGATCTCCCTGGCGATTTGGCCAGCGAGGCTCATCGCGTTCGAGCTGCCGCAGCTGACCGTAGAGTTCGAAGGCGCTCGCCCATCGCTCCCGGTGCAGGGCATGGTTCAACTTCTCGGTCAGCGCGCGGGTGCTTGGTTGGTTCAAGGGACGCCCATCCTACCAGCTGCCGCCCGTGGGCCGCACCCTTCCACTCGCCACGCCTCCGTCGTCCTCTGGCTCTGATACGCTGTGGGTCCACGATGAAGCTCTTCGTTCGACTGCTGCGCGCGCAATTCGTCTTCGGCGTGATCTTGTCCAGCTACCTTTGGCATCTGGCGCTGCGCAAGGTCTTCGGTCGGCTGAAGCGAGACCCCGAGAGTGGTCGCGAGCAGCTCGTGCTGCCGGACTGGCTGCGGCGGCAGCGCCGACGGGTGGACGAGAAGAACGCGCGCCGGATGCTGCGCGGGATGCTGCGTCTGCGGGGCGTCTACATCAAGCTCGGCCAGGTGTTGTCGATCATGGGTGGCTTCTTGCCTCGCGCCTACATACGCGAGCTCGAGTCTCTTCAGGATGATGTGCCTCCGCGTCCCTTCGCCGAGATCCGCCACGCCCTGCGGCGCGAGCTAGGGGCCGATCCCGAGACGATCTTCGCTGACTTCGACCAGCAACCCATCGCGGCCGCGTCCCTGGGGCAGGTGCATGCCGCTCACCTCGAGGACGGTCGCAAGGTCGCGGTGAAGGTGCTCTACCCACGAATTCGCGACGTGGTGCGCACCGACATGAAGGTCGTTCGTCTGGCCATGAAGGTCTACCGCTTCTTCGTCCCGGTTCAGAACATCGAGCAGGTGCACGCGGCCCTCGTCGACCTTCTCCAGCGCGAGACGGACTACCTCCACGAGGCGGAGTGCATGCGTCGCGTAGGGAAGAATTTCGCCTCCCAGGATGACGTGGTCGTCCCCGAGGTCGTGGACGCGCACACGACGGCGGACGTGCTCACCATGACCTTCATGGAGGGCATCAAGATCAGCCGTGTCGAGGAGCTCGAGGCCGCCGGCATCTCCCGCCACGCCGTTGCAACTCGCTTGATTCAGTCGTTCTACGAGCAGGTCTTCGTTCATCGCTTTTTTCATGCGGATCCCCACCCTGGGAATTTCCTGGTGCAGCCGGGCCCGGATCCTGAGCACCCTCGACTCGTGATCCTCGATTTCGGCGCCATCAGTGACGTGTCACAGGAGATGGTCGACGGAATGCTCGACGTGCTCAGAGGTTTCTTCGAGCAGAACGACGAGCTCGTGCTGCGCGGGATCGAGACCATCGGATTCGTCGCCCCAGGGGGTGATCGGCCGCTGCTCGACAGGACGGTCAGGACGTATTTCCAGAAGCTGCTTCAGGTCGAGGATCGCACGGTGGGCGCCATCTCCAGGGCGCGCACGGAGGAGCTCGAGGCGTTGATGGATCCCGAGGTGGAGGGGCGTCAGCTGCGAGACCTGATGCGGTCGATTCGCTATCCCGAGGGCTGGTTCTACGTCGAGCGCGCGAGCGTCTTGCTCTTCTGGCTGGCGGGCACCATCGATCCAGAGATCGACACGCTTCAGGTGGGGTTCCCCTACGTGCTCCCGCTGTTGGCGCAGCGCACGGCAACGCTCGCCGGGAGCTGACGTTCCATGCTGTCTAGGTCGGGTCCAGGCACGACAGTGTCGCCCCCCGCAGGCCCACGTCCCCGGCTTCGATGACCTGGACGCGCATCGCCGCGAGCAGCGGCTTCATACGGCCCTTGTCGGCGAAGGCGTGCAGGAAGCGCTCGCCGCGTGCCCCGCGAATCACCTTGGGCGCGATGCCCCCCGCTAGAAAGACTCCGCCAGTGGGCAAGATGCTCAGCGCGAGGTCTCCGGCCGCCGCACCGTAGAGGGCGCTGAAGAGGTCCAGGGCCATGGCGGCGCCTGCGTCGTCCACGGCAGCGGCCGCGATGCGTGCGGGTCGGTCGAGGTCCAGCCGGCGCAGCGACTCGAGGCCCTCGGCGCGTTTCGAGTCGACCATGAAGTCGTAGATGTTCGCTAGCCCAGGGCCGGAGACGACTCGCTCCACCGACACGCGGGATCGCCGGAGACGCAGGTAGCGCAGCAGCGCGTCCTCGATCGCGTCGCGGGGCGCGAAGCCCGTGTGGCCGCCCTCCGAGACCAAGACGCGTGGGGGACGACCAGGCAGCAGCACCGCCATTCCGAGTCCCGTGCCCGCCCCCAAGATGAGGCGCGGTCCAGACTCGTGCGCGGCGCCGTCTCGAAGCATGCGTAGGTCGCCCTCGCCCAGCGCCTCGACGCCTCGCGCCACGGCGTAGAAGTCGTTCACGAGTCGCAGCCGAGGAATGCCGAGCGCCAGCGAGAGCTCCGACTCATCGACTTTCCACGGGAGGTTGGTCGCTTCGCAGCGCCCCTCCACGACGGGACCGGCTAGCGCGAAGCAGGCCCGTGAGGGCGCGGGGCGCTCTGCCAAGAAGCTTCGGACGGCGTCCTCGAGGCGAGCGTGATCCGCGCTCGCCAGCACGGCCTCCTCGACCACATGGGTCTCGCCCTCCAAGGGCTCACACTCCATCAGGCGAAAGCGCGCGTTCGTTCCGCCAATGTCGGCCGCCAAGATGCGCATGGCACGGAGCCTCCGCATGCGCGCGCTTCGAGTCAAGGCACGCCGCACCCCAGCAGACCCGATCAGTGGAGCGGCGTTCCGAGCCCTGCACGCGGTGGGCCTCGTTCGCGTGTGCTATCATGAAGCGAGGTCGTCCTGAGGAGGTTACGTGATGGATCAAGGCACGCGGAGGCGTACAATCGATGTAGTCCTGGCGGCGCTGCTCGCAGCCGGGCTGCTGTGGGGCTGCGGCGGAGGCGCGAGCAGCGGGGATGCGGGAGCCGAGGCCAGCACGCGTGACGCCGCGTCGGGGGACGTGGGCGCGCGTGTGGACGCCGCTTCGGACAGCGGCGCGCGCGTGGACG
>JAADHO010000104.1 GCA_013151775.1 Deltaproteobacteria bacterium | reverse complement strand
CTCTGATACAGGATCTCCACTCGGTCGCGCAGCCCGACTCTCAAGGTCTGGGCGCCGACCCCTGGGGCTCGCTCGTCGACCGCGTCTCCCACCAGACGCAGCCAGGCGCTGCTCCAGCGGTGCGCACCCGATGGGCTCAGGGCGAGGTGCGGGCGGCTGTCGCGTGGCGCCTCATCCGGGGCCCCGGAGCGCAGCGCGAGCTCGCTGACGCCGGAGGCGCTGACGTCCTTCAGCTCCAGGCGGAGGGCCTCGGGGTCGTCGGGTCGTCGTCCCGTGGCGGGGCCCCGCGGGAGGCCGGGATCGTTGCTGATGGCGTGGCTGACGCCTAGGGCTTGGCCAGCGCTGTCGAGCCGGCTCCCGTCCGCCCGGACGAAGCCGAGGCCGACCACCGTGAAGCGGGAGATGGCCGTGTCTCCCGTCGGGCGCGTGAGGTGCACGCTCGCGTCTCCCGGACTCTCCGAGGCCGCGAGACCCTGCACGAAGAAGGAGACCACGCCGCGCACCTCGAGCGTGGCTCGCGGCCGCCCCGCCACGATGATCCGGACGGGTCCCAGGGCGCTCAAGCGAGCCCGTTCGCCGGGTGCACCCGCGCGCATGGGCAGCAGATCTCGTGTCGGCACGCCCCGCTCCTGCTGCGCGTCGGGCGTGCCGTCGTCGTCGTCGTCGTCCAGGTCGGCCACCAAGGCCCAACCCGAAGCCGAGGGCTCGCCCGAGCTCAGCACGCGAAGGGATGGAGGGGGCGCCGCCACCACCCGGGCCTCTGCGGGCTGCGCGTGCAGCAGGGCGAGCGCGATCATCCACGAGGGGAGGCGCGCGGCCAGGCGCGACCCGGACGTGATCACTCGAGCACTTCAGTCGAGTCCACGGCCGCGCGCAGCAGGGCCTCCGCCGTGGGAGCGCGCCGTGACCGCCGACAGCGCTCCGCCGCCAGCACGCCCTTCAGGTCGGCCAGGGCGGTCTGCAGCTCGTCGTTGACGATCAGGTAGTCGAAGAAGGGGTACTGGCCGATCTCCTCGCGCGCCTTGGCGAAGCGTCGAGCGAGGCTCTCGGGCGTCTCCGTGCCGCGGCTCTCGAGTCGTCGGCGTAGCTCCGGCATGGATGGAGGCAGGATGAAGACGCCCACGGCCTGCGGGAGAGCCGCCTTGATCTGGCGCGCCCCTTGGTAGTCCACGTCGAAGAGCAGGACGTTTGCGCCGGCTTGGCGCGCCCGCTCCAGCTCCGCCACCGACGTGCCGTAGAAATTACCATGAACCTCGGCCCACTCGGCGAAGTCGTTGGATCGCACGAGCTCGAGAAAACGCTCTTGGTCGATGAAGTGGTAGTCCTGCCCGTCCACCTCGTTGGGTCGCGGGGCCCGGGTGGTGTGGGAGACCGAGAAGGCGAGCTCCGGAACCTCTTGCATCAGGCGGTGCGTGAGCGTCGACTTGCCCGCGCCCGAGGGCGAGCTGAGGATCAACAGCAGCAGGTCGTGGGGGTCGTTCACGCGTGGAATACTACCAAATTTTGGCGCGCCCGCCCGCGCCCTATACCACGTTGAGGACGAGCTCTCGCATGCGCTCCACGTCGGCCTTCAGCTCGATCACCAGCGCTGCGATCTCCGAGTCGTTGCTCTTGGCGCCGATGGTGTTGGCCTCGCGTCCCATCTCCTGCAGCAGGAACTCGAGCTTGCGTCCCAGCATGCCGTCGCCCGACTGCATGAGCTGCGCGAATTGATCGGCGTGGGAGGCGAGGCGGGTGGTCTCCTCCGCGATGTCCGTGCGCTCGGCGAGCAGCGCCACCTCTAGCTCCAGACGGGACTCGTGCAGGACCGTCCCCGTGCCCTCGAGCAGGCGCGCGAGGCGAGCGCGCAGGCGATCGCGATGCTGCGCGAGGGCTCGCGGCGTGGCTTGGCCGAGCTGCGCGAGGTGAGCTCGCACGCGCTCGAGGGTGCCCGCGAGCTGCTGCGCCATGGCCTCTCCCTCGCGCTTGCGCATCTGCAGAGCGTCCTCGAGGGCCGTGGTCACGGCGGACCTCAGGGCGGGCAGGGCGGCGTCGCTCTCGCTCGCCAGGGCACTTCGGAACAGGCCGGGCACCGAACCGAGCAGGCTCAGGGGCAGCGGGTCGTCGGGACAGACGTGGTCACGCAGCTCGCGCAGCTGTTCGAGGGCGGCGCGGGCGCGCGCGACGTCCAGCACCGGCGCGTCGAGGCTGGCTCCCGTGAGCTTCACGCTCAGCTCCACGCGGCCGCGGGAGATGCGTTCGCGTGCGAGGCTCTCCACCTGTGCCTGGTGAGAGGAGAGCTCGGGGGCCAGATGCACGCGCAGGTCCAAGAAGCGATGGTTCACGCAGCGCACGCTGGCGTGCAACGAGCTGTCGCCTATCGACGCTTCGCCCAGACCGAATCCCGTCATGCTCTCCAGCATGCACGCAGCCTACGCGCAGCGGGCGGCGATGTCAGGCGGCCTCAGGACAGACCCTTCTTGCGCTTCATCTTCTCCATGACCCGGGCGTACTCGATCTCGAAGTTCGCCGTGCCCTCGGAGAGGTTCTTGATCTTGGAGCGGACCTCGCGATCGAGCTCGCTCTCGACCTCCGTGTGGCGGCGGATCACGGGCGCCATCTTCTTCCTCAGCGCGGCGTCTTCGGCGAACACTTCCCCGATGTTCTGGCTGTGAAAGAGCATGGTCAGGAGCTGATCGATGATGTAAGGCAACATCTCGTCTTGGGGAGGAAAGCCCATCTCGCGCGCGACGCGGGACCGCATCTTGCCCAGCATCGAATAGCTCATGCCCTCGCGCTCCATCCGGCCCTTGGCGTCGTCCATGACCTGGCGCTCACGCCGCACGAATTCCGTCAGGACGGCCTCGAGATCGAGCCGCGCTTCGTCTTGGTTGTCGACCTCGATGTCGCCGTCCTTGATCAGGGCGGTGAGGAGCTCGTCGACGATGAGAGGGATCTTGCCTTTGTAGAGTCGCATCGGGGCCTCGAAGGTCCCGGAACGTAGCTGAAGGCGGCCACTGGGTCAATCAGGACCGCAATCACGTTCATAACGGAAGAATATGCCTTGACAGGAACCGAGGAAGTGTGAAATATAACGTTATCGGGGACATCTCTCGCTACGGAGCGGACGACATGGATGAACATTATGAGAGGATGATCAAGATCCTGGAGCGCTCGCCGATTTTCGGTGATCTCAGTGAAGAACGCCGAGACAAGGTGCTCGCCGGTGGCTCGGTGGTGGTGGTGGAGAGGCGACGACCCCTCGCCCCGCGCCGCAACGAAGAGGCGCTCTACGTGATCGGACGAGGTCGCCTGCGCGTCTTCGTGCGCGACGGAGATCGCGAGATCACCCTCAGCTATCGGGGGCCCGGTGAGCTCTTGGGCGAGTACGCGCTCTTGGGTTTAGGGGCGATCCCCGAGAACATCGCGGCCGACAAAGTGGAGGCGCTGCGTCTGCCGCCTCAGCCGATCCAAGCCATCCTGTCGCGCGACAACCGGATCCTTCGACGACTGACCGAGCACATGGCGCGCACGCGGGCCGAGAGCGAGGATCGAGTTCGAGCTCTGCTCACGCGTACGGTCGAGAGCCGCGTGGCGGTGTTCTTGTTGCGCGCCGCCGAGAAGCATGGTGTGCCCGATTCCCGCGGCACGCTCATCGGGGTGAAGTACACCCACCTCGAGCTCGCGAACTATGTCGGATCCACCCGGGAGACCGTAACCCTCGTGCTGGGTCAGCTGCGCCGCAACGGCATCATCGACATGGATCATCGCCGCGTGGTCGTGCTCGATCAGCAGGCCCTCGAGCTGCTGGTCTAGCCCGCGCTGGGCTCCGCGTCGTCGAGGCGAGCGCGCATGCGGGTCATGAGCCCGTCCCAGCCTTCTCGGCGGATGATGCGGCGAAACTGTCTGTGGTAGCTCCGCACCATGCTCGAGCCGTCCGTGGAGATGTCGACTACCCGCCAGTTTCCGTCGACCTGGTGAAGCCGATAGTCGATGGAGACGCTGGGCGCGCGCCGGTTCGTGCGCGAGCGGGCTTCGGTGTGAACGATCACCACATCGCCGTCGGCCTCGGCCTCTCCGTAGCTGACGCGAAAGTCCAGAGTGTTCTCGAGATTGTGCTGGTAGTTCATCTGCACGAGCTGCTTCAGCAGCTCCGCGAAGGCCTGCCGCTCGGCCTGCGTGTGTTCCTCCCAGGCGCTGCCCAAGGCGGCCTTGGCGAGGCTATCGTAGTCGAGCAGGCCCTCGATCACGCTGGACAAGGCGCTGTTGCGCCGCGCGCTCGCGGGCTGCCTCAGGAGCCTCTGGACCTGTTGGTGGCGGCCCTCGAGGAAGTGCTGAGCCGCCGCCGGCGTGTTCTGGGCGTGGGCCGATGGCGCGAAGGTCGCCATAGAAGCCAGGGCGATGGCGGTCAGCAGCAGGTGGGCGGGGCGGAGCGGCATGGAGGTCCTCGGTTGGGGTCTGGCTCGTGGGCTTCGACGTGGACAGGGGCAGATTATTCGTCGGCCTCGGGGTCGGGGCTGCAGGACTCCCAACGTTGGGCGGACACCAGGGTTACGCCGGTGACTCGCTCGAGGGCGGCCAGCGCCGTGTTGAGGTCGAGGATGGACTTGAGGTGCTCGAAGCGTGCCGTGAGGTAGCCCTTGACCGCGTCGACCAGATCCCGGGTCTCCACGGCTCCGACCTGATAGCCCTGCGTGGCGGTCAGGAACCAGCGCCGCCCGTCGCGCCGCGCCGCGCCCCAGGCGAGCTGGCGCCGCTGGGCGTCCGCGAGCTGCGCGTAGGCCTGCCGCACCTCGAGGGTCATGCCTCGTCGGGCCTCCTCTCGTGCCAAGCGTGCCTCCTGCAGTTGGGCCTGAGCGCGGCGCAAGCGTGCGGTGTCTCCGGCGAAGTCGAGGGACCAGCGCGCGACCAAGGCGCCGCCGAGGCTGCGCGCGTTGGCCGGGTTGGGCACGAAGGGGTTGTCCTGGTCGGTGACCCCCGGGCCGTAGGCGCGGCGCGCGAAGAAGGCTAGACCGACGTCGGGCGTGAAGCCGGCGCGGCCGAGCGAGACGGCGGCCCGTCGGGCGGCGATGGCGGCCTCGAGCATGGCCGACTCCGGGCGCTCGCCGAGGGCCCGGCTGACGTAGTGAGAGACCGGCTCAGCGGTGAAGCGGACGGGCTCCATGGGACAGTCGGGTACGCGGAAGCGCTCGGCGCCCGTCAGCGCAGTGAGGGCGGCGTGGGCCGTCTCCCGAAGTCGCTGGGCCTCGCTGGCGCGGGCGTCCACCTCCGCCACCGTGCGCCGCAGCTTGAACAGGTCGAGCTCGTCCACGTCCGAGTCTTCGTCCTCGAGATCCTCTTCCATCTGTCGCACGGCGCGGTGGAGCTTGCCCCGGACCTCGCTCACCATCTGCTGGAGATCGAGCGCCATGGACAGCCCGAAGTAGGCACGGCGAACGTCATAGCGCAGGCGCTGCCGCACGCGCTCGCGATCCGCTCGGCTCGCGCGCACGCCGGCTCG
>JAADHO010000428.1 GCA_013151775.1 Deltaproteobacteria bacterium | reverse complement strand
CTGGGCGATCGCGCTGACATTCGGCACGTACGCTGGCTGCGACTCGCCGCCAACACCCGTGGCGCGCGAGCCCGCTCCGAGCAGCCAGCGGCCCACGCGTCCAGGCGAGGTCTACGCTCCCGTGGTCGACGACAATCCTTCCACGGCGGCGCGCGTTCACCCGGCCTTCCGCGCCGACTCAGCCTACACGGGCTCCGATCCGGTGCCTGTCCATCGTCTGGTCTACCGCGTCCGGCTCGCCGTGCCACGCAGCCTGGGCGTCGCACCCGCGACGTTCCCGTTGCCCACGGCGGAGCTCTACGTCGACGTGGCACGTGAGCGTCTGCGCGCTCGCTTCGTCGGCGATGGCTGGCCCGTGCCCGCAGGTTCGGAGGTGCGCCTGCGCCGCGATCAGCCCGGGGTCTACGTCTTCGACGGAGAGGGCGGGCGACCCCTCGGTCCCGGACAGCTCGCCAGCTGGTTCGAGGGTGGTCGCCTGCGTCGAGAGCCGAGCTACCGCGTGCGCGCGCCCAGCGCCCGGGACCAGCCCTTCCACAGTGACCTGCTGTGTCGCTTCATCGCGGAGTGGTCGCGACAACCCCCCGACGTCGTCATGCGTCGCTGCGGTGACGACGGCGCGCCGCCCTTCTTTCGCGTGGGCATGTGGCGCGCAGAGCGCACGGCCGACGTGAGCGTGCAGCTGCCCCGGAGCGCGCTGCGAGCGGACGAGGTCGGTCCACCGCCGGCGCCCGCCTCCGTGCACTCGCGCGCCTACGTCTCTCCACAACACCTGGCCGCGCTCACGCCCTCCCGACATGGAGCGGCGCACCCACCTCTGAGGCCCCTCGATCCGCCGGCGGAAGGCCTCGCCGTGCAGAACCGTGGCTCGGCGCGGGCCATCGTGACCGTGCAGGGTGTGCCCGTCGGCTGGGTCGACGCGGGCGAGTCAGCTCTCTTCGTTGGGCTCACGCCCGGCGTCTACGCCGTGGGAGCCATGCGCCCCCTCGGTCTGCAGACGGCCCAGCGTCGCAACGTGGCCGTGCCCGCCACGATCGCGGTCCCGCGCTGAGGCAGCTCAGTCGGCCGAGCGTTCACTCGCGACCATGGCCGCGTAGACCTCGGGTCCGTAGTGCGCTTCATCGGCCCCTTCGTTGGCCGCCGCGAGCAGCGTGGCGTGGACTGACTCGATCACCTCGTAGCGTATCGAGAGCCTGTGATAGTCCTCCTCGCGCACTCCGCCCGCGCGATCCAGCAAGGCCTTCATGCCCGCCTGATCCTCGGGCAAGGTGTGAAGATGACCGTGCCAGGCGGCCTGATCCTCGCTGGTGAAGGCCTCGAGCGCCGCGCCCGCGGGGTTGAAGTAGAGGAAGCGCGGCGTCAGCTCGAGTCGCCAATCGCACGTCTCTTCAGGCATATGCCAACGGAATCCCGAAAGCTCGCGTCGGCACACCTCCCCAAAGTAGGCGCCCGCCATCGGCACCAGCAGCTCCAGCAGCGCGCCGCCCTTCACCTCTGCCAGGGTGATCCAATGATCGACCAAGGGCAGCGTGTCTTGGGAGAAGTCGGGCGCAGCGCCGACGGTGTTTTCGACCGCCACAGCACAGGCGTCGGCCAATTCGAGGATCTTTTCCGGAGGAACCATCACCGGCGCAGCATACCTGGTTCGGTGTGGAAAGTGCGCCGCCATGATGTGCGATCTGGTTCCTCCCACACCGGCACTCGTGGTAATCAGCCCTTGTCGACGTGCCGTCGACTGACGCGATCGGAGCGACATGGCCCAGGATCACGAAGAGGCTCGCGCGGAGCGCCCATACGAAGGCGCCGCGGGACACACGCGCGTCGAGCAGCAGCATGTGATGCTCCCGGGAGGCACGGCCCGCGTCGTCTCCGTGCATCGAGCGGTGAACGTGAGCGCGAATCCCGAGCTGCGGGAGGCGGCATTGTCCGGCGCCTTGCATCGCTTCGAGACGGGTGAACGTCTGGCCGTCCCCTTCGTCTTCCACGATCCCGAGGCGCAGGAGCTGGTGCTCGTGCTGCCGGAAGAGCTGCGCCATCGAGCCCTCGTCGAGCTCGCCGAGCTGCACGCCGCCATCGCCGAGGATCGATCCCACCCCGTGCCCAGCTACGCCCAACGTCCGAACGTCGTCGTGGGTGTGGAGGCCTTGCGTGCCCACCTCGAGCGATCCGGATCTACCGCTGGCCTGGAGGCACGCGGCAGCGATCTCGACCAACGCGAGCAGCTCCAAGCCCAGGCGCAGACCAAACTCCGAGCGCGCAGCGAGGCGCTCGATGAGCGAGAACGAAACCTGACGACCCGCGAAGACCGGCTGCAAGAGCGCGGGGAAGAGTTGACCACACGCGAGGACGATCTGCGCCTCGCCCTCGAGCGCCTCGAAGCGGAGCAGCGCGCCATCGAGCTGCGAGAGGCAGAGCTCGCGAGGCGCCTCGAGCAGGTCATGGCGCGCGAGTCCGACTCCGCCGAGCGGCCCGTGGAGGTCACGCGAGACGACGTCGTGCTGCTCTCGGACACCGAGGACTTGGCGCAATCGCTGGAGCCGGACACGGGGGAGCTCGACAACCCAGACGCTGGAACGCTCGCGCCTGACGCCGATGACGTCGCCTCTGTCCAGGACGCGGAGGTAGACGAGCTGACGCCCTTCGACGACCCGGATGGCGCCTCGGTTGTCGGCGAAGAGGACGATCTCGAAGAGCTGGAGAACATCGAAGAGTTGTCCGACCTCTCGGACATCGAGGTGTTGGACGATGCGCACGAACTCGAAGACCTCGAGGACCTCGAGGACCTCGAGGAGCTCGAGGACGTCGAGGAGTTGGTGGACGCCGACGAGCTCGAGGACGTGCGCACCTCCGTGGCGGAGCTCGAAGGAGACGAGGGGGGGCCCATCGAGAGCGTGATCCCCGCGCCCGTGACGCCGCCGGACGACTTCCTGAGTCAGCGCGACCAGCAGCTCGCGATCCGGCGCATCGAGGACGAGACATGGGTCTTCGTGCGCCTGACGGAGGGCCACGAGGAGGCTTTCCGCGAGGCCACCGACCTGCTCGCCCAATACGTGGTCGTCGACGGCTACCCTGTCGTCTTGCTCGCCCTCTTGGACGAGGGCACGGACGGTGGTCGACCCTACGTGCGCCGCTGCGCCGTAGATCCCGCGTCGGAGCATGGCGACGCTGTCTTGGCAGCCTTGTCCGAGGAATTCGCGGTTCACGTCGCCGTCTTCGGGCCGAACGATCATTTCGAGCGAGTCCTCGAGGTCGCCGCCTCGCGACATCACAACCTGCGGCACATTCTGGAACGCTCGCGCATCGATCGCGCTCCCGAGATCGACGCCTCCACGGCTATGGAGCGCGCCTTGGCGGCGCCACCTCCCGTTCGTCTGAGCGGCCATCCTTACGTCGAGGCGGAGCCCGCGTCAGACGCCAAGCAGGCCCTCGAGGCCGTCGCCAAGCTCAGCAAATGGAGCGCTCCCGCCAAGCTCGACATGGCGCTGCTCGCCCTGTCCATTCCTCGCGAGGTGGTCGACGCGGCCTTCGAGCGCGTGCTCCGAGACGCGCTCCGATTCGGCGTCGCGCTGCCTTCGACGCTGGCGTCGCGCGCGCTGAGCTTCGGGCTCGCGGCGGACACGGAGGAGCTGGTCTCGCAGCAAATCGCCACCTTCCGGGCGCTCACCGAAGAGGGCGAGCCATCCTTGACGCCGACGGCGCTGGCCCAGAATTGGGAGGCGCTGCTCGAGTCCGCTTCCGAGAACGAGGTCGCCATCGACTCCGAGACCCACGCCGTCGCATATCGCGCGCTGCGCGCCATCGCGAGCGACGCAGACGAAGACGAGGTGGTCGACCTCGAAGACCTGCCCGAGCTGTCCGAGGAGCGCCTGCTGCGCCTCTTCACCCACCCCACGCTGCGCCTGTCGGCGGCGCTCGAGCTGCTCTCCCGCGAAGACGCCAACATCAAGGCCGTGAGTCGCGAAGCGCGCAAGATGCCGCGCGAGGAGGTGCTCGAACTGCTTCCGCGTCTGGTCGCCTTGGGCGAGTCCGCGGGAGACGCGTTGATCGACGGTCTGAGCGCCCGCAAGACCTTCTTCCGACAAGCCGCGGCCCTCGGGCTCGGCGAGATTCACCTGCGACGCGCCGTCGTGCCCTTGGTCCACCTGCTCTCGGAGGAGCCGAGCGAGGTCTGGCGCGAGGTGGCGCGCGTGCTCTCGTTGTTCGGGACCGGAGCCGTGCGGGCGATCGCACGGGCGGCGAAGGATCCGAAGCTCCCGACCGAACGCGCAGCCCTCGCGTTCGCGCATCTGTCGATCGCCGGCTGCGAGAAGCAGGTTCAGAAGCTCGAGAGCGACAAGAACCGCGCGGTGGCGGAGGCGGCCATGGCGGCCCGCGGCTCCAAGCCCGAGGCCGAGCGGCAGGTGCGCGTCGTGGAGGGAGCCGAAGAGCCCCTCGGCGACGACGTGACCCTGGGCTTTTCCCAGCGATTCCGCGCCGCCCTGACCTCCACCTCGGACAAGTGAGCTCGTGTCCACGGCGAGGCGAGGCGCAATTTCGTGCATCTCTGTGCATCTGTGGGATGGACACCCGGCTGACGTGGCCGTAAAAGGGGACTGCGAGTTTGTCTCCGATGCGTCTGGGAATTTTTAGCGACGTCCATGCCAACATCGAGGCGCTCAGCGCTGTGATGGAGGCCTTCGAGAGCGAGGCGATAGACGAGTTCTATTGCCTCGGAGACGTCGTCGGCTACGGCGCGAGCCCGAACGAGTGTGCGGACATCGTTCGCCAGGTCGCTCACACGACCATCGTCGGCAACCACGACGCGGCCGTCGCCGGTCGCATGGACTACTCCTACTATTACGAGGCGGCGCGCCACGCCCTCGATTTCCACGCTTCGCTGCTGAGCGAAGAGAACATGAGCTGGCTGCGCTCCCTGCCCTACCAACACATCGTGAACGGTGCGGGGCTTCAGCTCAGCCACGGCTCGCCACTGCGCCTCGAAGAATTCGAATACATCTTCGCTCCAGAACAGGCCCGCGAGTGCTTGCCCATCTGGGACGAGCTCGAGCAGCTCACGCTGATCGGCCACTCCCATCTCTGCAAGGTCTTCTCCCTGCGTCCCGGAGAGGTCGAGGAGCTGCCCGCGGGCCTGCTCGAGATGGAAGAGGGCTACAAGTACATCGCCTCTGTGGGCAGCGTCGGTCAGCCTCGCGACTACGACAACCGCTCGAGCTACGTCGTCTTCGACACGGAGGAGCGCACCCTCGAGTTCAAGCGCGTCGAGTACGACATCGAGACCGCGGCCACGAAGATCTTCGACAGCGACCTCGAGCGGAACTTCGGCCACCGCCTCTTCATCGGCGTCTGAAGCCTCAGACGTCGATACGCCAGATCAGCCCCGCGTGGGCCGGTCTGCCGTCGGCCATGGCGTCGAAGGCCGGGCGCTGCATCCACCCCAGCTCCGACACACGCGGCGCGCAGCCGAGAGGTCGTGGGAAACTGCC
>JAADHO010000174.1 GCA_013151775.1 Deltaproteobacteria bacterium | reverse complement strand
GAGGCCCTCACGCGCTGGCTCGAGCGCCGCGGCTTCGGTCCCGCCCGCGACGGCCGCCACGTCCGCGCCGTCGCCGACTCGGTCTGAGCGGACGCAGAGCCGCGGGGCTCGACTATCAGGTGACGCTCGAGGTGGCGGGCTGAACTTTCACTTCCGCCGCGACCGGAGAGTTCACTCGCAGGGCGCGTCGACGGCACCCGGGGCCGGGATCACCGGCGTGCCCGTGCGGTAGAGGGTCTCGAGGAAGCAGCCGTATTGGTGCTTGGGTCCCTCGAGCTGGAAGGTCACGTAGTGTCCTCCATCGTCGACGTCGGGCAGGTAACGCACCACGCCGGCCGTGCGAGGCCCGGCGGGCGTCATGCGGTTGAGCGATACGGGAGGCGTGAGCACCTGGTTGCCCGCCAGCAGGATCCACGGCTCGATGCGCTCGGCGCCGGTGTCGGGGCCGACGAGATCCGTGCCGATGGCGGCGTTCAGCGCGCGCTGCAGATCGGTGGAGATGTTGTCGTCGTCGTCGCCCTCGATCACGAGCACGTGGGGCGGCGTGGCGCCAGGCCGCGGGTGGCGCAGGATGTCGTCGACGTAGTGCAGGTTCTGCGCCGGGCCAATGGCCAGATCGAAGAGCGCGATGCCGGGGTGGAAGTGATCCAATGGATCGCTGACCCTCAGGCCCAAGACGATGCGCGTGATGACGCTCAGGTCGGGGTCGCGCGCGCCGAAGGGGAAGTCGACCCAGGAGCCGCCAGCGCCCGTGAGGATGGCGCCCTCGTAGCCCGGATCGAGCGTCGCGAGCATGCCCGTGAGGTAGCTGCCGAGGGATTGGCCCATGACCACGCGGTGGCTCGGGTCGAAGCGCAGCATGCCGTCGGTCGCGGCGGAGGCGTCGGCGCCGGGGCAGCTGCTCGGGTCGATGCGCAGGGAGAGCACGAGCTTGCGGAAGAGGATGTGCTCGAGGATCGTCTGGCGGAAGTTGTCGCGCATGGCGACGGGGTTGAAGAAGTTGTAGACGAGGTAGCCGCCGGAGGCGTCGGCCAGTCGCTCGGGCGTGAGGACACCGGACATGCCCGAGGCGCCGTAGCCATGCATGGCCGCCACCTGCGCCGGGCCCGTGCCCTCGGGCGGAGGCGCGTCCACGGTCGCCACCCCGCGGTCGATCACCTGCCGGGCGAGGCCACCCGTGCCGTTGACGTAGAAGAGCAGCGGGAAGCCATCGGCGGGCATCGCGCCCTTGGGCATGGCGACGACGAAGGGCGCGCGCTCGCGCCGCTGCTCCACGGGCGCTCCGCTGGCGTCCAGCTGCAGCACGCCTCCCGCGGACGAGAAGGGCGGCGTTCCGTCCTGGTACTGCGCGGGCTCCCAGGCGCCCATGTAGGCGCAGTACTCGGGCATCTCCAGGATCTTCGTCGGCGCCTCCGTCGGGCTCGGCGCCGGCTCGGAGGCGGCCCAGGCGGCCAGGCGATAGAGCTCGCTGGTCTCGTCGCCCGTGCGATAGACCGTCGCGCCCACGACGCTGCCCACGTCGATGCCCTGCTCCGCGAGCCACACGCGCAACGGCGCGAAGTCGGCTCCCACCTGCGCGCCGAGGTCGCCCTCGGGCGCCGCGTCGCTCAGGGCCGCCGCCAAGCCGGGCGCCTGCGTGAGCGTGCGCGTGCTGTCCGCCGAGCCGATGGAGTCGCGCACGACCACGGCATAGAGCGTGTCCTCGATCAGCTCGAAGCCAGGCGCCGGCAAGACCTCGAGCAGGTTCACCGGCCGGTAGGGATCGCGCACCTCGGTGAAGCCTACGAGCAGCGGCAGCTTCTCGCCTCGCTGCGCCGAGTCGGGATCGATGTTGACCAGGAAGATGGGCGAGGCCGCGTCGTCTCGGTAGCTCGCCGGATCGTCCGAGAGCGAGGCCGCGTCGAGGGGACCGTTGTAGGGCAGGTAGACAGGACCCGAGGTGCTGAAGCCCGTGGTGTCGGCCTCGATGGTGGCGCGGAAGGCGTCGATCACGTCGAGGCGTCGGCGGTTGAGCCAGCCGGACATGTCGGGGTGTCCGTCGGCCAGGCGCAGCGCGTCGAGGGGCCACGGCCGCTGCCACTGATCCGCGTCCTGCGTCATGTCGAAGCGCAGCATGATGGGCCCGGTCTCGGGCGGCGGACCGGAGTCGCCCGCGTCCATCGTGGCGTCGGCGTCTACGGAGGCGTCCATCGGCGTGGAGTCATCGCCGCAACCGAAAGTGACGAGGAGGGAGGAGGTGAGGCCCACGACCCACAGGCCGCGCCCAAGCATGGAAAACGTTCGCATGCGCACACCATGACATGGAATGGCGCTATGCTGCGCGCCTCGGCACGTGATGTCAGGAGGCGGAGCATGAGGATGAAGACTTGTGGATGGACGCTCGGGCTGTGCGCCTTTCTGGCGTTGGGGAGCCCGGCATGCGCGTCGTCGCACGACACTCGCCCAATCGTCGACGGCGGATCGGGCGATGCAGCCCCACGCGACTGCGCTCCAAGCACAGGCAAGCTCGATCTGCTCTTCCTCATCGACAACTCCGGTTCGATGAGCGAAGAACAGGCGAGCTTGGTGCAGCAGCTCCCACGGCTGATGCGGGCGCTCGCGGACGGCGGCTGGACGCGTGCGGATGGCAGCAGGCGAACGGGGACGCCCACCACCTCTGTGCAAGTTGGTGTGGTGGACAGCGACATGGGCACGGGTGGATATCTCTTGCCCACCTGCGCCGAGGAGAACTTCGGCGACGATGGCATCCTGCGGACCCGAGGCAACACCGCCATCGCCGGCTGCGCGGCCAGCTACCCCGCGTTTCTTTCCTTCGCGGCAGGCGACGACGACGCCGCCTTCGCCGCCGACCTCACCTGCGTCGTAGTAGGGGTAGGCACGGAAGGCTGCGGCTTCGAGCAACATCTCGACAGCGTGCTCAAAGCGCTGACGCCGAGCACATCGAGCACCACCTTCGCGATGGGCACGCGCGGACACGCTGACGTGCAGAACGCCGGCTTCGCACGTTCCGACTCCGTGCTCGGCGTGATCATACTCGCAGACGAAGACGACTGCTCCGCCGCCGATGGGGACATCTTCGACCGGACGTCTGCACGCTATATGGGCGACCTCAACCTGCGCTGCTCCCAGTTCCCCGAGGCCTTGTACTCGGCCTCCCGCTATGTCAACGGACTCACGGCGCTACGGCCGGGTCACCCGGAGCGCCTGGTCTACGGCGCCATCGTCGGCGTGCCCACGGACCTCGTGGCCGACAGCGACGCCATCGACTACTCCGCCGTCTTGTCCGATCCCCGGATGCAGCAGGCGGCGGATCCGAGCATGCCCTCGCGCCTGATGCCCTCCTGCAACACCCCCGGGCGCGGCCTCGCCTTCCCGCCCGTGCGCATGACCCAAGTCGCGCAGGGACTCCACGCCGCCGGCGCTCACGCTGTCGTGCAGTCGATCTGTCAGGCGGACTTCACGTCCGCCATGGACGCCATCCTCGATCGCATCTTCGACGCCCTCGACGGCGGCTGCACGGGCTGACTCGGGCTCGGCGCGCGCCGATCGGGCACGGGCCCGAAGGAAAGGCGCTGCCGCTGGCCGTGAGAGTTGGTCGTGCACCCGGGCCCAGGGCGCCGCATGACCGAGCGCGTGGCGTGCGCTACGCTGAGCCTGCACTCGGAGGTGGAGTATGAGAGTCGACGTTCGTATTGGGGCCACTTGGTTCATCGGCCTCGCGTTGGTCTTGGCCAGCCTGGGCTGCCCGGGCGGCGACGGCGCGCCAGACGACGCGGGCAGCGACAGCCGCACAGCGAGCTGCGCCGGGCCGACGGACACCCTCGACCTGCTCTTCGTGATCGAGAACGCTGGCGGCGTGTCGGAGGAGCAGGCGTCGCTGCTCAGCCAGCTTCCGCACCTGCTCGAAGCCCTCACCACGGGAGAGCTACGCGACGCCTCGGGCGCCATCGTGCGTAGCGGCACAGCCGCGACGAGCCTTCACGTGGGCGTGGTCACGAGCGACATGGGCGTGGGCGACGCCGCCGTCCCTACCTGCGACGATCCGCGCTTTGGCGACGACGGCGTGCTCTGGACCCGCGGCGCGTTGGCGCTTCGCGATTGCTCCGCCGGTTATCCCAGCTTCCTCGAGTTCGCGACCGGGGACGACGTGGCGAGCGTCACGACGGACCTGACCTGCGTTCTGGCGGGCGTGGGCACGGACGGCTGCGGCTTCGAGCGCCACCTCGGCGCCATGCTCAAGGCGCTCACCCCGAGTGACTCGGACATCGTCTTCCAGGCCGGCACGGGCGGACACGCCGACAGGGAGAACGCCGGCTTCCTGCGCCCGGACTCCGTGCTCGCCATCGTCTTGCTGGCCGAGGAAGACGACTGCGACGCGGCGCGCGCGGACCTCTACAACCCCTCTTCGACGACCTACGCGGGCGACCTCGGCATGCGCTGCGCCGACTACCCCGAAGCGCTCCACCCCATCTCCTACTACCTCGACGGACTGCTCGCCCTACGCCCAGACCACCCCGAGCGCATCGTCTACGCCCCCATCGCCGGCGTACCCACGGACCTCGTGGCCGATCCTGACGACATCGACTACGCGGCGATCCTCGACGACCCCCGCATGCAGCAGCGGCCCAATCCCGCCATGCCTTCGGGTCTCACGCCCTCCTGCAACGTACCCGGTCGCGGCCTCGCCTTCCCGCCCGTGCGCATCGCCACGCTGGCGCGCGAGCTCGACGCGGCGGGCGCCCACGCCGTGATGCAGTCCTACTGTCAGGAGGACTACACGGGACCCATCGACGCGATCGTCGGCCGCATCTTCGACGCCCTCGCAGGCGGCTGTGCGCGCTGAGCGTCAGGGCGCTTGCGGCCCGGCGCCGGCTGTCGCTAGCTTCGCCCTGTGTTCAACCCCGCGTCACGCCTTCGCCCGCTAAGCTGCCTGCGCCCACTCGGCCTCGCGACCCTCGTCCTGCTCGGCGCCTGCGCCACCACCCTGCCCTCGCGCATGGTGGTCGAGCACAACCTCGGCCCTTACGCCTATCGGCGCTATCAGCGCACCCTCGACGTGGAGTTCGCCGTCCAGGGCAACGCCGCCGTGGGCCACACCGCCACCTACGTGCGCCGGCACGGAGACCACCCCCTGCTCGCCACGGCCTTCGTCACCGTCTACGACCACGCCCCGGGCCTCGCGGCCGAGCTGCTCGAGCGCCTCGAGAGCCTCGGCACCTACGATCGCAGCGTGGTGAAGGTGTCGGGGGAGTGGGTCCACAGGCTCGAGTCCGGCAACGAGACGTGGCTCGTGTGGGTCTCGGGCAAGCACATCGTGAAGCTCGGCGCGCCCCGCGGACGCGAGATGCCGGACGAGGTCGCAGACACCTACCTCGACCTCTACCCGAGCGACCTCGACGAGCACGGACGCGCCGAGGAGGGAGCCGACAGCGCCGGACCGTCACAGACGCAGCACGAGGAGGAGGGAGAACTCGACCTACCCTCG
>JAADHO010000310.1 GCA_013151775.1 Deltaproteobacteria bacterium | reverse complement strand
GCCCGTGGCCCGCGAGCGAGTCCCGCCCGCCGCGCCATCCGGCGCGCCCGAGCGCGTGAGCTTCGCCACGGAGGACGGCGTGACCATCGTGGCCACGCTCAGGCGCGCGCCCGTGCGGGGCGCCCCCGCCGTGGTCTTGGTGCATCAGCTCTCGAGCAACCGCAGCGAGTGGGCGCCGGTGGTGGAGCGGCTGTCCGCGGCCCCCGGGCTGACCACGCTGAGCATCGACCTGCGGGGACATGGCGAGAGCGTGGTCGGCCCCAGCGGTCCCCTCGATTGGCATACATTCTCCCCCGACGACTATCGCGCCATGGCCAAGGACGTGAGCGCCGCCGTGGCGTATCTGCGGGTCAATCCGGGCACCACGCCTTCGCGCATCGCCGTGGTGGGATCGTCCATCGGCTCCAGCGCTGCGCTCTTGGCGGCGGCGGCCGATCCCAGCATTGGCGCCGTCGCGCTGGTCTCACCGGGGCGCGCCTATCGCGGCATCGACGCCATCACGCCGGCGAGCCGGCTCGGGGAGCGCCCACTGCTCGCCATCGCCGCCCAGGGCGAAGCGGCGGCGGTTCAGTCGGCTCAGGACATGGCGCGCGTGGCGCGGGCGGGGCGCTATGTGGCGTCCCGGGGGAGCACCCACGGCGTGGGTCAGTTTACCGACGATCCCGCCAGCCTCGACGCGTTGATCTCCTTCTTGCGTGACCCCGGCGCCGCCTCGGAGCAGGCGCCAGCGCTCGACACGCCCAGCGCCCAGGCCCAGCCATGAGCGGCGACACGGGCGAGCTCGCCTCGTGGCTCGAGGCTGCGCGTCACGCCATCGCCCTGACCGGAGCGGGCGTCTCGACCGAGTCGGGCATCCCCGACTTTCGCGGAGACGACGGTCTGTGGGCGGACGCAGACCCCATGCAGGTCGCGTCGATCGACGGCTTTCGCGAGGATCCCGCCCGCTTCTGGCGCTTCTGGGCGGACAAGTTCGCCAACCTCACCGACGCGTCGCCGAACGTCACGCATCGCGTGCTCGCCGAGCTCGAGGCACGAGGCCGAGTCGCGGGCGTCGTGACTCAGAACATCGATGGCCTGCACACGCGCGCCGGCTCCCAGCGCGTGTGGGAGGTCCACGGCAGCTTCCGCAGCACCAGCTGCCTCGTCTGTGGTCACGCCGATGTCGTGGAGACCACCTTCCGAAAGGTGCAGGCGGGGCGTCCGCCCATCTGTTCAGACTGCGGCGCCCTCGAGGTGAAGCCCGACGTCGTGCTCTTCGGAGAGCTGCTGCCGCCCGCTTTCGAGTTGGCGCGCGCCGACATCCAACAGGCGGATCTCTTCCTGGTGCTCGGTTCCTCCCTCGGCGTGCATCCCGTGGCGGACTTGGTCCCCGAGGCGCGCCGCGCCGGTGCGCGCATCGTGGTGCTGAACCGCGACCCCGGGCCCTACGACGACATGGCCGATCTGGTCATTCACAGCCGCCTCGGCCCGCTGATGGGCGAGCTGTCGGCCCTCTTGGGGATCGCCTAGAACCTCTGCGAGCGTAACCCGAGGCAGAAGATCACATAGGGGTATATCGGGACGCGCGGGAGACGCGCTAGGATGGCCCCTCGATTCGAGGGCTGGGCCCAAAGGAGCTATGAGTATGGAAACGTGGATGGCGGTTCAAGGTGCCGGGGTGTTGCTCGGTCTCGTGGGTCTGGTCGGTATCGTGATGGTGCTGCGCAAGGCCAAGCAGAGCGAGATGCCCGGCGGCAAGAAGCTGGGCCTGATCGGCGGCAGCGTGGTGTTGATGCTGTTCGGCGGCTTCTTGGTCCTGAACGCGACCGCCTTCTCCCCTGTGCCGGCCCCCGAAGGCGGTGACGCTGCGCAGGTGACGCCTCAGCCCGACGACGACTTCGACGCGCCCCTCTGAGGTGACCCGAGGCGTGCAGCCGTTGTCAGAGCCGAGGACGTGCTTAGACTGATCGCCTATGGCGCCCTCTCCACCTGAAACGAAGCCGCCGAAAGGCGGAGAGGGCGAGGCGGGTCCTCGCCGCATCCCCCTGATCGGGTTTCTGCTGCTCGCCCTGGCCCTGCCCGTGGTGCTGCAGTCGTTGGCCGGCTTCCGCACCAAGGATCCGATCCGCTACGACGAACTGATCCACTACGTGGACGAGGATCGTGTGGACTGGGTTCAGCTCGGCGAGCGTGAGATCGTCGGGGCGTACAAGACGGGACGGAAACCCGCACGTCGGGCCGGCAGCCATCAGGATAGGCCTGACCACTTCGCCACGGCGCCGGTGAAGGACGACTCCCTCGTGCCTCTGCTGCAGGCGCACCACGTGGCCTTCCGGGCCGTGCTGCCTTCGGCCTTCAGCGAGCAGTGGGGTTGGATCCTCTACTTCGGCATCAGTGTGCTCTTCATGATCATGCTCTTCGGGGGCATGTTCAAGCGCATGGGAGGCGCCGCCGGGGGAGCCCTGGCGTTCGGAAAGAGTCGCGGGAAGGTGGCGACACCCGAGGAGGCGGGGGTGGACTTCGACGATGTCGCGGGGGCGGAGGAGGCGAAGCAGGAGCTGCTCGAGATCATCGAGTTCTTGAAGACGCCCGAGAAGTTCAAGCGCCTCGGAGCCAAGATTCCCAAGGGCGTGCTGCTGGTCGGCCCGCCCGGCACGGGCAAGACCTTGATGGCGCGCGCGGTCGCTGGCGAGGCGAAGGTGCCCTTCATCTCCATCAGCGGCTCCGAGTTCGTGGAGATGTTCGTGGGTGTGGGCGCCGCGCGCGTGCGTGACCTCTTCGAGCAGGCGGCCAAGGTGGCGCCTGCCATCGTCTTCATCGACGAGCTCGACGCCATCGGGCGCTCCCGCGGGGCGACGGCGCTCGGAGGCGGAACCAACGAAGAGCGCGAGCAGACCTTGAATCAGCTCCTGGTGGAGATGGACGGATTTCAGCCGCGCAAGGCCGTGATCATCATGGCCGCCACGAACCGCCCCGAGATCCTCGATCAGGCGCTGCTGCGTCCCGGGCGCTTCGATCGCCAGATCGTGATCGATCGCCCGGATCGGCGCGGGCGCAAGGCCATCCTCGCGGTGCACACACGGGGCGTGCCCCTGGGACCCGAGCTGAGCCTGGAGGAGATCGCGATTCGCACCCCCGGCTTCGCGGGCGCCGACCTCGCCAACCTGGTGAACGAGGCGGCGCTCTTGGCCGCGCGCCACGGGCACGACTTCGTCACCACCGAAGACATCTCGTCCGCCGTGGATCGGGTCGTGGCCGGGCTCGAGCGTCGCTCGCGCGTGATCAACCCCGAGGAGCGTCGGCGCGTCGCCTTCCACGAGGTGGGTCACGCTCTGGTGGGCACGCTCGCGGGCAGCGACGACCGCGTGCACAAGATCAGCATCGTCCCGCGCGGGGTGGGCGCGCTGGGCTACACCATGCAGCTGCCCGCGGAGGAGCACTTCTTGATGACCGAGGAGGCGATCCAGAACAAGCTCGCCTCTCTCTTGGGTGGGCGCGCCGCCGAAGAGGTGGTCTTCGGCCAGCCCTCCTCGGGCGCGCAGGATGATCTACGCAAGGCCACAGATATCGCCCGCGCCATGGTGACCGAGTTCGGCATGAGCGACACCGTGGGTCCCGTCTCCCTCTCGGGCGATCGGCGCAACATCTTCCTTGGCAGTGACGGGGGTCCGCGCCTCAGCCCGGAGATGAGCCCGAGCCTGGCGGAGACCGTGGACAAGGAGGTGGCGCGCCTGCTTCGAGAGGCGCTGGCGAGAGCCAAGGAGCTGCTGCTCGCCCACCGCGAGCGGCTCGACCATGTGGCCGAAGAGCTGCTGCAGGCCGAGGTGCTCGAGGGGGAACGCCTCGACGCGCTGCTTCACGGAGTCGATCGAGACGCGCTGGACTGACGCGCGCGGGATCGGCTGCACTCGCGGATCGCGATGGCGGCGGCGACGGAGGCGTTCAAGGAGGCGACGGGGCCGGGTAGATCGATGCGCGCGAGCAGGTCGCAGCGCTCACGCACCAAGCGCCCGAGGCCCTTGCCCTCCGAGCCGACCACCAGCACGCGACCTCGCGGCGCGTCGGGTAGGGCGTCGAGCGTGATCTCGCCTTCGCCGGCCAGACCTACGATGGAGAGCCCCGCTTTGGCCAAGCTCGTGAGGGCTCGGGAGAGGTTCGTCACCTGGGCGATGCGCGCGTGCGCGGTGGCGCCGGTGGAGACTCGCGTGACCGCTGGCGTCACGCCCACCGCGCGGCGTTTGGGGAGCACTAGCCCGTCGACGCCGAAGGCCACCGAGCTGCGGACGATGGCGCCTAGGTTGTGTGGGTCCGTGATCGAATCGAGCGCGACCAGCAGCGGGGCATCTGCCGCGCTGAGCAGGTCCTCGAGATCGACATAGGGGTAGGGCGCTGCCAGGGCGATGGCCCCTTGGTGGCGCAGGCCTCGCGACACGCGCCCGAGCTCTGAAGTGCTCACGCGTTCGACGGGGACGCCTCGGGCGCGCGCCCGCTGCTCCAGCGCGTCGAGGGCTCGTGATCCCTTGTTGGCCAGGAGCAGGCGCTCGGGTGCGCCGCCGGCGCCGGGTGCCAGCGCCTCCGTCACGGCGCGGATTCCAGCGATCACGTGCGGGTCCATCATAGGGATCAGGCCTGGGCGATCTCGTGGACGATGGCCCGGGCCGCGCGGGCCGGATCGTCGGCGTCTCGGATCGGTCGACCGACGACCAGTAGGTCTGCGCCCCAGGTCACGGCCTCGGCCGGCGTGGCGACGCGCCGCTGGTCATCCGGGGCAGAGCCTGTGGGCCGAATCCCCGGCACCACCAGCAGCGGCTCCGGACCCAGGGCTTGGCGCAGAGGTTCACATTCGCGCGCTGAGCACACGAGGCCTTGGATGCCCGCGTCCGCGGCGAGGCGAGCCAGGCGAGTGACCGCTTCGGCCACGGGCCCCGCGAGACCCACGGCGTCTAGCTCCGAGTCGTCGAGGCTGGTGAGCACGCTGACCGCCAAGAGCTGAGTGTTCGTGCCTCGAATCGCCTCAGCGGTCGTGGCCAGAGCTCGAGGTCCGGCGGAGGCGTGAAGCGTGAGGTAGCGAACGCCCAAATCCGCCGCCGTGCGCGCCGCGCAGGCCATGGTCTTGGGGATGTCGTGCAGCTTGAGATCGAGGAAGCAGTCCGCGCCGCTCTGGTGGACGCGCGCGAGGGCCGCCGGCCCCGCGGCCGTGAAGAGTTCGAGGCCGACCTTGAAGACGCCGACCTCGCCCTTCAGTCGCTCGATCCATTCGGACGCCGCGCTCAGGCTCGGCACATCGAGTGGCAACACCAGACGGCTGCGTGCGGTATCTGGCGTCGTGATGAGATCCCCCTATTCCAGGGCGCAGCTCCAGGACCTAGCCCGCGCTGCTCGCCCGCTAGATGCCGTCGAGGCCCGCCAAGGGATCGTCGCTGCTCCCGTTGGGCCTCATGCCACGGGGCCGCATGCGGCCGCCGTGATGACGCATGCTGCTGCCAGAAGAGGCCGGAGCGCTGTTGGCCTGCGCG
>JAADHO010000446.1 GCA_013151775.1 Deltaproteobacteria bacterium | reverse complement strand
AAGAGCCTCGCCGCGGTGGAGGAGGATCCCGCTCGCGTGGCGCTGCACGACTCGGCCCGCTCACTCGCGCGCCGACTGGACGCGTCCGCGCGCTACGTCTCGGTGATGGAGCGGCTGGTCGAGAGTTGTCGCCGGGAGGAGGACGCTCACCTGCTGTGTCTGCTGCTGGTTCAGCAGGGGCGCGCCGCAGAGCAGGATCTGGGTGACATGGCCCAGGCCTTGGCGCTCTACCGCGCCGCCGACGAGACGGGCGAGGCGCGGGCGCTGGTGCTCTCGGCGCTGGCCCGCGCGGCCCGGGCTCAAGGCGAGCGCGAGGAGGAGCGCAAGGCTCTCTCGGAGTTGGTCGACGAGCAGGACGCGACCGAGCCGGAGCGCGTGGACGCGCTCTATCGGCTGGCGGAGCTGAGCTTGGGGGAGACGGAGCGTCGCGACGAGGGGGTCGACACCTTGCGCCTGGCCTTCGCGCGCACGCCCAAGCCACGACGGGCCGGAGAGATCCTCACCGCCGCCGCGTCCCTGGATCCGGATCACGACGCCTTGATGAGCTTCTTCGAGGAGGTGGCCCGAGGTTCCGGCGACGACGGGCTGCTGCTCGACTTCTTGGAGCGCCGCGCCGGCCGAGCCGACGCGAGCTTGGCGCAGCTTCAAGAGGCGGTGGAGCGGGCTGCGGGGCTGGACGCAGAGGAGCGCGCCGAGCGCCTGCTCGAGCGGGCCGTGAGCTTGGCTGACGCCGCTGGGAGCGCCGCGACGGACGCGCGCTGGGCGCTCTTCGGGCTGGTGGAGCGCAGGCAGGTGGCGGGTGACATGCGCGGCGCGGCCGCACACATCACGCGCCTGATGGAGGACGCCGACGTGGGTGAGCGTCGTGAGCTGCGCCTGCGCTTGGCCGCCATGGCGCGCGCGGAGGGTAGGGACCTGCCGCTCGCCGCCGAGACCTACGCGGAGCTCTTGGCGGAGGAGCCGACCGACGCGGAGATCTGGCGGCCGCTGCTCGAGGTCTTGGTCGAGCTCGGGCGTCATGAGGAGCTGGCGAGCTTGGTCGTGCGTCTGGTGGACGACCTGCTCGACCCGGGCGAGCGCAACGAGGCGCGTATGGCGCAGGCGCGCTTCGAGATCCAGGGCGAGGCGGGTGAGGCCACGGCCGCCGAGCTGTTGAAGGCGGTGCTCGAGGAGGAGCCGGAGCACACGCAGGCGGCTACGCTCTTGGCCGGCCTCTACGAGAAGAGCGGCTACGATGACGAGCTGGTGGAGCTCCATATGCGTCAGCTCGACGTGGCGCGCGACCACGAGGACGTGGGCGAGATCGTCGCCCTCAGCTTGAAGCTCGGCGCCTTGCTCGAGACCGTGCGGCGTGAGGACGCCGTGGACATCTATCGCGGCGCGCTGGATTGGGCGCCGACCGATCGGCGCATCGTGCAGGCGCTGGTCGGTCACCTGGACGCCGACGCCGAACCGAGGGAGCTGCTCGATCTCCGTGAGCGGCTCTTGGCCACCACGGAGGGGGAGCCGGCCACCTGCTTGGCCCTGGAGATCTGCGGCGCCTGGGAGCAGCTCGAGGACGACGACGGTGTGCAGCGAGCCTTGATGCTCGGCTACCACGCCAACCGCGAGAACGCCGGCCTGCGCGAGCGCCTCGAGGTGCGCCTGCGGGAGCGCGAGGACTGGGCGATGCTCGCCGAGTTCTTGGCCGGGGAGTCCCAACGCCTGGCCCATGACGAAGAGGCCTCCCTCGAGCGGCTGCTTCAGGCGGCGCGCTTGAAGCGAGAGTCGCTCGCAGACGCCGAGGGCGCCGTCGTGCTGCTCCGGGAGGCCCACGAGCGCACGGGGAGCACGCGGGTGTTGCTCGAGCTCTTGGCCGCACGCGAGGCCTTCGGCGATCTGGACACGGCGCGCGCGGAGGTCACGGCGGCGCTGGAGGCGGGAGACCAGGACGCTTCGGAGCGACCCGAGCTGCTGCGCATCCTGGCGCGCCTCAGCGCCTCACAGGATGACCCGGAGGCGTGCCTCGCGGCCCTCGAGCAGGCCTTCGCCCTGGAACCCGAGGCCACGGCGGGCCCGCTCGTCGCCTGCTTGGTGGCTCGGCGGAACGTGGCGACAGAGGCAGGTGACTCGGACGTCGCGCGCGTGGCCGTGATGCGCCTGGTCGAGGTGCTGGCCGCCGCCGGAGATCGCGCCCAGAGCCGGGATGTGCTGGCCGACTGGGCCTTCTCCCACGAGCGCGACGCCGAGGCGCTGAATCGGCTCAAGTCCATGGATCTCCTGGCCGAGCGTTGGCCCGACGTGGTCGAGTCCACGCGTCGCCTGGTGGGCCTGACGGAGGGCGAGGAGCAGGCCGACACGGCGCTGCTCTTGGCCGACGCGGCGGACGCGAGCGGCGCCCCCGAGACCGCGCGCGAAGGTCTAGAGCAGGCCCACGCCGCGCAGCCCACGAATCGGGCGCTGACCGAGCGCCTCTCGACCCTCTACGAGGCCCTCGGAGCGCGCCCTGAGCTGGCGGCCCTGCTGGTCGAGGAGGCGAGCTCGGCGGACGAGGAGCGGAGCTTCGAGCTCTATCGTCAGGCGGGCCGGCTCTTGGTCGACGAGGGCGACGCCGAGGCCGCGCTGGGACCACTGTCCGCGGCCCTCGGCTTGGTACCGGACGATCACGGCGCGCAGCTGACCTTGGCCGACGCCTACATCGCCACCGAGCGCATCAACGAGGCCGGGCAGCTGCTCGAGCAGGCGATCGGCAAGCACACGCGCCGGCGCTCTCCCGAGCTGGCCCAGCTGCAACACCGCATGGCGCGCCTGGCCCACGCGGTGGAGGATCGCAGCCTGGAATTCCAGTGGCTCTCCGCCGCCATGGATGCCGACAAGAACAACCCCGACGTCGCCGGAGAGCTTGCGCTCTTGGCCATGGCGCTCGAGGAGTGGGACAAGGCGCTGCTCGCCCTGCGGGCCGTCACCCTCTGTCGCACCGACGGCACGATGAGCCGCGCCGTGGCCTTCCTGCATCAGGCCCGCATCGCCCACACCCGTGGCGAAGCGCGACGCGCGCTGCTCTGGGCGCGCAAGGCCCATTCGGAAGATCCCGAGCTCGAGGCGGCGGTCGCCTTCCTCGCCGAGTTGGGCGAAGGCTGAGTCGCTTTACACTCCCCACCACCGTGGATACCGTGAACGTCTAGATGTCGGCTTTCATTCTTTGCATCGATCAGGGCACCACGGGCACCACCGCCTTGCTGCTCTCCTCCTCCGGCGACGTGCTCGCCAAGGCCAACCGCGAGTTTCCGCAGCACTTCCCGCAGCCGGGTTGGGTGGAGCACGACACGGGCGAGATCTGGCGCAGCGTGCTCGGCGTGATCGAGGACGTCTTCGCCAAGAGCGGCGCCTCGCCGCAGGAATGCGCCGCCATCGGCATCACCAACCAGCGCGAAACCAGCGTGGTCTGGGAGCGCGAGGGTGGGGCGCCCATTCACCGTGCCATCGTCTGGCAGGATCGCCGCACGGCCTCGCGCACGGCGGAGCTTCGGGCGGCGGGCCACGAGGCGCTGGTGCGCGAGCGCACGGGGCTGGTGCTCGATCCGTACTTCAGCGGCACCAAGGTCGACTGGATCCTCTCCCATGTCGAGGGCGCCCGCGCGCGCGCCGAGCGCGGAGAACTCTGCTTCGGCACCATCGACTCCTGGCTCGTCGCCCGCCTCAGCGATCACGCGGTCCACGTCACGGACGCCACCAACGCCTCGCGCACCATGCTCTACGACATCCGCGGCGGCGTCTGGGACGAAGAGCTCGCGAGCCTGCTGCGTGTGCCCATGGCCATGCTGCCCGAGGTGCGGAGCTGCTCCGAGGAGTACGCCAAGACCCGCGGCGTCCCCGGCCTGCCCGACGGCATCCCCATCGCGGGCATGGCGGGCGATCAGCAGGCGGCGCTCTTCGGCCAGACCTGCTTCCACGCGGGCGAGGCCAAGTGCACGTACGGCACGGGCGCCTTCCTGCTGATGAACACGGGTGAACGCCCCGTCGCCTCGGAGCACGGCCTCTTGACCACCGTGGCCCTGCGCCTCGGCGATCGCACGACCTACGCCCTCGAGGGTAGCGCCTTCATCGCCGGCGCCGCCGTGCAGTGGCTGCGGGACGGCCTCGGTCTGATCGAGAGCGCCAGTGAGATCGAGGCCTTGGCGGCGAGCGTGGAGTCCGCGGGTGACGTGGTCTTCGTGCCCGCCCTCGCCGGGCTCGGCGCGCCCCATTGGGATCCCCACGCTCGCGGCCTGCTCTGGGGCCTGACGCGTGACACCACGCGCGCACACATCGCCCGCGCTGTGCTCGAGGGCATCGCCTTCGAGGTCGCGGATCTGGCCTTGGCCATGGTCGAGGACTCGGGCAAGAGCCTAGGTCGTCTGCGCGTGGATGGCGGCGCGTCGCAGAACGAGCTCTTGATGTCCATGCAGGCGGATCTGCTCGACGTGAGCGTCGACCGCCCCGCCTCCGTCGAGACGACCGCTCTGGGCGCGGGCTACCTCGCGGGGCTCGCGGTGGGCGTGTTCAGCGACCTCGACGACGTGGTGCGAGCGCACCGCATCGAGCGCACCTGGGAGCCGAGGATGGCGCCCGACGAGCGCGCCGCGCGTCTTCACCGATGGCGCGAAGCTGTATCTCGTGCCAAATCTACCGAGGCCGTAAAATGACGACGACGCGCAAAGTTCCCCTCGCCTGGGAGTCCCTCGAAGACGCCTTCGAGAACAACGCCCCGCAGGTGCACAGCTACTTGCAGCTCGAGTCGGGCGAGGTGCTGCGCCTGGTCGACGGCACGGTGGATCCCGAGCTGCTCGCTCGCGTGGTGGCCGATCCCGACTACCTGCCCGTAGCCCCCGTCTCATCGCGCGAGCAGTACCGCTGGATGGAGCACTTCATCCAGACCGTGGAGGACGAAGAGCTGAGCGCGGCGCTGGCCCACAGCATCGACGGCAAGGGCGCCTTTCGGCGCTTCAAGGATGTGCTGATGGCGCACCCCGTGGACCGGGAGCGCTGGTTCAAATTTCGCTCGCAGCGCTTGCGCGATTGCATGACGAGCTGGCTCGAGACCCACGGCCTCGAGGCCTGCCCTCGGCCCGAGTGGCGCGTGCCCACGGCGGAGGACGTCCTGCCCGAGGTGGAGAAGCGTGGCGATCGGGCGCGAGCGCAGCACACGCGCGCGCGTCGATCCGACGTGGAGCGCGCCAAGCTCCACGAGCTGGTGGACAGGCTGCCTTCGCGCGCCTTGGACACGGCCCTCGCCTTCCTCGAGTTCTCCCTCTCCCGGCGTCCCGTCGTGCTGCCCAGCGTCGCCACGGATTCGGAGCCGTCGGCCGAGGCGCCGGATTCGCCCGACGAGCTCTCCACCCCGGACGATGACGCGCGATGACCTGCCCCGCGCCCTGTGCGCGGTAGCCGCTCGCGCTCTCGCGCTGCTGTGCGTGTGGGCGTCCGCGCCCCTCGCGCTGCTGTGCGTGTGGGCGTCCGCGCCCCTCGCGCTGCACGC
>JAADHO010000417.1 GCA_013151775.1 Deltaproteobacteria bacterium | reverse complement strand
TCGAAGGGCGTCGCGAGCCCGCAGAAGCGCTGCCCTGCGGCGACCACGAGATCTTCGTCTCCGTCCGCATCGAAGTCCGCAGCGACGGCACCCCAACCCCAAGCCGCGTCGTCGACGCCCGACGCCATGGCCACTTCGTCGTACGATCGAGGCCCGTTCGCGCGATAGAGCTTGTTGCCGCCACGTCCCCAATAGCCTTCGATGCGGGGGCGGCTGTCGAAGATGGAGGAGACGAAGATGTCGAAGGCGCCATCACCGTCGAAGTCCGCGATGGCGAGGCCCATGGCGTTGTCCGCTTGGCCGAAGCCGCTCGGCAAGGTCTCGTCGCTGAAGTGGCCTCGAGGCCCACCATAGAAGAGGCGCCCATAGCCAAAGTCCACGGCCACGGGGAGGTCCATATGTCCGTCGTCGTCGAGGTCCAGGAAGCGCGCCGCGAAGGACCACGTGCCCGCAGGATCGAGACCTTCGAGATCGAGACCGACGGCGCGCGTGACGTCCTCGAAATGCCCCGGATTGGCGGCGCCGAGGTTGTGCAGCAGGCGCGCGTGAGCGGTGGAGCCTGATCCGCCCGAGAAGGTGCGTGGACGCCACGCCGTAGTGTAGACGTCGAGGTATCCATCCGCGTCGTAGTCGCCGAGCACGACGCTCATGACGGAGTGACTGACGCCATCCTCGAGGGCCACGCCACGCGAGCGCCCGACTTCGACGAAGTGCCCGTCCGCGCCTTGTTCGTAGAGCAAGAGTCGAGTCGTGCCGACGCCTCCGACGAGCAGATCGAGGTCGCCGTCCCCATCGACATCTCCAAAGGCCGCGCCATTCGTGGGCATGTTCTCCGTCAGACCCAAGGTCGCCGCCACCTCCTCGAACTGCCCATCGCCGAGGTTGCGAAAGAGCAGATCTGTGCTGTCCATGCGCGTCACGAACACGTCCGGATAGCCGTCCGCGTCGAAGTCACCCACGGCGACGCCGCCCGTCATCGCCGGCACCTCGCAGAAGCGCGTATCGGCGAGGGGACACGACTCGGCGCAGAAGCCCGCGAACTGTACATAGTCGACGCCGGCGGAGGCGGTGACATCGACGAAGGTCGTCGGCGTCGTCCAAGGCGCGCCGGGTCGCACGGGATCGATCGCGGCGTCCGTGCGGAGCCCCGTGGCGGCATCAGCAGCCGAGGCGTCGCCTGGGAAGCGCAGTGAGCCCGTCGCTGCGAAGGTCATCGCGGAGGGGCTCGTAGGCATCGCGTCGCGCGGACCTGCCTCAGCGCTGTCGCCCGTCATCCCGGACGCGTCGCCGCAAGCGCAGGCGAAGAGCACCAGCGAAGCGACCGCCGTGACACGCGAGCAGAGCGGAGGAAGCGCGATCTTGGAAGGGACGCTCAAGGGATCCCCAGCGTAGCCGCAGGACGACAAGGGCGCCTGCAATACGCGCGAACTCGGTCTTGCTCGGACACCGTCACCATGCCGTATAGTGTAATTGGCCATCGAATCTATCACGACGGATGAAGGCCAAAGGATGAAGATGATCGAAAACCCAAAGCCGATGCACCCCGGGAAGGTGCTTTCCGAAATCTATCTTGCGGAGATGGGCCTCAACCAGAGCGAATTCGCGCGACGCTGTGGCTGCTCCGCTCGCAAGATCAACGAGATCGTAAACACCAAACGCGGCATCTCGCCGCAGTTTGCCCTGACGCTCGAGAGCGAGTTGGGCACGAGCGCCGAGATGTGGGTGCGCATGCAAGCCGAATACGACCTTTGGCTCGCGCGGGAGCGGGCGGCGTAGCAGCTACGCGCCGACATCCGGCGAGGGCGTGGGCGTGATGCCCGGTCGATGGAGTGCAGGACGCGCGCCTTGGCCACATCCTGCGAACTGTGCGATAGAGCGCGAGCATGAGGAGACGCATCGCCATCGTTGGGGGCGGGCCTGCGGGCAGCAGCATGGCGCTCGAGCTGCTGTCGGTGGGCGTGGACGCGCGGGACATGGTCATCCTCGACCGCGCGCATTTTCCGCGACCGAAGCTCTGCGGTGGCGCTATCACCTGGCGCGGCACGCGCGCTCTCGAGCGACTCGGGATCGTGCCGGAGCATGGGCTGACGACCAACTGCTTGGAGTTTCGTTCGAGCCTCGGCTCGATCCCCGTGCGCGAGCGAGGCGAGCAGTGGGTCTACGACCGCGGGAGCCTCGATCATCAGCTGCTGACACGCGTCGTCGACGCGGGCGTGGAGCTGCGCGAGGGCGTGACCATCCGCGGCCTGCTGCCGGGCGTCGACTCCACGGGCCTCGAGACCAGCGCGGGCGTGGAGCACTTCGAGTGGGTGGTGGGCGCGGACGGAGCCTCTTCGCGCATCCGGCGCGCTTCGGGTCTACGTGGCGGCATCAAGGGCCGCCTGGTCGAGGCCGTCTACGAGGGCGGCGACGAGAGCGTCGATCCCAACGTGCTCGTCTTCGACTTCGACCCCGTGCTCGACGGGATCCCCGGCTATGCGTGGATCTTCCCCTACCCCAAGCCGGGCGCGAGCGGGCTCTTCAAGCTCGGCGTCATGGATGGACGCGGACGCGTGCCCGGGGAGGTGCTGCGGCGCTACACGGCCGACCTCGCCGAGCGCCACGGCTTCCGCCAGGTGAGCGAGAAGATCGCCGGCTGGCCGGAGCACTACTTCGGTCCGCGCGTGCAGGCGTCACGCGAGGGGCTCTTGCTCGTCGGCGAGGCGTGGGGCATCGACGCGCTGCTCGGCGAAGGCATCGCGCCCTGCTTCGCCATCTCCGAGTACGCCGCCAAGCGCTTGAAGTCTGCGCTCGATCGCGGCAGCCGGCGCGTGCGCGGCTACGAGCTGGGCTTCTTCGCCACGCAGGAGGGACGGAACCTGCTCTACCAGCATCGCCTCGCCAACATGTTCTACGACGAGGCGCCGCATCGCTGGCTGCGCGTGCTCTTCTCGAGCCCGGCCCTCTTGCGAGCGGCCACCTCCGGCGACGAGGCCTACGGTCGCCTCGCGCATCTCGCGCCACGCCTGGGCCTCGACTTCGTCCAGCGCACCTTGAAGCAGAGACGCATCCCATCGGCCGCGCCGCTGCGCGCACCGAATCCGCGCTACGCCTTCGACTGAGGTGCGGCGCGTCCGTGGCGCGGTTTCTTCAGGACGCCAGCGAAGAGGAACCCGCCGACGCGGCCCAGCAGTCGGCGAGGCGTTGCACGAGGTCGTCGTCGTCCGTGTCGATGGCCGCCGCCAGCGCTCGCGTGGACTCTTCGCCCCAGAGCGGGGTCGCGTTGTCCCGGAGCTTGTCGTGGCTCGCTGCGATGGGGTCGTATTCTGCGCAACCGGCTCCGCCGCGAGGCACGTTCGCCTCGGCCTCCAGCACGCGCCCGGAGCGCAGCGTCACCCGGACGTGCGCCGGGAAGGTCATCTGGAAACGCTCGAGGGCCTGCTCCCCGAATGGGCGGTAGCTTCGTGCGGCGGCGCCCGCACGCGGCAGGTAGAGCAATGCGTCGACCAGGTCACGAGCGCTGAACTCGACGTGCCCGTGCTCGCGGCGCAGCTCGCCCAGACCCGAGAGCATGCGGCGCGCGCCAAGATCCTCGAACATGGCGCGCGGCGAGAGCACCGGCGTGAGCGCCTCGAGGGTGCGTCGACTGAGCTCCCAGCCATGCTTCAGCTCCACCCTTTCCACGATGCGACGCAGCTCCGACTCGTGCTCGAGCAGCCAGTCCTCGTTCACCTCGGCAGGCGTGAGGCGTCCCGTGAGCACGACGATGGCCACATTCCAGGGGATAGAGAAATTGACGGTCACTGGCGTGGGCCGGTCGCGCGCATAGTCCTTGGACATGCCGTCCATGCCGCAGGTCATCGCACCGGCCACCACGTCGATGCGGCTCACCTCGACCGGGTCGATCCATCCGAGCGAGAGCAGCGCGTCAACCGTCGTGTCGATGTAGGCGCAGCCCGGATAAGGCTTGATGCACAGAGTGCGCGTCGCCCAGCCATCGCCGAGGCCGCCGAGCATCGACGGCAGCGCCTGGAAGGTGAACGCCGAGAGGAAGCCGCTCGGGTGGTCCAGCACATCGAGGGGACCCGTGACCCCATGGGCCGCCATGCGCGCGGCGCGCAGTCCCACGAGGGTCGGGTCAGCGGCCGTGAGCAGCTTCGAGTCGGGCGCCATGAAGCCCGGCGGCGTGGGTCGCGGCGCCTGGTAGAGCGAGATGGCCAAGGCGTGGGCCATCTGGCTTTCGCTCAAGGCCAGCAGGCGACCCGCGGCCAGCGCCGCGCCACCGGCGTGGATGAAGGACCAGAGCTGGCCATTGAGAGGGCCGATGACGCAGGCAGCGCCGAGGCGCGCCTCGACCTCGTTCGCGACGAGCTGAGCCAGGAGCTGGGCCTGACCCGAGGCGCCGGTCTCGGCCGACATCAGCAGAGGCACGAGCACGGCCGAGTGGCCCGTGTGACCGAAGAGCAGGTAGTCGTCGTAGTCGAGGGCGATCGAGAGCGCCGACGCGGCGATGAGCGCGTCCTCGGTGCGCACGCGCTCAGCGGATCCGGGCGTTGGCGTCGGGCCAGCCCCCGCGTTGGCCAGGGTGGCCCTCAGGACTCGCTCAGGCGACGCGGCGCCCTGGGACGCCGCCATCGCCGCGATCACGCTGCGACGCTGCGCACGGCATAGCTCGAGCACCTGCTCCGGCACATCGTCGAGCTCGAGGTGGGTCGCCCAGCGAGCCATGGTCTGGATTCGCGTCTCGGTCATCGCCATCTCCGGAGGGGCTCGCATAGGGGACGCTGGTGTCACCTTGGGGTGTACGCTACGCCTTCGCCTGAACCTCGACCCGGCGCGCGAGGCTCTCGTTGAACACGGTGTAGGCGAGGTCGAGGCGCGGCTTCAGGTAGCGCCACGGCAGGGCGAAACCGGGACCGGAGAAGGTCTCGGTGTGGACGAAGCGTGAGCGCTCGTCGCCTAGATCTTCGATCTCGAAGGCGTGCCGACCCTTGGCCAAGAGACCCAAGGCGGCGTTGCGCGGACCCTGCCACTCGAGCACCTTCTCGGGCTCGAAGCGCGTGATGGTCGCGTCGATGGGCATGGTCGGGCCGATCAGGCGCAGCCGAAAGTCGAGCTTCCCGCCCACGCGCGCCTCGCCGCGGATCTTCGGGATCAGGTGACACCACTCGCCATAGGCAGGCCAATCGCTGAGCACGCTCCAGATCGCGTCGGGGCGTGCGGGGATGACCAGGCTGGTGTGGATCTGCGGCATGTGCGCGACCCTGCGGCGAGCCTCCGCGGACGTCAAGATGCTAGCGTGAGGCATGACCACGGACCCGGCCTACTCTCCGCGCCTCGACGCCGCCCTGGCGCTCGCCGCGGACGCCTTCCGACACATCCGCCGCAAGGGCTCCGGCGCGCCCTACCTCACGCACCTGCTCTCGGTCGCCGCCAGCGTGGGCGAGCATGGCGGTGACGAAGACCAGATGATCGCGGGGCTGCTCCACGACTACCTCGAGGACATCGAGGGGGCGAGCGTC
>JAADHO010000339.1 GCA_013151775.1 Deltaproteobacteria bacterium | reverse complement strand
TGCGCCGTCTGCTGCGCGAGCGCCCCGACGACCCGGCGGCCCATCTCGTGGCGGCCGCGGAGGCGCTCTCCACGGACGATCCTGCGCGCGCCCGAGAGCACGCCGAGCACGCCCTGCGCAGTCAGCCAGAGCTCGCCGAGGCGGAGCTGCTCTTGGCGCGGGCCTGCGTCGAGTCGGGCGATCAGAGCTGCGCGCGCCGCGCCCTCAACGCCCTGGCTGACGCCCCCAGACGCCTGCGCCCGGCCACTGAGGCCCTGCGCCAGCGCCTCGCGAGACGCTGACGTTCGCTGGCTCCGCGCTCTTCTCTTGCGGATCCAGAGGCCGCGACGATAGGCTGGTAGCGTCGCTACTCGTTAGCCTTCGATCCATCCGGGGAGGACGGGATTTGTTCCACATGTTCGAGAAGATGCAGCGCAGCCAGACCACCGCCATGGGGCTCCTCGTGGCCGCCGCGGGTGCTGGTGTGGGCGCGTATTGGGCAACTCAGGGAGGCGGCGCGCTGGCCTCCGTCGCTGCTGCGGCCATCGCGCTCTTGGGCGGGCTGCTGATCCTCGGCGGTGTGCAGGAGTCGCCCGAGCTCGGCGAAGCGCTGGAGGCCGCGAGGAAGCGCGCCGAAGAGAGCGAGCGCGAGCTGGCGCAGGCGTGCAGCGTGAGAGACCGCTACATCAAGCAGGCCGAGGGCGCCGAGCACGTCGTGCGCGAGAACGTCGACGCGCTCTCCTCGGGCTTCGGTGAGCAGATGGTGGCCGTCGATCAGACGACCAGCTCCATGAAGGACATGGCCTCGTCTTTGCTCGAGATCGCGCAGCACGTAGAGGCGCTCGCGAGCAGCGCGGAGGAGAGCTCCTCGTCGATCCTCGAGATGACGGCGACCAACGACGAGGTCGCCGAGAACATGGCCAACCTCGCGGCGAGCGTGCGCGAGACCGTCAGCTCCATCGAGGAGATGGCCTACAGCATCAAGGAGGTGGCGCGGAACGTCGACTCCCTCTCGCTGACGGCCGAGGAGACCTCCTCGAGCATGAACCAGATGGACGTCTCCATCGATCAGGTGCAGTCCAACGCCAACGAGACGGCGCGCCTCTCGGAGGAGGTGGCGAGCGACGCCGAGCTAGGCGCCGAGTCGATCCTGCGCATCATCGAAGAGATCAACCGCATCCGCAGCTCGAGCGAAGAGACCGTGGATGTGATCCAGACGCTGAATCGACGCATCGAGGCCATCGGCGACATCCTCGAGGTGATCGACGACGTCTCCGAGCAGACGAACCTGCTCGCGCTGAACGCCGCCATCATCGCGGCGCAGGCCGGCGAGCACGGCAAGGGCTTCGCCGTCGTCGCGGACGAGATCAAGGATCTCGCGGAGCGCTCGGCCACCTCGACCAAGGAGATCGCTGAGCTGATCAAGACGATCCAGTCCGAGTCCAAGAACGCCATCGAGGCCGTGAAGCGCGGCGCCCAGACCGTCGACGCCTCGGTCACGGTGAGCGCCGAGGCGGAGCGCGCGCTGAAGAAGATCTTGGTGTCGTCCAAGAAGTCCACGGGCATGGTGCGCGCCATCGCGCGGGCGACGGTGGAGCAGGCCAAGGGCAGCCGGCAGGTCACGGACGCCATCGGGCGCATCGCCGAGACCGTGCAGCAGATCGCGGCGGCCACGGCGGAACAGGCGCGGGGCTCGGAGCTGATCATGAAGAGCGCCGAGAAGATGCGCCTGATCACGCAGCACGTGGAGCGCAGCAGCCAAGAGCAGGCGCGCGGCGGCCGGCAGATCAGCCAGGCCATCGAGAGCATCTCGAATATGGTCAACCACATCCACCAAGCGCATCAACAGCAGGCGCGGGGCTCGGAGCAGACGCTCACCGCCGCCGCCCGCATCGAGCGGCTGACGCGCGCCCACGAATCCAAGGTGCGGCGCCTCAGCGAGGCCGCCGACATGCTCGCCAAGCTCAGCCAGCAGGCTTGAACCGAGCCCCTTTGCGGGCTAGTACGCCGCGACGAGTTGGAGTTCGGGTATCGACTCGGCCTCGCGTTCCATAGGACCTGCATGTTCGGTATTGGCATCGGTGAATTCGCGATCATCTTTCTGGTGCTGCTGCTCGCGGTGGGACCGAAGAGCATGCCCAAGCTGATGCGCACGGTGGGCAAGGGCATGCGCGAGTTCCGCAAGGCGACGCGCGAGCTGCGGGCGCAGGTCGGCATCGACGAGATGCTCGACGAGGTGCGCGGCGAGGTGGACTTCAAGGATCCGCTGGGAATCCGCGAGATGAAGCTCGCCGGCAAGGACGTCTCGGGCATCCCGGCGAAGGGCATCAGCGCCTTGGACATCGAGCAGGAGCAGCCCCCCGAGGGGGTCGACCTGAAGCACGCTCGCGACGAAGTCACACGCCGACAGAAGGAGACGCTGGTACTGCGAGAGCAGGTTGGGGCCACGGGGGCCAGCCTGCGCAAGGCCGAGGAGCAGGCGACGCTCGACGCGGAGACCGAGTCCGATGCTGGGGCTGAAGCGGTCGAGCAGGCTGAAGTCGCGGTAGGCGACGCGGCGGCGACCGACGACGAGACGCCGGACGTCACCACATGACGGAAGCGCTCCCCGACGACGGCCAGACGCGTCCCGAGGACGACGTGGAGATGGGCTTCTTCGACCACCTCCGCGAGCTGCGCACCCGCATCGTGCGGGCGCTCTTCGGCGTCATCCCCGGCGTCGTGATCGCCTGGGGCTACAAGGAGCAGCTGCTCGATCTGCTGCTCAAGCCGTGGATCGCCGCTTGGCGCAACCTCGGGCTGGGCGATCCCAAGATCCACTTCGCCAACCCGATGGATCCCTTCATCGTCTATCTGAAGATCGCCATGGTGGCGGGCGTGCTCGCGGCGACACCGTGGATCTTCTGGCAGGTCTGGGGTTTCATCGCGCCCGGGCTCTACCGCAAGGAGAAACGCATGGCGCTGCCCTTCGTCTTCTTCAGCACGGTCTGCTTCGTGGGTGGCGCCGCCTTCGGCTACCTGGTCGTCTTCCCCATGGCCTTCGAGACCTTCCTGGGCTTCGCCGGGATGCTGCCGAGTCACGACATCGTCGTGCAGCCGACGATCATGATCACGGAGTACATGAGCCTGGTCACGCGCCTGCTCCTGGCCTTCGGAATCGTCTTCGAGGTGCCCGTAGTGGTCACCTTCCTGGCCGCCATGGGCGTGGTGAACGGGCCCATGCTGCTGCGCTTCAGCCGCTGGTGGGTGCTGGTCGCCGCGCTGCTCTCCGCCATCCTGACACCACCGGACGTGGCCTCGCAGGTCATGATGCTCGTGCCCCTCGTGGTGCTCTACTTCATCTCCGTCGGCATCGCCTTCATCATCGGCGACCGCAAGAAGAAGCGCGCCGAGGCGGAGAACACCGAGGGCTACGAGCGCTAGCGCTCCTCGTCCTTCTCCGAGCCGAGCAGATAGGGCGCGTGCTTGGGCACCTTCTCGGGGATCGGCCATTGGTCGCCCCAGAGGCAGGCGCCTCCGTCCATGACGAAGGTCTGGCCGGTGATGAAGTCGGCGTAGCGGCTGATCAGATAGGTGATCAGGTGGGCGATCTCTTCCGGCGCGCCCAGACGGCGCAGCGGGTTCGCCTTGGCGGCCTTCTCGAGCAGCTCGGGCGGATATTGGCGCGTGCCGCTGGTCTCGATCACGCCGGGGGCGATGGCGTTCACGCGCAGACCGTGCTGGCTCCACTCGATGGCGAGGCTCTTGGTCAGGTTCTCGACGCCCGCGCGCGCCGCGCCCGTGTGGCTCATGCCGGGGAATCCGCGGACGACCTGCGCCGTTACGTTGAGGATGCGTCCGCGCTGCGCCGGCACCATGGCCTGCTTGGCCACCGATTGCGTCATGTGAAAGGTGCCGAGCAGGTTGTTCTTCACCACCGCCTCGAAGCCGCGCGGGCTGATGGACAGGGCAGGCGAGGGGAACTGACCGCCGGCGTTGTTCACGAGCGCGTCGATCTGGCCGAAGCGCTCCACGACGCCCGCGACGAACGCATCCACCGCGTCAGCGTCGCGAATGTCGCAGGTCGCGTGATGCACCTCGATGCCGAAGTCCGCGTTGAGCTGAGCCGCCCGCTCGGCCAAGGGCTCTGGACGTCGCCCGCAGATCGCGACCTTGGCGCCGAGCTTGCCCACCTCCTCCGCCACGCAGGCGCCGATGCCCGTGCCACCGCCGGTGATCAGGACGACCTCGTCCTCGAAGAGAGCATTCGCAAAGAGTTGATTCACCCGGAGAGTCTAGCGCAAGCCTACGAAAAGCGTCTCCTACGCCCAGAGCGTCTCGATCTCGTAGCGCGCGAAGGCTTGGTCGGAGGTCAGGATGGGGATACTTAGGGTCTTGGCCTGTGCGATCAGCAAGCGGTCGAAGGGATCTCGCCATCCGCATCGGCGAGCTGCCCGACTCGACCTTCATCGCGCGTCGTCTCGCGCCCTCGCGCGTCTATCTATGTGCGAGCCCGGAGTACCTGCGACGTCGCGGTACGCCCACGCGCCCCGAGCAGCTGTCGGCTCACGATTGCTTGATCTACAGCTACCGTCGCGCGGGTCCGAGCTGGAGTCTGCATGGGCCGGAGGGCGAGGTCTCCGTGCGCGTGCGTGGGCCCCTGCGATCCAACAGCGGAGACGCGTTGCTGGCGGCCGCTCGCGTCGGCCTGGGCTTCGCGCTGCTGCCCGACTTCCTGGTCGCGGACGATCTGCGCGCGGGCCGGCTGCTCGCGCTGCCCTCCGAGTGGATGCGCACGGCCGCCGCCATCTGGCTGGTGTACCCCCATGCCCGTCACCTCTCGGCCAAGGTGCGCGTGTTTGTGGACTTCCTGCTGGCGCGCTGCGGCGAGCGTCCAGCGTGGCAGATCGACGACACACAGCTCGCGGCGCCGCCCTGATCCGCAGCGGCTCGCGCGCGTCCATCGAGTTCGACCTCGCCACGGGTCGAGGCTTCGTCGGACTCTGATCCGAACCACATGGCGTGGTCGAGGCTCGCGACCTGCGGGCCGTGAGCGTGCCCGCCACAGCGGGTTCGGCAGCCCGCTCATCAGGCCGAGGGGCAGCATCACGCCCACACGTCAGCTCTTGTAGGTTTCGATGAAGCACCGCCAGAGTATGATCGCCGCGCTCCCGCTGGCAGCCTTCGGGCGACTCGCGCAGTGACGGTGTCGAGTTCAGAATGCCCGACGACTTCAGGTGAGAGGAACATAGCCGAAGATAGTTCCGTGCAGCTCCACCCTTCGCGTACCTTGGGCTTGGAGGCCACTTTCCATGAAGAATCAACACTTTCTCTCGCGACGCACTGTGCTGGTCGCGCCGTCGCTCCTGATCGCGCTCGTCTCGAGCGCCTGCAGTGGGTCCACCAATGCCCCACCCGATACGGGTCCCATCGAGGACAGCGGTGCCCTGACGGACTCCAGCACGGCGACAGACAGCGAGATGCCCGACGGTGCCATGCGAGACGGTGCCATGCGAGACGGTGCCATGCGAGACGGTGCCATGCGAGACGG
>JAADHO010000115.1 GCA_013151775.1 Deltaproteobacteria bacterium | reverse complement strand
CACCGCGCCTGCGACCGACACCGCGCCTGCGACCGACACCGCGCCCGCGACCGACACCGCCCCCTGAGCGGCTAGCTCGGCAGGGGAACCGGGCGACCCTCGTCGAGGGCTCGCAGAGCCGCCTCGGCCTGGGCTCCGTAGGTCTTCTGGCCGTGCTCTTCGGCCAGGCGCATGACCTCGCGGAAGCCCGCGCGCGCCGCCTCCTCGTCGCCGCCCAGAGCGTCCACCAGGGCGAGCATGTGGCGCCCCTGCACGATGTCCCAGAGGTAGTTGTGGTCCTCCGCGTAGCGTAGCGCTTCGAGGATGCGCTCGCGGCCCTCCTCCGAACCAAACTTCACCGCGTCGATGAAGCCCAGAACGCGCATATTCGTGTACTGCATCTTCGAGAGCCCGTGCTCCCGGGCGGTCTCGAAGCTGTAGCGCAGGAGGGCGAAGGCGCGCTTGTAGTCGCCCATGCGCAGCTGGTCTTCACCGAGGTTGTGCGCGTTCACGCAGGCCTCCTGGGCGAAGCCATACTCCTTGGCCAGCTCGAGGGCCTGCTCGGCCAGCTCGGCGGAGCGGGCGACGCTGCCGCAGAAGTGGTGCACGAGGGACTCGGTCTTGAGCAGCTCGCATTCGGTGAAGCGGTCGGGCTCGCCCGTGACGAGCGCCCGCGCCTCCGCCAGGGCGGCCAGTGCCTCGTCCTTCAGATTCGATCCGCCGAGGGCCAGCGCCAGGGGGATCAGGCAGCGGATCTGAGCGCGTCGATCGCTGGCGTCCCGCGCCAGAGCGAGGGCCTCCTGAAACATGGCGGTGGCGCGGATGTAGTCCCCGTTGCGCACATCCGTCTCGGCCGTGGCCACGGTCACGTCACGCAGCAAGATCGGGCTGTCGAGCTCGCGCGCCACGCGCCGGGCGCGGTCGAGCCAGTGCCGGCTGTCCTGCAGCTGATTGGCGTGCGCCAGCAGCCGGCCGCGCATCATGCTGAAGCGCGCGACGTAGTCCATGCGCCCGATGCCGTCCGCGAGCTCGGTGGCCGACGCCATGCGCTCGGCGCCCGCGATCAGGTCTTGGCTGCGGTAGGAGAGCTCACCCACGCGTTGATACAAGGCCAGCATGCGATCCCGGTCGGGTTTCTTCGACTGACCCAACATCTGGATCGCGGACTCGAGATCCGTTACCGCCACGCCCAGCGCGTACTCGGCCTCGTGGCGGTCGGCGGCGCGCACCAGATAGTCGATCGCCCGCGGCCGCTCTCCGGCCTCGCGGTAATGCGCCGCGAGGCGCTCTGAGAGCTCGTCCACGCGCGCGGGATACAGCGCCTCGAGCCCCTCCGCCGCCGCTCGATGCAGCTCCCGGCGCGACTCGATGGGCAGCCCATCGACCAGCACTCGCTGCACCATGTCGTGCGTGAACTGATAGTCGCCGCCGGGGCGCCGCACCACGATCCCCTGATCCACCAGGCTGCGCAGCGCCTCCTCCACAGTCCTCGGGTTCTCGTCCGCGATCCGCGCGAGCAGCGCCGGGGCAAAGCTCTCCCCCAGGATGGCCGCGATCCGCAGCAGGTGCCGCTCGAGGCCCCCGATACGCGAGAGCCGCGCCGTGACGATGCCCATCAGGGTCTTGGGCACGTCCACGGCGGCCACCTCGGGGTGGAAGTGGACCTTGCCCTCGGCCCTCACGTGCACGGCGCCCGCGTCCTCCAGAGCGCGCAGATACTCCTCGACGTAGAGGGGGTTGCCGCCGCTCTTGCCGACCACTTCGCGCAGCAGCTCCATGGGCACCTCCTCGACTCCGAGGCGGATGGCCGTCAGGCGCGCGACGTCCTCGTCGTCGAAGGGGGCGAGCTCGACCTCCTCGAAGATCGGTAGGTCCCGAAAACCGTGCAGGTGTCCCGGCCGTTGCGCCAGCAGGATCACCAAGCGCGCCCCCTCGGTGCGGGTGGCGAGCCGGTAGAGCAAGGCCAGGCTCTCCTCGTCCATGGACTCGACGCCATCGAAGGCGAAGACCGAGAGCCGATCCTGCGCCAAGCGCGTGGCGATGTGGGCGATGGCGGCCTGCACCGGAAGATCCGCAGGCAGCTCCTCCCCGTCCTCCGGGACCAGCCCGAAGAGGCTCTCCACCGCGAGCCGCTCGGGCCGTGGCAGGCCCAGCTCCCTCAGCCGTGCCACCTTGGCGCGGATCACCGCGTCTTCGTCCAGCTCCTCGACGGCCAGCACCACGCGCAGCATCTCTTGACAACCCGCCAGCGGCGTGTCGCGCGCTTGCCGCGATATCTGGGCGATGTACATGCCCACGTCGTGGCCACCGAGGCGCAGCCGGCGGCGCGTCTCCTTGAGCACGCGAGACTTGCCGCTGCCGGCCTCCCCGAGCAGGGAGAGCACGCGCATCCGCCCCTTGTTGGCGAAGGCGAGCACCTCCCCCACGCGGCGCAGCTCCGTCTGCCGCCCGACGAAGCGGCCCAAGGCCTCATCGGCCTCGAGCTCTCCTCGCACGAATACATCCTCGCTGCCCGCTATGGGCTCGAGCTCGAAGAGCCGCCGCAGCCCGCGAGCGGCCCGCGTGTCCGCCACGATCGCCCCTTGGGGCGCGTGCAGCACCACCGAACGTGTCTGCTCCACCAGCTTCAGGTAGTGCTCGTCCCGCAGCAGCTCCCCGGCGATGTCGACCCACACCCGGCCCGAGTGCAGGCCGATGGAGACCGACGACTCGTGCCGGCCTTCGGCGGATCGTTGCGCCGCGCTCGAGAGCGCCAGCGCAGCTCGGGCGGCGGCCTCTGGATCGCGCCCGTCGGGCTCTCGCGCTCCAAAGACCGCGACGTAGCTGCGGCCGGAGATGGAGGTGCTCTCCTGCACGCTCTGGTCCGTGATCAGCCCCCCCGCTCGCTGCACGATTTGGCGCACACGCGCGTTGGGCAGAGGGTCGTCGGGAGCCATGGAGAGCACCAAGGCGGTGACGTCGCGGGCCTCCGATTGGGGTCGGCCGACGCCCGTGCCCGGTCGCCCCGCGCCTGTTGTGATCGGACGTCGAGCCCGACTGGCGCCCGGGGTCGAGCCGCCCCGGGGACGCGGCACCTCCGTGGGCGTAGCGTCGCTGTCCACGTGCACCACCGCCGGCCCGAAGGCCGCTCGCAAGCGCCGCTCGTCCGTTCGACCACGCCCACGCTCGCTCGCGAGGCGCAGCTCATCCAGATACGAGGCGAGATCGCGCGCGCCGATGCGGCGACCGCTGGCGTAGAGGAATTGCACCAGCTCCTCGTAGAGCCGACCCGCGTTCTCGTAGCGTTGGTCCGGATCGGGCGCCATGGCGCGGGCGACGATGGCCGACAGCTCTGGACTCACGCCCTGCCCATCGGGCCAAGAGCGCTGGGCCAAGCTCGGCGCGTGACCGGCACGCACGCACTTGAGGGTGTCGTAGGTGGAACCCTGATCGAAGGGGTTCACGCCGCTCAGTGCCTCGTAGAGCACCGTCCCGAGGGCGAAGATGTCCGTGCGTCCGTCGACCTCTTCGCCGCGCGCCTGTTCGGGCGACATGTAGGCGTACTTGCCTTTGAGCACCCCCGCCTCGGTGCCCGCCTCGACCGTAGTCCGGGCCTTGGCGATGCCGAAGTCCGTGAGCTTGACCTCGCCCTCCCAGCTGAGCAGCACGTTCTGGGGCGACACGTCACGGTGCACGATGTGCAGGGGCTCCATGCGGGCGTCGCGCCGTCGATGGGCGTAGTCGAGACCTTTCGCGATCTCGCTCACGATGTAGACGGAGAGATCCTGCACGAAGGGCTTGTCGTACTTGCGGCTCCTGCGCAGGGCGGTCGCCAGATCCGAGCCGGCGACGAACTCCATGGCGATGAAGTAGGTCTCGTCTGCGCGCCCCAGATCGAAGACCTGCACGATGTTGGCGTGGGAGAGCGTGACCGCGATCTTCGCCTCGTTGATGAACATCTCGACGAACTCGGGATTCTTCCCAAGTTCCGCGAGGATCCGCTTGATCACCAGGACCTTCTCGAAGCCCTCAACTCCGTGGCTCTTGGCCTTGAACACCTCCGCCATGCCGCCCCGAGCCAGCAGCTCGAGCAGTTGGTACTTCCCGTAGACGAGAGGAGCGTGTTCAGCCATCAGCATGCACGTCGAGGGCGAGCCCCCGGTGTACGCTCATGGTACACGATTCTGGCCGAGCCCCCACCGACAATCGCCCCCACGCCCGCTCGCGAGCTCACTCCTCTCGACCCGCCTCGGTCATCTGCAGGCGATAGAGCCGCGCGTAGACGCCGTCCTGTGCCACCAGCTGCTCGTGACGGCCCTGCTCCACCAGCCTGCCGTGGTGCAGCACGAGGATGCGGTCTGCGCCCCGGATGGTGGACAGGCGGTGGGCGACGACCAAGGCCGTGCGGCCCTCGAGCACGCAGCGGCTCGCGCGCTCCAGACGCGCCTCCGTCTCGCTGTCCACGTTCGCCGTGGCCTCGTCGAGAAGCAGGATGTCCCGTTCGAGGTAGAGCGCCCGCGCGAAGGCCAGCAGCTGCCGCTCCCCGGCGCTGAGATTCACCCCGCGCTCCTCCACGCGGGCCTCGAGCCCGCCGCGGAGCTCGAAGAGCGGCATGGCCTGCACGCGCTCGAGAGCCTCCCGGGCGCGCGCCTCGTCCGGCACGGGATCGCCGAGGGCCACGTTGTCGAGCAGCGTGCCGGAGAACAAGAAGACGTCCTGCGGCACGACGGCGAAGCGCCTCCGCAGCAGCTCGCGGGGCTGATCACGGACATCCACCCCATCGACCCGGATCTCGCCCTGCGCGTGTTCGTAGAGCCGCAGCAGCAGCGAGAGAACCGTCGTCTTGCCGGAGCCCGTGGCGCCCACGATGGCTACGGTCTCTCCCCGGCGAATTTGAAAGCTCAGGTCGTGGAGCACCGTCGCCTCGGACACGTAGCCGAAGCGGACGTCTCGAAACTCCACCCTCACGTCGGGATCCCCGGAGCCGCTCGGGGCCTCGGGCGCGGCGCTCTCCGAGGAGCTCCGCATCGGCGCGTCCCGGCTCGGTTCGTCGAGCAGTCCGAAGATGCGCTCGGCGGACGCCAGAGAGTGTTGGATGATGGTGAACTTGGTCGCGAGATCCCGAATGGGGATGAAGAAGCGGTGGATGTATTCGTAGAACGCGACCACCGTGCCCACGTAGGCCGCCGCCGCCGGGCCCGGAGGGATCAGCCCCACGCGCGTGCCCGCGTACCACAGCACGATGGCCACCGTCGCCACGCTCACGGCCTCGACCACTGCGGAGAGCAGCGCGTCGAAGCGGATGGCCTGACGTTGGGCGAGGCGATAGCCGTCGTTGATACCGTCGTACTCCCGCTGGCAGTCGAGCTCGCGGCCGTAGGCGCCGACCACGTCCACGCCGCCCACCTGCTCGGCCATGTAGGCGTTGAGCTCCGCGACCCGCCGCCGGATCTCACGAAACGCGTGCCGCGCGTAGCGGCGGAAGATGGCCACGACGACGGCCAAGGGCGGCAGCGAGACCAAGGTCGCTAGCGTCAGCCGGGGGTCGAGCACGAGCATGAAGGCCACGATGCCCACCAGGGTGATGACGTCCCCCACGGCGGTGACGGCGCCCGAGCTGAAGAGCTCGGTCAGGCTGTCGATGTCGTTGGTCACACGCGTGACCACGCGGCCCACGGGCGTGCGGTCGAAGAAGGCGACGGGCAGGCGCTGAATACGCCGGAACACCACGCGCCGCAGATCCGCCGTGGCGCGCTGTCCGGCGAGCTGCAGGTAGTAGACCAGGGCGAAGCGGGTGATGAACTCCAACACCACCGCGCCAGCGAAGAATACGACGACCCCCCACAGGGCGCTCAGGTCTCGCGTCACGATCATGGCGTCGATGGCCCGCTTCACCAGATAGGGCTGGGAGAGCCCGAGGGCCGCCGCCACCGGCATCAGCGAGAGGGAGAAGAGCAGCAGCCTGGCGTGGGGCCTCAGGTAGGGCAGCAGGCGCGCGAGCAGCGTGGCGTCGTAGCTCGGCGCCAGCTCCTCGGCGCCGGAGGGATCGACGAGTCGGTGACCGCTCTGGGCGGCATGCGCGTCGGCGGTGGTCTGGCCCGGGCTCATTCGTCGAGCTCCGCGAGCTCTGCCCGCAGCGCCTGCTGGCGCGCCATGCTGGCGTAGAGTCCGTCCGCCGCGAGCAGCTCCTCATGGCTGCCTCGCTCGACCACGCGCCCGGCATCGAGCACGAGGATCTGCTCAGCGCGCGCGGCCGCTACCACCCGGTGGGTGATCAACACCAGCGTTCGTCCCCGCGCCGCTCTGTCGATGGCGCTGAGGATCTTGCTCTCCGTGCGGGCGTCCACCGCGCTCATGGGGTCATCGAGCACGAGCACGGCGGGGGAGTTGAGCAGGGCTCGAGCCAAGGCGACCCGTTGCTTCTGTCCCCCCGAGAGCTGCACGCCGCGCTCACCCACCAGCGTGTCGAAGCCCTCGGGCAAGGCGTCCACCTCCTCGAGGATCACCGCCTCCTCCGCCGCCGCGCGCACCCGCTTGCGCGCCCCGGGACCGTAGGGCTCGTCCAGAGCGAAGGCGATGTTGCCGTAGATCGTGGTGGAGAAGAGGAAGGGGTCCTGGGCCGCGTAGGCCACCTCGCGGCGCAGGCTGCGCAGCCTGAGCCGGTTGACGTCCACGCCGTCCACGAAGATGGCGCCGTCTGGCACGGGCAGCAGCCTCGGCATCAAGGCCGCCAAGGTGCTCTTGCCCGAGGCGACGCGCCCCACGATGGCCAAGGACGCCCCGGCCTTCAGCTCCAAGTCGATCTCCTGCAGCACCTGGTGCTCGCCATAGGAGAAGCTCAGCCCGCGCAGACACAGGGCGCCCTCCCCGCTCGGTTCGATCGGATCGGGCTGCTCCACGATGCTCTCCTCGGCGTCGAGGATCTCGCGCACGCGCGCATAGGACGCCCGCCCCCGCTGGACCACGCTGAGCAAGAAGCCGAGCGCCATGGTGGGCCACAGGAGCTGGCCCAGATAGGCCAAGAAGGCGGCCAGCTGACCCACGCTCAGCTCTCCGGCGAGCACCATCTGGCCCCCGATCCAGACCACCACCAGCGTGCCGGTCGAGCCGAGCAACATCAGCACGGGCCACATGGCGCCTCGGATGATGGTCAGCTTCATGTTCGCCTCGATGGCCCGCTGGTTCGCCTCCTCGAAGCGACGCTCCTCGTGCTCCTCGAGCCCCAGGCTACGCACCACGCGCACGGCGGCGATGTTCTCCTGCGCGCGATCCGCCAGCCCGCCGAGCGCCTCCTGAGCCGCGCGGCTCCTGTGATAGAGGCGCTTGGCGAAGGATCGCGTCAGCAGAGCGAAGAAGGGATAGGGGATCAAGGCGTAGAGCGTGAGCGTGGGGCTGAGGGCGAACATCAGAGACAGGGCGCTGACGTAGGCGACCACGGAATTGACGCTGTTCATCACGCCGAAGCCCGAGAGCAGACGCACCTGGTTCAGGTCGTTGGTGGCGCGGCTCATGATCTCGCCGGTGGCCAGCTGCTGCGTGAAACAAGACCCCAGGGCGTGGATCTTCGCCAGCAGCTCCTTTCGCAGGTCGTACTCCACGTCGCGACCCACGTTGAGCAGCACCACGCGCGAGAGCGAGCGGACCAGCCACATCACGGCCGCCAGGGCCAACACCACCTCGGCCGCGTGCACCACGGCCTGGCCGCGCTGCGCCCTCAACCCGTCGATGGCTCGAGCCAGGAACCAAGGGATGGCCTTGTCCGCCGCGTTGGTCGCGAACAACAGCGCCACGCCCCAGGCGATGCTGCCCCGGTAGGGAGAGAGGTAGTGGAGGATCCCCGGCCCACGGGCCGAGGCTGGGTCGTGCTTCAGCGACGTGGCGCGCCTGCTCGGCGTCGACGCCGGTAGATCAAGAAGCCGAAGAGCGAGGCCAAGCCACCCGCGGGCAGGCCGCCCGTCGCCGCGGGTACGCTGCAGCCGCAGCCACCGGAGCTACGCGGCGTGGTCGTGCCCTCCCGGGCGCAGACCATCGCGGTGCCGTCGGCCGTGGCCACGCAGGCGAAGCCCGAGGGGCAGCCCGACGTGTCCATGCAGGTGGCCGTGCAGTAGCCCGCCGTGGTGCAGCTGCCCGAGTCGCACTCGCCGTTGCTGGCGCAGTCTGCCCCGACGGATCCCGGGGGGATCGTCGGTGTGGTACCCGGGCGCGGCGCACAGACGGAGAAGTCACCCACGGACTCGCAGTCGAAGCCATCCGGGCAGTCGGCGTTGCGCGCGCACACGTCCGTGCAGAAGCTCGCGTCGTCGCGCGTGGCGCAGGTGTTGGAGGCGCAGTCGTCGTTGGTAGAGCAGGCCGCGCCCACGGGGCCCGCGACCTTGCACGCGCCGCAGCCCGCCGCCGCCAACGTCTGACACAGGAAGCCACTCGGACAGGAGATGGCCCCGCCTGGGATGCAGGGAGACGCGCACACGCCGCCCGTGCACATGCTGGTCTGACAGTCGGTGTCGACGGAGCAGCTGCCGCCGAGGGCCGTGGTGCCGGGGCCGCCCGTGAGGCAGAGGCCGGTGCCGCAGACCCCCACGGCCTCACCGTCGCAGTAGAAGCCCGATGGACAGGAGCGAGCGTCGAGTCCGTCGCAGCTCTGGGAGCAGACGCTGCCCGAGCTGAGGTTGGCGCAGAGCCCACTGCGGCAGTCGGCGTTGCCGGTGCAGGGCTCTCCGAGGGTGGCGCCCGTGGTGGGGCGCGCCACACATGCGCGGGTAGAGGAGTCACAGATCTGGGAAGCGGAGCAGTCCGAGTCGACGGAGCAGCCGGTCGGCGTCGCGCCGCTGCTGCAGTCGGGGCTGCCGCCGGAGATGCGCACGCATTGATTCGAGGACCCGCCGACGTTCACGCATTGATCCGTCCCGGAGCAGTCGGCCGATGTGCTGCAGGCCTTGCCGCAGTAGCCGCCGCCGTCGGGATAGCCGAGGCAGAGGTTGGCGCCGCCGCCGCAGTCCGCGCCGCTCCCGCACGAGGAGCAGACGCTGCCGTCGCCCGCCACGGTCTGGCAGCTGCCGCTGACGCACTCCTTGCCCGCGGGACAGCCCGAGACCGTGCAGTCCGTGGGCCCGCCTCCCGAGCCCGGGTAGAGCGTGCAGATGCCCGTCTCGTCGTCGGCGTTCAGCGTGCTGACGCCGCCCGTGTAGGCGAAGTACATGGTGGCGTTGCTGTCGTTGGAGTGGCCGAGGCCGTAGTAGTGACCGCCCTCGTGCAGCGCGATGGAGTAGGCGTTCACGTTGCCGCCGCGACCCGGAGCCGTGGTCCAGGTGAAGTTGACCCCGTTGAGCTGCATATCCGCCTCGACGAAGCAGCCGCTGCCACCCCAGCGCGGACCCGTGACCCCGATGGCGTTGCGGTCGAAGGGCCAGCCGCTCTCGACCCAGCCGACCACCGACTGTCCATCCGCGGCGCCGGCGGTCGCTCCAGAGCGTCCCGTGTAGTTGTTGGTCAGGTTGGTGCACGAGACCCGCGTCCAGTCGTCGAGGGCGCGTCGCACCTCGCTCTCGCTGGTGGCGTCGCCCAGGTCGTCGCTCGGACGCGCCAGGCCGTAGGGCACCGTGCCACACCACTTGGGGCAGCTCGACGACAGGCAGGTCCAGGCGCGCGCCGGCGCGGGCTTCACGCTCGGGAGCAGCGCCGCTGCCAACACCAAGAGGCCGAGGCGTATCTTCAGCGCGCTCATCGCACGCCTCCGAGCTCATCTGCGGGGCGTGTCCCTCCGAAGTAGGTTCGCACGGCGCGGATCCTCGCCAGGAAGGTGTCGAGCGCCATCACGGGCGCCTGCCCCGCTTCGAGCTGCATGCCCTGGCCCGCCCAGCGGGCGAAGCTCATGCCTTCGAGATCGCGTCGCACCTGCCCGCCGGTGCCGGGCACGCCGCGCAGCACGACGAACTTGCCCTGCGCCATGGCGTAGGTGCGGTAGCGGCCAGGCTGATCGGCGTCACGCTGCAGGAAGACGATCACCTCCTCGCCCACGCGATACTGGGGCGTTCCGTCGATCCAATGTCCACCGCCCTGCCACTCTCCGCCGCGCTCGCGAATGACCAGCCGATCTCCCGTGCCGCCAGCGAGCCACTCCGAGACGCGCAGCTCGCTCGAGCTGTAGGGCTCGAGGCGCCCAGCTTCGAACTCCAGCCGAACACCCGTGCGGGTGATCGTGCCGCGCACGATGGCGTCCGCGTCGCGCGCCATGTCGTCGAGGGAGACCTCGACCATGACGGTGGCCCGTGCGGGCTCCGCCTGGATCAACATCGCTGCTGTGAAGATGAGCGCGAGGGTCCCGAGGACCACCGCCGAGAGCGTTCGGCTTCTGGACATACTGCCTCCGTTGCGCCGGCCGGATTCAGGCGGCCTTCCGAGCTGGATCGAGCCGAAGATAGCGCGTGAGCAGCGACACGCCAAGGTAGAAGGGCCCCGTATCGAGCAAGGCGGCGACCAATTTGAAAGCGTAGCCCGCGAGCATGAAGGAAATGAGCTGCGGCAGGATGGGCAGCGCCCGGTCCACGGGCAGGGCGTGGGCGTAGTAGTGCGTCACCAGGATCACCGCCACCGTGTCGACCAGCTGCGAGACGATGGTGGAGCCGTTGTTGCGCAGCCACAGGTGTCGCCCGCCGGTCAGGCGCTTCCAGAAGTGGAAGAGCTGCACGTCCACGAACTGGGCGGCCAAGTAGGCCAGCATGGAGGCGCTCACGGCCCCGAAGGCCAAGCGCTGAAGCTCGAAGAAGACGCCCTGCCCTTGGGCGTCCGGCGCCTCGAAGCCGGGCAAGGCGCCACCCAGCCACAGGATGGCGACCACCCAGACGTTCAACGCCAGACCCATCCAGACCACGGCGTTGGCGCGCCGGTGGCCATAGAGTTCGCTGATGAAGTCCGTGCACAGGAACGTGATCGGGTATGGCAGCACGCCGACCGCCAGCGGCATGGGCACGCGCACGTCCGTGAAGGGGATGGTGAAGGAGAGATCGAGGAAACGCGTCACGCCCAGAATGTTGAGCATGGCCAGAGTGCCCAAGAAGAAGCCCGCGAAGACCAAGAAGGCGCCCTCTCGGCGCCGATGAAGCGTGCGCTCGTCCAGCGCCTCGAGGCCCGGATGAGCGTGCTGTTCACTGGGTAGCGGGCTCATGCAGCGGGCTGAGCGTAGGGCCCTCGCTCCAGATTGGGAAGCGTGGACGATGCCGGGTCGAATCCCTTGCTTGCTGAGGTCGCCAGGCCGGCATAGTCTAGCGCCCGGCCCGTGGCGGCCCCAGCGAGGCGATGTGAAGATCGATAGTGCAGGGCTGACAGATGTAGGGCAGCGGCGAAAGCTGAACGAGGACGCCTTCCTCGTGGAGGACGCCATCGGGAGAGGCGTGTCCCTGTATGTGGTGGCCGACGGCATGGGCGGCCACGCGGCCGGCGAGATCGCGAGCGCCGAAGCCTTGGACGCCGTGCACAGCATGGTCATTCGAGAGATCGCCAAGCTCGAACGCCTGTCCAAAGGGCCGATCACGCAGGACATCGTGCACTCCGCCCAGCGCGTGCTCGAGGCGGCGGTTCAGAACGCGACCTACCAGGTCTTCGGTATCGCCCAGCACGAACCCGAGCAGCAGGGCATGGGCACCACGCTCTCCGCGCTCGCCCTCGTCGACCCGTGCTACGCCATCACGGCGCAGGTGGGCGACAGCCGCATCTATTCCGTGCCTGCGCAACCATCGGATAGCGCCGGGAATCGCCCTGTCCCCAAGCAAGCGCTGATGTTGACCGAAGACCACACCTTGGTCGCTTGGCAGCTCAAGCAGGGCATCATCACCGAGGAGGAGGCGCTGCTCTCGCCGCACAAGAACGTGATCACCCGCGCCGTGGGCAGCCGCGAGTACGTGCAGGTGGACACGCGCTTCTTGGATGTGCAGTCGGGCGACGCCTTCATGCTCTGCTCCGACGGCCTGCACGGCTACGTGCCCGATGTGGAGATCGCAGACATCGTGGCCCTCGGGCCCAAGATGGCGTGCGAGCGCTTCATTCAGCTCGCCAACGATCGCGGCGGACGCGACAACATCACCTGCGTCGTCATCCAGGTCCACGAGGTCGGCTGAGCCCCTTGTCCCGGGAGGGGAACGCCGCAGTCCGCCGATCACGCGCCTCCGCGCGTGGGCGCTAGATCAAGATGCCGTTGCCCGCGGGCACGACGATGATGACGTCGCGGGAGTCGAGATCGGCGACGCCGTTGCCGACCACCACGATCTTGGCGAGGAAGACCTGGGCCGAGGCCTGGGGGGCCTGGAAGTCGTTCATGAAGCGCACGGTGAACTCCACCGTGGTGCCGGGGGTCACGCCGTAGAACGCGAACTCGTCACGCGCGAGCTCCGCGGGCGTCAGCTCGACCACCCCGTTGAAGGCGCGCGCGGGCGTGATGGCCTTGATGAACAAGGTGGCGTCCACGGGAGGCGTCTGCGCTGGTACGTCGTCGCCGTCCTGCGTGCGCGTGGTGATGTCCTGCGGGGTCTCGGTCGCCAGACGTTGGATGGCCTCGGCCACGCGATCCGTCAGACCGCTGCCGTCGCTCCCGATCATGAAGAAGATGGGCGCGCCCGAGGCGTCCACCGTGCCCGTGCTGGTGGCCCAATCCCGGGCCTGGGCCGCGGCCGTGGGCGAGTCCACCTCTTGGCCACTGATCACCCCGAAGACGCGAGCGCCGATGCCGAGCAGCGCGGCGCGGGTCTCGTCGAGGGTGTGGGGCTTCTCGCCCGCGGGGAAGTCCGAGGGATCGTAGTCCTGGCTCGCCGAGGTGAGCGGGCCGTTGTGGCTCGAGGTGTCCGTCAGCGGGATGATGATCGGCAGCGCCCCGGGACGGAAGCAGGGGTAGCCGAAGCGCCGGCCGTCCTCGTCCGGGATGCTCGGGCAGTTCTGAGCCGGCACCCAATGTCCCATGCCCGCGCCCGTGGCGGCTTGGTAGAGCGCCTCGGCGCTCGAGGCCCAGGTGGCGCCGCCCATGTCCGCCTCGAGGGCGTTCACGGAGGCCTGCATCTCGGCGGGGACGGTGGAGATCACCCCCTCGAGCTCGAAGGGCAAATCACCGTCGGGGCCGTCGACGCAGATGGGGATGGGGATGCCCGAGGGCATGGTGCACGCGAGGCCGCCAAACCCGGCGAAGCCACCCGCGCCCACGCCCACGTCGGGAATGGTCGCCTGAATCGTGGTCACCAGGCTCGAGAGGCCGGACTTGAGGTTGGACGCCTCGCCGGACATGGAGCCCGTGCGATCCATCATGAAGAAGACGTCCGCCTTGCGCAGCGTGGTGCCGAAGGTGAGCGTGCGCTCCACGGCGGGATCCCCAAAGGGCAGGATCACGAAGAAATCCTCGGGCGGGATGCCGTCGGCGGGGTCGAGCGGGTCGTGCCCCGTGGCGACCTCGGCCGTGTCGGTGAAGCCGTCCCCATCCGTGTCCGGGTTCAGCGGATCCGTGAAGTATACCTCGGTCTCTTCGCGGTCGCTCAGGCCGTCGTTGTCCGAGTCGTTGTCGAGGTAGTCCGGGTAGGAGTCGCCGTCCGTGTTGCGGGCCTCGCAGCCGCCGCGCATGCCGCTCTCGTCCGCGTCGCTCAGGCCGTCGTTGTCCGAGTCGAGGTCCCGCGAGTTGGGCGTGCCGTCCCCGTCCGAGTCCACGTTGGTCTCGTAGTCGTCGTAGAGGCCGTCTCCGTCGGTGTCCACCGTGGAGTCACAGCGTCCGGGGATGCTGCCGTCCATGCCCGCGCCTCCGTCCCGGCCGGGGCGTCGGTCACCGCCTCCACAGCCGGTGGCGAGCAGCAGGGCGAGGACGAGTGAGAACAGCGTGGTTCGAAGCATGGGCACCTCCAGGACGGGCGAGCGACGGCAGCAGACTAGCAGCGATGCGCAGGAATCGAACACACAGTCCATGCGCCAACTCACGCGCGCGCGGCGAGCGCCACCCATCGACCGGCCGGGGCCTACGGAAAAAGGGCCGAGCCTGTGACGACTCGACCCTCCTTCACGTGCGCCGCAGGGGCGCTGAACACGCCAGGTCTACTCCTCGGGGGAGGCTTCCTCGCCGGCTTCCTCGCCGGCTTCCTCGCCGGCTGCGTCGTCCTCGGTCTCGTCCGGAGACGGTGCGGGGGCGATGCCGCCGAGCTTGGCCTTGAGCACGTCACCGAGGGTCGCTTGGGGACGGCTGGCGGCTGCGCGCGGGGAGGCGGTGCCACCCTGGGCCTCGACGTACTTCATCTTCTCGTCGATCTCCGCGTTCTCGACGTTGCGCAGAGAGCACGTGACCGTGCGCTCGTCGTGGTCGAGGCGGATGATCTGAGCCTTGAGGATCTGGCCCAGCTTGACGATCTGCGTCGGATCATCGACCAGGTTCGGCGAGATCTCGGCGCGCGGGATGATGCCCTCGACGCCTCGCTCGAGCTCGCAGGCGGCGCCGAACTCGTCGACGGCGATGATGCGGACCTCGAGCATGGTGCCCTCGGGGTAGCGCTGCGGGATGAAGTTCCAGGGATCTTCGTACAGCTGCTTGATGCCGAGGCTGACCTTCTTGTCGTCCTCGTTGATCGACAGGATGATGGCCTCGACCTCGTCGCCCTTGCGGTAGAGATCCGCCGGGTTGTTGATGCGCTGAGTCCAGCTGATGTCGGACTTGTGCACCATGCCGTCCACGCCATCCTCGATGCCGACGAACACGCCGTAGTCGGTGATGGAGCGGACCTTCCCGCGGATCACGTCGCCGGGGCTGTACTTCTCGATGAATACCGTCCACGGATCGGGCTCGAGCTGCTTGAGGCCCAAGCTGATGCGCTTGTTCTGCAGATCCAGGTCGATCACGATGCACTCGGTCTCCTGACCGAGCTCGAGGATCTTGGAGGGATGCTTGGGCTTGGTCCACGACATCTCGCTGACGTGGATCAGACCCTCGATGCCCTGCTCGAGCTGCACGAAGGCGCCGTAGTCCGTGAGCGACACGACCTTGCCCATGTGCTTGGTGTTGGGCGCGTACTTCTCGACCGCCGTGTTCCAGGGATCTTCCATGGTCTGCTTGAGACCCAGGGAGACGCGCTCGGTCTCGGCGTTGTACTTCAGCACCTTCACGGTGAGCTCGTCGCCCACGTTGAAGAGTTCGGAGGGGTGGTTGACCCGACCCCAGCTCATGTCGGTGATGTGCAGCAGCCCGTCGATGCCGCCGAGGTCGACGAAGGCGCCGTACTCGGTGATGTTCTTGATCACGCCTTGGACGATCTGCTCCTCGGCGAGGTTCTCGAGCGTCTTGGCCTTGAGGGAGTCGCGCTCCTTCTCGAGCAGCACGCGGCGCGAGAGCACGATGTTGCCGCGCTTCTTGTTGAACTTGATGACCTTGAAGTCGAAGGTCTGACCGAGCAGCTTGTCGAGGTTGCGCACGGGGCGCAGATCCACCTGAGAGCCGGGCAGGAAGGCCTTGACGCCGCCGCTGATGGTGACCGCGAGGCCACCCTTCACGCGCTGGGCGATGGTGCCCTGAATCAGCTCGTCGCGCTCGCAGGCGTCGCTGATCTCGTCCCAGACCTTGAGCTTGTCGGCCTTCTCCTTGGAGAGCATGACGAGGCCGTGCTCGTTCTCCTTGGACTCGACGAGTACGTCGACCTGATCGCCGGCGCTGACACCGAGCTGGCCGGCTCCGGCCATGAACTCGTGCAGGGGGATCACGCCCTCGGACTTGTATCCGATGTCCACGACCACGGAGTCCTTGCCCACCTTGAGCACGGTTCCGGCTACGATGTCGCCCTCACGGAGCTTGTCGGTGCGGGTGGAGGAAGCTTCGAAGAGCGCTGCGAAGGTCTCCTGGGGCGCGGGCGCGGGCGCCTCGAGGGTAGTCTCGGTAGAAGTGGTTTCGGTCATTAATAGTGCTTTGGCGTGCGTCACGCGAAGTCGCGACGCCCGGCTGGAGGGATGCTGAAAAAATGTGCTCGAAACCCGACAATTCGGGCTCGAAGGGGGCTGAGCTAGCAGTCGGCGCCCGCACTGTCAACTGCTCGCGAGGCTGCTTTCAGGCGCGGATAGGCGCGCGCGTGGGCGAGGCCGCAGGCGATCGGGGCGCCTACCAGTAACGTTGGGCCACATGGATCAGCTTGTCGTCCAGATGGGCGTTCATCTTGGCCTGCCGCTGGCGCAGCACTCCGATCCATGCGTCGTCGTGGAGAACATGGGCGAGCAGCAGCTTTGCGTTGAGACGCTTCCACAGCAAGACCCCGTCGCACATGAGGAACGAGCGTCGATAGCGCAAATGCGTGCTCAACACCGATGCGTTCTGGCCCGCGGCGGCAGCGAAGGCGGCGTAGAAGAGCGGACTGCCATCCGCAAAGACGTCCAAGGCCAAGGCGATCTGCTCGCCATCGCCCGATTCGATGGCGTCCCGCAGCGCGGCATCGTCACTCGGCAATCGAGGATGTCTCGCCCACTGCGGACTTTGAGACTCGAACACTTCCGGGAAACTCAGCCAGTCATGATGGAAGTGGCTGGCGCGCACGTCATCGGCGGTGGGAGTCTCGCCGGTCTTGACGAGCGCGATGACCGCTCGCCATCCACTGATGTGGTTCCCGAGCTTCTCCAGCGTTCGAAGGCCGCTCGAGCTTCTGAGGAGCGCGTACATGGAGCGCTCGAAAGGCGTGGCAGGTCGGGCCGGAAGCTCGCCGAGCGAGCGCTCGTACTCGACACTGCGTCCCAGCGCCATTCGTGCCACTCGGCTCTGCCAACTCGCGGGGACGTCTACCTCCTGCAGCGCATCCTGCGCCCGATCGCGTTCGCTCTGCAGCGCCTCTCTCGACTGCTCGATCAATGCAATCGCGCGTTCGAAGGACACCCCGGCGTCATCCAAGCGCACATTTGCAAGAGCGTTCAGACCGACTCCCGCTTGCATCGTCGCTTGCAGGACGAGCAACGTGCCGTCCTTGTCCTCAACAGCCTCCACGCTCCGCAGAGCCGCGGCGGCGCCCGGCACGTACGCGGCATATAGGCCGGCGGCGGGGAAGAACCAAGCGTCCACCAGATCCGCGTTGAAGCGTCGCGCCGCCTCCGCGGGCGAGGCCGTGGCGAGCAGAGTGAGGGCCAAGCATCGTTGCTCGGAGCGCAACGCCTCGAAATCGATCAGGGGAGGAATCTCGGCGGGCTCCACCATGGTGGACAGCACCAAATGGCACTGAGGCGAATCGGCCGCACGCAAGGCCTCCAGGGAATGGCTGCCACGCGCCTCGAGACCCAGGGCGATACAGCGCCACATTTCGGCGGACGCTTCGTTTCCAGTCTCCATCGAATGGCGGGCCGCGACGAGCGCGCGGGCTTCGTCCCCAGCCATCAAGAAGGCCGTGAAGTTGGGGGCCTCAGGATTGCAGTCGGTGGGTACGTTAGCCAAGAGCGGCCCTGCACAATCGCCGAGTTCCGGCAGGCCGCGGCTCTCCGCCTCGCGGCGCACTGTCTTGCATCCACCCCGGAGGTCCGCGAGGGCGATGCTCCGTCGCGCTACGGTCTCTGTCGCAGGCGCGTATTGGACGTAACTGAGTCGAAGTGACTCCAGAATGTCAGCGCGCGCCCAGGGGCTGCATGCGCCGATCTGAACCAGCGGCGAGTCCTCGACGGGAGACGACGCAACATGCTCTCGGCTCGCCCGCCAACCCTCGGAGGCCTGCCGCCTTCCCATGGCGCCCACGAACCACAACAGCAGCAGCCCAAGAGCGACGCCCGCAAGAATCCGGAGCGCCCCCGCTCGACTGAGAAGCGAGTGATGGGCAGGAGCGTGCGTCCCGGACTCCATGTCGAACGTCCTATGGCGCCGTGTTGCGATGAACATCAGGGCTGCCGCGAGGAGTGTCCACGCGGCGCCCACCCAGGCGCCCCAGGTGATCAGAAATGGCATCGGTGGCCTCGCGTGGGTGCGCTACTCGTGGGTAGAAGTCGCATCCCGGACGAGTTCTACCAGATGCGCGACGACTTGTTCGAGGTTCATGCAGCTCGTCTCGAGCAGCACAGCGTCCTCGGCGGGCTTCAGCGGAGCCACCGCCCGGGAGCTGTCCTGGGCGTCGCGCGCTTCGATGCTGCGAAGAATCTCCTGAAAATCCACCTCTTGGCCGCGCTGCTTCATGTCCCCCACCCGGCGCCGCGCGCGCTCCTCGGCGGAAGCCGTGAGGAAGACCTTCAGCTCGGCGTCCGGGAACACCACCGTGCCGATATCTCGTCCCTCGAGCACCACCCCGCCGCCTTCACCGAGTTTGCGCTGCAGGCCGAGCAAGGCGGCTCGAACCTCGGGGTGGCGGCTGACGTCACTGGCTCCGCGGGCGATCGCCGGATTGCGAATGTCAGACTCACGATCGATACCTGCCACATGAAGGCGCGGCACACCTGTGGCGTCCATGGTGAAGGTGAAATCGAGTCCTGCAGCCAATCTCCCGAGCGCGGCGCCGTCGTCCCACGAGACGCCGGCCTCGCGCGCGGAGAGCGCCACGCCTCGGTAGAGGGCGCCCGTATCGACGAGGACGTAGCCGAGACGCTGAGCGAGGCGCTGGGCCGCGCTGCTCTTGCCGACGCCTGCGGGCCCATCGATGGCCACCACAGCGCGTACGCGTTGGGGAGATGCGGTCGGTTCAGACGTGGCGCTCATGAGGGCTGCTCCGTGATATCCGCACCGAGACTTCGCATCGTCTGCGCGAAGCCAGGAAAGCTGGTGTTGACGCAGTCTGTATCCTCGACGATACTTTCTCCGGAAATCGTCAGCGCGAGGATGGCTGCGCTCATGGCGACGCGATGGTCGCCGCGACTGGCGATTCGGGCGGGATGCAGCGCCGCACCGCCTTGGATGACCAGGCCATCGGGTAGCTCCTCCAGCGGCACGCCGAAGGCCCTCAGCGTCTCCGCCATGGCTCGCAGGCGGTCGCTCTCCTTCACCCGGAGTTCCTGCGCATCCCGAATCTCGGTGCGGCCCGCAGCCGTCGCCGCCAGCGCTGCGAAGATGGGCACCTCGTCGATCATGCGCACGAGCAACTCGCCGGCGATGAGCCCACGTCGGAGACTTCCGTACTCGGCCGAGAGCAGCGCGAAAGGCTCGCCACCCGCTGCAGCGCCCAGACTCTGTTGACTCACTCGGGCGCCCATGGCGCGCAGCGCGTCGAGCAGTCCGGTGCGCGTCGGGTTCGTGCCAACTCGGTCGATGGCGACGCGGCTTCCGCTCAGCATCAGGGCGCCGGCGAGCGGGAACGCCGCACTCGAGAGATCGCCCGGCACCTCCCACTCGAAGCCGTCCCAGCCATCGAAGTCGCCCTCCCCTGGCTCGAGGTGAACCATCGAGCCTGCCACTTGGATGGGTACGCCGAGGTCCGACATCATGCGCTCGGTGTGGTCGCGTGACACGACGGGTTCCGCCAGGCGCGTCGGCCCCGTGGCGTAGAGCCCGGAGAGCAGCAGCGCGCTCTTCACCTGTGCGCTGGCCACGGGCATATCGTATTCGAGGCCGCTCAGCGCCTCTCCCTCGACCAAGGGCGCGATCGAAATCGGTGCATAGACTTCCTCGGCCTTCTTGCCGGCGGCTCCCGCGATCAGCGCGCCGCGCGCGCGAAGCGGCCCGACGACGCGCATCATGGGTCTGCGACTCAAGGACTCATCGCCCACCAAGCGAGAACCGAAGCGCTGCCCCGCCAGCAGGCCGCTCAAGAGACGCATGCTTGTGCCCGAGTTTCCGCAATCGAGTGCGCCGCGCGCCATCTTCAGGCCCGACAGGCCAACACCCGCGACCTGCGTGGCGACCTCGCCGGTCTTGATGCCGACGCCAAGCGAGCGCAGGGCCTCGGCCGTGGCGCGGTTGTCGAGGCCCTCGGAGAGGCCCGTGATGCGCGAGTCAGCGCGTGCCAGCGCGGCAAAGAGCAGCGCGCGGTGCCCGATGCTCTTGTCGCCAGGCACGCGGATGCGACCTTGCAGCGGGCCCTTGCCGCCGCGGATTCGGAGCTGGCTCACGAGCGCGAAATCGAGGCGACGGCGGTCAACAGGCGGTCGTTCTCCTCGGGCGTGCCGAGGGTGATGCGCTGCCAGCTGTCGATCGGCGGCGGCATGGGGCGCACGATCACCGCCTCGTGCAGCAGCGCGTCGTAGACCTCGGAGCCGGGCCTGTCGAAGTCGACCAGCAGGAAGTTGGTCTGACTCGGCGCCACCGTCAGACCGAGCTCGCCGAGGGCGTGGGCCACGCGTCGGCGCTCGACCTGGTTCATGGCCACGTAGCGCGCCACGTGCTCGGGATCCCCGAGGGCGACGCGCGCGGCGACCTGCCCGAAGGAGTTGACGTTGAAGGGCGCGCGCATGCGGTGCAGATAGCCGATCAGCGAGGCTGGGCCGACGGCGTAGCCCACGCGCAGAGCGGCCAATCCGTGGGCCTTGGAGAAGGTCCGAAGGACGATCAGGCGCTCGCGCAGATCGCGCAACTCCAGGGCCGACACGTAGTCGTCGACCTCGGGGAAGTCCACGTAGGCCTCGTCCACGATGGCGACCACCCGCGGCGGCAGCTCTCGCAGCAGGCGCGACAGCTCGTCGCGACCGACGTAGGCGCCCGTGGGGTTGTTGGGGTTGGCGAGGAAGAGCAGCTTGGTCTCCGGGCGCACGGCCGAGAGCAGCGCGTCCACGTCCCAGTGGATGTGATCTCGTAGCGGCACCTGCGTGAACTCGGCGCCCGAGGCTGTGGCGGCGAGCCAGTAGCAGACGAAGGAGGGCTTGCCGAAGATGATGTGCTCGCCAGCACCGACGAAGGTGCGCGGCAGCAAATCGATCAGCTCGTTGGAGCCGTTGCCGAGGCAGACCTCGTCCATCTCGATCGCGTGGTGAGCCGCCAAGGCCTCGCGCAGCTCGTAGGCCGCGCCGTCCGGGTAGCGGCAGGTCTCGGCCGACAGAGCGCGCAGGGCCGCGACCACCTTCGGGCTCGGCCCCAGCGGGTTCTCGTTGCTCGCCAGCTTGATGGCGTTCTGGATCCCGAGCTCGCGCTCCAATTCCTCGACGGGCTTTCCCGGTCGATAGGGGATCATGCGCTCGACGTGTGGGGGGACGAGATCTGTCATGCGTTCTCCGCGGCGCCTCGTTCAGTCCGGGCGCGGGTAGCTGCCGAGCACCTTGACCACGGGGCAGAGGTCACGCACGCGGTCGAGGGCGGTGACGATGGAGCGGTCGGTGAGGTGACCGTCCATCTCGACGAAGAATCGATAGCGGATCCCGCTGCGCCGCGCCGGCCGGCTCTCGAGACGTGTCAGGTTGATGGCGCGGTCCGCGAAGGGCGCGAGGATCGCGTGCAGCGCCCCCGGGCGATCGCCCACGGCTAGGGCGATCACCGTGCGGTCGCGCCCGGTGCGCGAGGGCAGCTCTCGGCCGACGATGGCGAAACGCGTCTGGCGATCCCGCTCGTCCTGCACGCTCTCCGCGAGCGTGCGCAGGCCGGCGCACTCGTCCAGATCGACGCCCAGGGCCGCTGCGCCGTGATCGGTCAGCGCGAGCTCGGCCGCGACGTGCAGGGACGGGACGTCGAGCAGCGTCGCGCGGGGGAAATTCGTCAGCAGGTAGCGCTCGGCCGCGGCTAGGGCCGGCGCGGGCCCATAGACCTTCTCGACGTCCGCGGCGTTCCCGGTCTGGGACAAGAGATGATACTCGGCGGCCAGCGTGCGCTCGGCGCAGATGCTGACCTCGGAGGTCGCCAGCCCGTTCAAGGTCGCGGTGACGGCGCCGTCGCTCGAGGTCTCGAGGGGCAGCACGCCGAAGGCCGCGCGACCCGACACGACCTGCTCGATCACGGCCTCGACGTCCGAGAAGCAGACCAACGTCGCCGCGTGGCCGAAGTGCCTCCGCGCCGCCAACTCCGCGAAACCGCCGCCGCAGTGAGCGACGCGACGCTCGGCCTCCAGCGACGCCGTGGCGCCCAAGATCTCACGAAACACCGCCTCCACCTCCGCCGCGGGGAAGCTCTGGGCGCGCTCCCTCGCCTGGCGGATGATGCTGGCGTCGTCCGTCATGGGCACGTAGGTGTCGGCGTGCAGGCGCCGATACTCGAGCAGCTCGCGCACGGCGGTGGCGCGCGCGTCGAGGGCGGCCGAGAGGGCCTCGTCGGCGGCGGCGATGGCCGCCCTGGGATCCGCAGCGTCGTGCTTCGAGCTCATCGCCGCCATCCTAAGCACGGCCTCGGGGAAGGGAAAGCCGGCGAGCGAATTGAATCCGCCAAGAGCTCGGCCGCCGCCCTCGTCACGGGCCCTCGAGCTCCCGCGCGAGCTGCACCAACCGCGCCAGCGCCACCAGGGCGTCCACGGGCGTCAGCTGCTCGACCTCCAGGGCGCGCAGCGTCGTCAGCAGCTCGCGCTGCTCCGGGCTCGAGCCCGGCGCCGGCGAAGCGAAGAGCTCGAGCTGAGGAGTCGCGCTCGCGACCTGCGGACGCTCCAGCTCCTCGAGCAGCGCGGCCGCGCGCGCGGACACGATGGGCGGGACCCCCGCCAGCTTGGCCACGTGCACACCGTAGCTGCGGTCGGCCGGGCCCTCCACCAGGCGATGCAGGAAGACCACCTCGCCCTGCTCTTCGCGCGCTGCCACGCTCAGGTTGCGCATGCCGGGGTAGCTGCTCGGGAGCTCGCAGAGCTCGTGGTAGTGGGTGGCGAAGAGCGCTCGGCAGTGGATGGCGTCGTGCAGATGCTCGGCCACCGCCCAGGCGATGGCCAGGCCGTCGTAGGTGCTCGTGCCTCGGCCGATCTCGTCGAGGATCACCAGCGAGCGCGGGGTGGCCTCGCGCAGGATGGTCGCGGTCTCGCGCATCTCGAGCATGAAGGTGCTGTGTCCACGGGAGAGATCGTCGTTGGCGCCGACCCGGGTGTGCACACGATCGACCAGGCCCATGTGCGCCTCCCGTGCCGGCACGAAGGAGCCCATCTGCGCCAGGATCACCGCCAGGGCCGTCTGGCGCATGAGCGTCGACTTGCCTCCCATATTCGGGCCCGTGACCAGCGCCATGGGCGGCGCGTCACCTCCCAAATGGATGTCGTTGGGCACGAAGCGACCTGCGGGCAGCAGCTCCTCGACCGCGGGATGGCGGCTGTCACGAAGCAGCAGCTCCCGAGAGTCGTCGAGGGTCGGGCGCACCCAGTCGTGGCGCACGGCCACCTCCGCGAGGCAGGCGTGCACGTCCAACGTCGCCACCGCGTCCGCCAGGCGGCGCAGGCCCTGCGCGTGGGCCGCGACCTCGAGCCGTAGGCCCTCGAAGAGGCTCGATTCGAGCGCCTTGGCGCCCTCGTCCGCCTCGAGGATGCGCGCCTCGAGGTCGCTCAATTCTTCGGTGTTGTAGCGCTCGGCGTTGGCCACCGTCTGCTTGCGCCGGTAGTGCTCAGGCACGCGGCTGAGGTTCGCCTTGGTGACCTCGATGTAGTAGCCGAAGACGCGCGTGTACTTGATCTTCAGCGAGGAGATGCCCGTGCGCTCCCGCTCTCGCGCCTCGATCTCCAGCAGCACGTCCTTGGCGTTCGAGGAGAGCCTCGAGAGCTCGTCGAGCTCGGGGTCATGACCGCGCCGGAAGATGCCCCCGGCGTTGGAGAGCAGCGGCGGCTGATCCACCAAGGCCTCGTCGAGCGCGCGCGTCAGCCCCGCGGCGAGACCCACGGGCAGCAGCGTCGCCAAGGGATCATCCGTGGCCCAGGGCGCGCGCTCGCCGAGGGCCGCGGCGACCTGCTGTATCGCCAGCAGGCTGTCGCGCAGGGCGCCCAGATCGCGCGGGCTCGCCAGGCCTTGTTCCGCCCGGGTCGTGAGCCGCTCCACGTCCCCAACCCGCGCCAGGGCGTCCCGCAGGGCCACGCGTGTGGGGGAGTCCTGCACCAGCGCCGTGACCGCGTCGTGGCGACGGCGGATGGCGCCCAGATCGTCCAAGGGAGCGAGCAGGTGGCGCCGCAGCTTGCGCGCACCCATGGGGCAACGCGTCTGGTCGATCAGCTGCAGCAGGCTGCCCCGGCGCTCGCCGGAGAGCGTCGAGAGCAGCTCGAGGTTCCGCACCGCGACCTCGTCGAGCACCAGTCGTGACGCGGGGTCGTAGACGCGGACGCGCGGGGGCTCGAGCGCGCCCCGGGGCTGGTGCGCCGCCGCGTAGTCGAGCACGAAGGACGCCGCCGCCAGCGCCGCCTGAGGCGCGCTCGAGCGCAACCGCTCCGCCTCCTCTTCGCCCAGGCGCGCCTCGAGCGGCGTGAGCTCCGACGTGGGGCGCAGCTGCGGAGACGCCACGCCGGGCAAGAGGGCGAGCCCGGCGGCCAGCTCGTCGAGTCCAGGCCCCAGGAGCAGCTCACGGGGTGCGAGGCGCGCGATCTCGGCCAGCAGCGCGCCCTCCCCGGTCAGCTCACAGACGCTCAGGTTGGCGGTGGACATCTCGTAGGCGGCCAAGCCCAGCGCGCCCTCGTGGTGCAGCGCCGCCACCAGGTGGCAGTCGGCGCGCGCGTCCAGAGCGTCTGGCTCGAGGCAGAGGCCGGGCGTGATCACGCGCACGACCTCTCGGGGGACGACGCCGCGCACGCTCGATGGATCCGCCATCTGCTCGCAGATGGCCACCTTCTGACCCTGGCATGCGGCTCGCCGCCGCGTGGTGAGGCAGCCCCGCCATGGGGATGGGCTCTCCGTCAGGGCCCTTTCCGCGGGAAGTCAACGCGAGGCCGAGCAGCTCCGAGACGCGCTCCGCGTCCTCGAAGAAGAACTCGTAGAAGTCACCCAGACGAAAGAAGAGCAGCGCGTCGGGGAAGCGCTCCTTCGCGTCGAGGTATTGGAGCATCACCGGCGTGTGCTTCTTCTTGCCCGCCCGGCGGCCCGAAGACGCCGCGGGGCTCATCTCAGGGCCCGCACCACGCGGAAGGGGTCGGCCTTCAGCTGCACCAGCCTGTTGCCCTGACCGTCCACCCCAAAGAGGCTCTGATCGGTCGAGTTCCAGACCAGCTCGTCGACGATGGCGGCCGACGCCCCGGCGCCCTCGGCGGAGCGCAGGCTGACACCGAGCCCGGGAGGGATCCGGGAGAGGGTGAAGACCAAGGTGGCGCGCGCGTCCGGGGCGAGCCCCATGGAGACGTCGTCGTGCTGGATCTCGAAGGAGACGAAGCCGTTGTCGAAGAGCACCCGGGGCATGGCCCGTCCGACTCGGTAGGTCCTGGGGTCGAGGGGATCGACGGGCAGCTCCGGATCCGGCACACAGCGCCCGCTGGAGTCCGCCGCCAGCCGATGGACGAAGCCCGTGGTCGAGCCCACCACCGCGTAGACGCCGTGGGTGCGCACCTCGTAGCGGAGCACGCCCGAGAAGCAGCTCGAGATGTCGTCGAAGGTGTAGTCGCCGAGGGCGTCCCCGAGGCGCAGACGATCGTCTGCCGCGGCCTCGATGGTGAAGGCCACGAGCGGTCGCTCCGATCCATCCGTGGGGGTGACGAAGGCCTCGCACTCCGCCAGGTCCAGGCTCGCCAGAGGTAGCTCCGAGGTGATCACCAGCTCATCTCCGCCATAGGAGGCCTGGGGGTCGTCCGGACCGAGAGCGGCCACGTCTTCCGCGCCCAGCACTCCGCGCGCGCAGATCTCGCCCGCTAGCGACCGGAGCCACGCTCCCGCGCGTCCATCCAGCTCGCGCGAGAGCTCGCCGGCGCCGCCCGTGCGCGGCAAGGAAGCCTCCCAGCCGGCGGACCAGCGCTCCGCGGGCAGCTCCCAGGCGTCCGTTGAGGCGCAGATCACCGGAGCGAGCGCGGCCTGCGACGCGCTGGGCCAGACGGAGGTCATGTGATCCGGGCAGGCGTCTTGGATCAGCAGACCAGGTCCCGAGCGCGTCTGCTCGGCGCCCGTGTCGTCGAGCACCCCGGGGCTCGACTCGAAGCTGAAGCTGGGGCTGGTCGCGAGCCCGACGGGCACGCTGAGCAGGGTCCCGATGCGCGGCGCGTGCCGTCGAATGTACACGCTGAGGTCCAAGCTGTTGCTGGGAGACATGCAGTCGCCATCGCCCCCTCGGCAGGTCGCGTCGAGATCGTAGACATCGACGATGCGCGCCGAGCCGTCGGCCAGGCCCACGGCCAGGAAGACTCCCCGCAGTCGATCGGGGCTGGCCAGCGAGTCCTGGTCGGAGCCGATGCTGCAGACGACGCCCGCGGGCTCGGGTTGCAGCACGGCCAGCGTGCGGGCACGCGCAGGGAAGTGGATCCGGTCGGGCGTGTCGAGCCCGGCGTTCACCGGCAGCACGGCGCCGAAGCTGGCAGAGCTCGGCAGCAGGTCGATGGCCAACACGTCGCCGCCGAGGGCGTCGATGGCGTAGAGATAGCGAGCGGGCGCGCTCTCGGCCGTGGCGCCCAACTCGGCGGGCACCAGCGGCGTCAGGGCGAGGTCCGTCACGGGGACGCCGACGTTCAGCGCCGGCAGAGGCGAGGCCCCCGCGTCCGTGACGGCAAAGTGATGCACCAAGGGCAGCCGCGCGTCCGCGATCCACAGGTCGCCGTTGTCGGGATCTACGAGCACGCGCGAGGGCGAAGACGCCAGCCCGGCGAAGGCGTCGGTCGGTCGCGGGACGAGGCTCGGCAGCTCGCGCAGGTCGGCGGAGGCAGGACACACGCGCTCGAAGACAGGTGGCCGGCCGGGGCCAGCGCGGGGCTCGGCAGCGTGTCGTCGAGGTCGATCAGCGTGGGCGCCCCCAGGCTGCCGTCGGCCAGGATGGGGATCTGCGCCAGGGCGGAGGCGTCGGGCAGGGGTGCGAAGAGCAGCGTGCCATCGGCGGAGAGGGCCAGGTCGGCGGGCGCCCCTCGGGGCAGCACGATCTCCCCCGAGGGGGAGGCTGGCCCGACGGCGTCGGGGCGAAACTCCGCCGTGGGCATCCACTCGATCTTGCGTGAACCGCGGCTCGCGACGTAGGTCGTGGCGGGGGCGTTGGGCGGCACGACGATGGCCACGGGATCCACCCCCACGCGTCGAAAGGTGAAGCCCGGGACTCGCTCGTCGCTGTCGAGCACCTGCCCGGTCCGCAGATCCACCGCGGCCACCTCTCCGCGCGCGGTCTGGGCGATCAAGGCCGTGAGACCGACGGTCTCCGAGTCGACCTCCTCGAGCCCCTCGCAGCGGCCGAGCTCCACGAACAGACTCGAGCCCGTGTCGAAGCAGGCGAAGCCCAGGGCCCGCGGACGATCGAAGCGCACGGGGGTGACCAGAGTGCCACTCTGTTGGCAAGCGCTCAGGACCAACGAGATGGCCACAGCGAGCGAGAGGCGGAGCCCGCGGGAGTTCATCTCAGCTCCTCCAGCGCACGTGGGCGGCCGAGCATGCCGAGCTGCACGGGCGTGCACTCTCCGCTCTCGCTGCCGGCGAGACAGTCCAAGGTAGGCGCGAGATCTACGATTCGGATCACGGAGGCGCGGAAGTCGGTGATGAAGAGCCGTTCCTTGCCCGGATCCACCGCCAGGTCGAAGGGCCCGCTGACGCCGCGATAGACGGAGATTAGGCGCGGCACGTCCACATCGATCAGGTAGACGTCGCGGCTGTCGAAGCAGCTGACGAAGGCCAAGGTGCGAGCCTCGGGCGTACCGGCGCGCAGCTCGACCACGGTCAGGCGTGAGGGCCCAGCCCCGAGGTTCACTTCACCCAGCAGCTCGAGGGAGTCGAGGCCCTCGTCCGGGGCCACGACGAAGAGCGCCCGAGGGCGCCGGGAGAGAATGTAGGCGCGCCTCAGCCCGCGGGGATCGAACACCACCTGCCGCGCGTCGGCGAAGCCGGTGGCGCCCGTGTCGACGCCTCGCAGCTCGAGGGATCCGGCGTCGTACACCACGCCCTCGTCGAAGCTGTCGGAATTCACCGCCACGCCGATACGATCCAGCACGGGGCGTGACGCGCTCGGGATCCACATCAGGCCCGAGACGGGATCGCGAGAGATGGCGGCCAGGTTGGGGGTCAGGTCGCTGCGCACATCGAGCAGGCTCGGCCGAGCGCCGGGGGGAGCCGAGATCAAGCTGGTGGCGCCCTCGCGATGGGAGAGCAGGACGTAGTCTCCAGAGCCTTCGGGCAGGCCCAACTCCGCGGACGCCGAGCCGACGTAGATGCCGATGGGATCCACGGGCAGGGACAGGTCCAGCGCCCGCGCCGCCGTCTCGTCCACGCCGCGATTCGCCTCTCCGCAGACGCGTCGACCCGCGCAGTCCAGCGTGCCATCCTCCGCCACGTCGACGTAGAAGAGCTCGCTCGCGGAGCGCACGGGGATGTAGACGCGCCGCTCGTCGGGAGACAGGGCGAGATCGGCGGCGAAGGAGTCGATCACTACCTCGCTGCGGAAGAGCCCGGGGCAGTCGACCTCGTCCGCGCCGATCTGCTCGCCGTCTCGCAGGTAGCAGTCCTCGCCCGCTAGGCCCGCCTCTCGGCACGCCCGTAGGCAGTCATCGAGCGGCCCGAGGGACCACATGGCGAGGCTCCCGCCGTTGTAGCGCAGGTCGAAGTTCGAGTTGGCCACCAGCAGCTGGGTCGGCGCCGCGGCGGGCCACAGCCGACCCGCGACGGGGAAGTTGAACTCGCGCGCCGGCGGATCGATGCCCGGGTTGTCGAGACAGCCCGCGCTCGAGATCGAGAGCAGCACCAGGGCTGCGAGGGGCATCGCGCGAAGAGGGTCTCGCATGGCCGCGGAAGGTAGTCGGCTGGGCACGGACGGGCAACCGGACGGCTCGAATCGAATCAGGCGCAGGCCCACGGCCGGAGTCAGCCGCCGGTCGCCCAGGGGTCGAGCACCTCGCTCTGGGGCAGGCCGTGACGGCGCATGCTCGTCATCATCACCGGAGGAGGTGGCGCTTCGGTCATAGCCGCCGGTTGTGGGTGTGGCCGCCGGCCCCCGCCGCGTCGCCGAGTGCGCTCACGCACCAGCGAGATCTTCAGCTGCTCCGCGACCGTGAGGCTGCTCAAGACGAAGCGCTGATCGACGTAGCCATGCAGCCGCGCCTGGAGATCG
>JAADHO010000093.1 GCA_013151775.1 Deltaproteobacteria bacterium | reverse complement strand
CGCGACCCGAGGCTCCGTGCGCAGCCGCAGCGGCCTGATGCTGCTCCTGAGCGGCAAGATGCTGCTGCTCGGGCTCGTCTGTTGGGGGCTGCTCACGCGCTTCGCGCTCGAGCCCTTCGGATTCGCCATCGGCCTCAGCTCTTTGGTCGGCGGCATCTTCCTCGGGACGATCTTCGTTTCGCCCGCGCGCGCCGCGCTCGGGGAGGAGAGCTGAGATGCCGCATGGTGAGAGCTGGCTGAGCTTCCTGAGCTTCTACTCCGACCTGCACGAGCAGGCGTCGGCCTACGGTCCCTCATGGATTGGCCACAACCCCGACATCGGCGTGCAGCACGTCGTCTCCTTCACCTTCGTCATCCTGATCCTCGCCGTGCTGAGTCTCGTCGTCAGCCGTAAGCTGGTGGACGTGAAGGCGGCCCTGGTGCCCGAGGACAAGCTCACTCTGCGCACCTTCGTCGAGATCTTCGTCGAGGCCGTCTACGGCATGATGGAGCCGATGATGGGCAAGCGGGCGACGCGCTTCTTCCTGCCACTCATTGGCACCTGCGCGTTCCTCATCTTCTTCTCCAACACTCTGGGGCTCGTGCCAGGTTTCGTCCCGCCCACTGGCAACTTCAACACGACGCTGGCGTGTGCCTCTGTGATCTTCTTCGCTACGCACGTCTTCGGTGTGAAGGAGCACGGGCTCGAGTACTTCAAGCACTTCTTGGGCCCCATTTGGTGGATGTCGCCGCTGATTCTGCTGGTCGAGATGGTGAGCCATCTCGTGCGCCCGGCGAGTCTCAGCATTCGCCTGATGGCCAACATGGTCGCCGATCACCTGGTGCTCGGCATCTTCCTGGGCCTCTTCGCCGGCATGTTCGGCGGCTTCGGCCTGCTCATCCCCGTTCCCGTGGCCATGTACGGCCTCGGTTGCATCGTCGTGATCGTGCAGACGCTGGTCTTCTGCCTGCTCTCCACGGTCTACATCTCCATGGCCATCGCCCACGAGGGGCACTAGGCCGCGAACCCACCTTTGGGCGTCCGGATGGGGCGCCTAGCAGAGACATCTCCAAGGAGCTCTCCATGAAGCAGACCGCCCTTCGATTCGCCGCCCTCCTCGGGCCCCTCCTCCTCGCCAGCACGGCCTTCGCGCAGGACTCCGCGTCCAACGCCTCGGACGAGGTGACGGCCAGGGCTCTCGCCGCCGGCCTCGCCATCGGCATCGCCGCCTTCGGTGGCGCCCTCGGACAGGGCAAGGCCGCCGCTGCGGCACTCGAGGGCATCGCGCGCAACCCCAACGCCTCGGACAAGATCTTCACGCCGATGATCCTCGGCCTGGCGCTGATCGAGTCCCTGGTGATCTACGCGCTCGTCATCTCCCTGATGATCATGCCCTGAGTTCCTGGAGCGGCCTCGGGTCGCTCCTCGTGCAGCGGCCGGGCGGAGTTGCGCCGGGTCGCGCTTCGCTGTGACGGATCTCCCTCTCGGGAGTCGTCCAGCGGCGGACGTGGGTCGCGCCCCTGGCGCCGCCCGCGTTCGTGTTTAACAATGGGGGGTGGCAGCGCGCAGCTTGGGCTCTACGCTGCGCCTGGAGTGAGCGCATGACTGAAGAGATTCCCCCCGTTTCGAGCGTCCCCGCCGAGGAAGAGCGCAGCGGCCTGCCCGGCTGGCTGAAGGTGGGCGGCGTGCTCACGCTGCTGCTCGCTGGCGTAGGCTTCCTGCTGATGGGCAGCGGTGGCGACGCCTTCGTCTATTCCAAGCTCGTCAGCGAGGTCGTGGGCCACGAGGCGGAGCTCGGCGATCAGCAGCTGCGCGTCGAAGGCAAGCTCACCCAGGGCTCCGTGCGTTTCCGCGAGGATCCCTGTGAGTGGCGCTTCTCCCTCCAGAAGGAGGGCGTGGTGATGCCCGTGCGCTTCAGCGAGTGCGTCGTGCCCGACACCTTCCGCGACAACATGGGCATCTCCGTCACGGTGCAGGGTCGCGTCAACCCCGACGGCACCTTCATCGCCAGCGAGGTCGTGCCCCGCTGCCCCTCCAAGTACGAGGAGGCGCGCGACCGCGGCGAGGCCTCACCGCACGCCGAGGCGAGTGCGGCTCCTCCGCCGCCAATCGAAGACGAACCCGGGACCTGAGCGAGGACGGGGACCGAGGACGGGGACGATCTGCGTCATTGCGTCATTCGAGGGTGGATCGGGGACGATCTGCGTCATTGCGTCATTCGAGGGTAGATCGGGGACGATCCGCGTCATTGCGCGATCCGGGATGGCGGCCAGGCGTTTCGTGGTCGGTTTGCGGCAATGACGCAATGACGCAGATCGTCCCTGCGCATCGGGTTTGCGGCAATGACGCAATGACGCAGATCGTCCCCTGCGCATCGTCCAACGCTGCAGGTCCTCACCATCCTCGCGCTTCCATGACGCAGATCGTCCCCTGCGCATCGTCCCCTGCGCATCGTCCAACGGTCCCCTGCGCATCGTCCAACGCTGCAGGTCCTCACCATCCTCGCGCTTCCGCAGCGCCTCCGTTCTTGCTTGACCGGGGAGGGGACGGGCAGGAGGATGCCGCCGTGGCTTCTCCGACGACGGTTTCCTTGGACACGGATGGGCAGGTCGCCCTCGACAGCGCTGACGTCGCGCGTGCCATCCGCCGGGTCGCCGACGAGATCCTCGAGCGCGTGCCCGCCGGTTTTGCCCTGGTGGGCATTCGGCGCGGCGGCGTGAGCATCACCGAGCGCCTCGGACACGCGCTGAAGAGCGCCGAGGGCGTGGAGCCCGAGGTGGGCGCCGTGGACATCGCGCTCTACCGTGACGACGCCGCCACGGCGCTGCCCGATCCGAAGATCGGCCCCAGCCACATCCCCTTCGAGCCGCGGGGGCGCGACGTCGTCCTGGTCGACGACGTTCTGCAGACGGGGCGCACGATCCGCGCGGCCGTCGACGCCCTGCTCGACTACGGCCGCCCGCGCCGGGTGTGGCTCGCCGTGCTCTGCGATCGTGGCGGCCGCGAGCTGCCGATCGCCGCGGACTTCATCGGGCGCAGTGTCGACGTGCCCGCTGGCGGACGCCTCGAGGTGTGCGTCTCGGGGGACGCGAGCGCCGACTCGGACGAGGTCCGACTCTTCGCCGCCGCGAAGGTTCGGGCGGCCCCATGACGTCGCCACGGCATCTGCTCGACTTCGAGGGCTACGGGCGCGACGACGTGCTCTCGATTCTCGACGCCGCCGAGGCCTTCTTCGAGGTCTCCCGTCGACCCGTGCGCAAGGTGCCCACGCTGCGCGGCAAGACCATCATCAACCTCTTCTACGAGAATTCCACGCGTACCCGCACCTCCTTCGAGCTCGCGGGCAAGCGCCTCAGCGCCGACGTCGTCAACATGTCCGTCGCCGCCTCGAGCGTGAAGAAGGGGGAGACCCTCTCCGACACCGTGCGCACCCTCGAGGCGATGCAGCCCGACGTGATCGTGATGCGCCACGGCGCCTCGGGCGCGCCGCATTTCGTTGCCAAGCGCGTCCGCTGCGCCGTGGTCAACGCGGGTGATGGCACCCACGCCCACCCGACGCAGGCGCTGCTCGACGCCTTCACGATCCGCCGCCGCGTGGGTCGCCTGGACAATCTGATCGTGGCCATCTGCGGCGACATCGCCCACTCGCGAGTGGCCCGCTCCGCCGCCGAGCTCTTGGCCCTCTTCGGCGCCGAGGTGAGGGTCACTGGCCCCCGCACGCTCTTGCCTCGCGACGCCGCAGCGCTCGGAGTGCGCGTGATGCCAACCCTCGAGTCGGCCCTCGAGGGGGTCGACGTGGTGATGATGCTGCGCATCCAACAGGAGCGCCTCGGCGGCACGCGCCTGCCGAGCCTGCGCGAGTACAGCCGCACCTTCGGCCTGAACCGCGAGCTGCTCGGGCTCGCCAAGCCCGGCGCCTTGGTGATGCACCCCGGGCCCATGAACCGCGGCGTGGAGATCTCCCCCGAGGTCGCCGACGGCCCCTCGAGCGCCGTGCTCGATCAGGTCGAGGCGGGCGTCGCCGTGCGCATGGCCGTGCTCTATCGCATGGCCGGCGAGGGCGCGTCCAACCCCGCCGAGGCATGAGCCGTCCGAGGCCGGTCGTACGCTCTGGGCTCGACCGCGTGGCCGCGGGAGACGCCGACGCGCTCGCGCCGCTGACCGGGCGACGCGTGGGCCTGCTCTGCCACGCGGCGAGCGTGGACGCCGAGCTGAGGCCCGCGCGCGCCGTGCTCGAGGCCGCGGGTGTGCAGGTCGTCGCCCTCTTCGGTCCCGAGCATGGGCTGCGAGCCGCGGCGCAGGATATGGTCGGCGTCGCCTCGGGAGAGACGGACCTGCCCGTGCACTCGCTGTATGGCGAGCGCTTCGAGGATCTCTCGCCCACCCCCGCACAGATCGCGGGGCTCGACGCGCTGGTCGTGGATCTGCAGGACGTGGGCAGCCGCTACTACACCTACGTCTGGACGGCGGCCCTGTGTCTGGTGGCCTGCGCGCGAGAGGGCATCCCGCTGGTCGTGCTGGACCGTCCGAACCCCCTTGGGGGTGAGCGTGTCGAGGGCGCCCCGCAGCGCCCCGGTTACCGCTCCTTCGTGGGCCTCTACGACGTGAGCGTGCGTCATGGCATGACCATCGCGGAGCTCCTGCGTCTCGTGCGTGCGCGGGAGTCGCTGCCCGAGGCCGCCCTGGAGCTGGTCGAGATGCAAGGTTACGCGCGCTCCATGGGTTTCGCGGCGACGGGCCTGCCCTGGGTGCTGCCCTCGCCGAATATGCCCACCCTCGACACCGCCCGCGTCTACCCCGGCGCCTGCCTGCTCGAGGGCACGACGCTGAGCGAGGGGCGCGGTCACACGCGACCCTTCGAGGTCTGGGGCGCGCCCTGGCTCGATGGTGAGCGCTTGGCGCGAAGCCTGCGCGGCGATCCTTGGCTCGAGGGCGCCTGCCTCCGGCCCCTTCACTTCTCTCCCACCTTCCACAAGCACGCGGGCGCGTCCTGTGGCGGTGTGCAGGTGCACATCGTCGACGTCGACGCCTTCCGTCCCTACGCCGCCTACCTGCGCATGATCGAAGTCGCGCACGGTCAATGCCCTGCGGGCACACGTTTCTTCCGCACGGAAGAGTACGAGTACGTGGCCGACAGGCCCGCCCTCGACCTGCTCAGCGGCGGACCCGAGGTGCGCGAGGCACTCGAGGCGGGTACGTCCCTCGACCCGCTGCTGCACGCGGATCTCGAGGCCGCGGAGGCGTTCCGTGTGTCGCGGGAGCCCTTTCTGATCTACGGGTAGACCGGCAACATGATTGGCGTTTCTCAGATTCATCGGCGATAGTTCGTATCGGTGGCGAAGAAAACGACAAGTAAGTTGGCGGATGAGGCGCTGCTCGCGGGGCGCTACCGCTACGTTCGTGAGCTCGGGCGCGGCGGGACGGGGAGGGTGCTCTTGGCCCTCGACACCCTGGAGCAGGACGCGGAGCGCGCGCTGAAGGTGGTCGGGGCGGCGGACGCCGAGCGCCTGCTCTGGGAGCGTGAATTGCTCGGTCGCGTGG
>JAADHO010000158.1 GCA_013151775.1 Deltaproteobacteria bacterium | reverse complement strand
AACCGAGGCGCTCGAGCCGGGTCCGCCGCCCTCACCACGCGCAGAGACGCAGCCGCCCAAGCCCAGCCAGAACGCGCGCTGGATCCCGGGCTACTGGCGCTGGAGCGGCCGCGCCTGGGTCTGGCTCGGCGGCATGTGGGACGTGCCCGAGGCGGACGTCGAGGCAGGCTTGACCACCCGCGCACCGCGACTGCCTCCACCCCCACGCAACGAAGCGCACCCGACTCGGCAAGCGCGAGGCCTCATCTGGATCGCCGGCTACTGGCAGTGGAGCGGAAGCGCGTGGGTCTGGGCCACGGGCCGCTGGCAGGCGCAACCCCAGGGCGCAGGCGGCTACCGCGCACCTCGCTGGCAGGCCCGCGGATCCGGCGCCATCTTCATCCCCGGCGGCTTCACCCTGCGCGCGCGCTGAAGCCTGCCACGGGGATCGCTGGTCGAGCCACACCCGCAGTCGGTCCTCTGCTAACGGAGCGTTTGACATACCGTCTAAAGTTAGACACGCTGTCCAACATAGCCGAGGCCGCTGAAATCCATCGTGGTCCCACCGAAGAGGAGTGAACCGATGAGTATGCAGGAGAACCAGGACCATGGCGACGAGGTGTTCGTCTTCATGGAACGAATTACGCCCATCGAAGGTCGCGAAGACGATGTCCTCTCGATCACCCGCAAGAGCGCCAAGCTGCTCCAGGGACAGCCGGGTATGATTCAGTCGATGGTGACCCAATCGGAAAAGAAGGGAGGCGAACTTTGTTCCGTCACCGTTTGGCAGAAGAAGGCCGATTTTCAGAGCTTCATGAAGACGGATGCCGTCGCCGCTCTTCTCGAGTCAGAGGATTTCAAAAACATCAAGAACTGGATGAGCGAGTACGACATGCAGATGATGAATTTGGTGGACGGCTGGCACGGCTGATCATGTGTGCGTCGGATCTCCTGGAAGCGCACGAATCCTGAGGTCACGTCGATGGCCAGCCACAAAGCCCGTCAGACTGCGCGTATCGTCGACGCGACCCTCCGCGTGATTCACGCGGGGGGTTTGAGCGGCGTGAGCATGTCCAAGGTTGCAGCCGCGGCCGGCATGACTCGGCAGACGGTGTACAACTACTTTCCCGACGTGGAGAGCATCGTCGCGCTGGCGCTGGACGAACACAGCGCTGCGATGGAACGGCATCTGCTCGACGTCATCGACCACGCAGATGGATTGATCGAAAAACTGCGAGCATTCGCAACGCTTCAGATCTCTCACGTGAGCCCCGGCCACACGGGCTTCCGTTTGGAATTCGGACTATCGGCACAGGTTCGTGCCCGTCTGAGCGCCCACACCGACACAGTGAAGTCCGCGCTCGAGCAGGCCATCGCTTCTGCGATCGAAGACGGAGAAATTGAAAAGGGGATTATCCCCTCTGTGGCGAGTGAGCTGCTGTGGGGAATCGTTGAGGGAGCCATGGGCGCAGCCCTGAAGCACCCAGACCAGAAGCCATACCTAGTTGAAGCGGCGGTGAAAGCCATGCACGCGGCTGTCCGTTCAGAGGGAGAGCATCGATGACGACCGATACAAGAGGGGCAGCGAACATGGTGTCCAGACCATGCCCAAGATCGCTACCGCGCTCACGCGATACGCCGATGACGTCGCCATGCTCAGCGCGTAGACCGTCATGGATGTTGACGACTCACAGTACCCTGATCTTCTCGTGTCTCATGCTGGCGGCGTGCGGTGCGTCGCCGCAGGCGGAGACACACCACGCTGCGACGGCTTCGCTGGACGAAGAAGCGTGCCATGACGGGGCCGAGCTACTGGCCCTCCCCGTCGACCTCGAGCTCAGCATCGTCGCGGCCTTCGCGCGCTGCGACGGGGCGACCCGAGACTTCGTCGTCACCCTCGACCACCACGTCGTCGGAAGCGTGCGCGTGCCCTGCGCCGAGGTCGTCGGTGTGATTCGAGCGCCGCCTCCGAGCTACCGCCTCGAGTCGGTGCCCGTGAGGGCCGGAACGCACGAACTCGAAGTGCGCGACTCGATGACGGGGCGCAGCGAGAGCGTTTCGATCACGACCCCTGCCCTGCTCGTGAGCTCCGACGGTGACGGCGTCTTCGCGGGCGCCGCGATCCAGGTCTGGGCGTCCGAGGAGGAGCTCCGCATCGGAGAGCCCACGGCGTTTCGGAGCGGGATGCTCTAGCGCCAAGGGGCGTCGACCATGCGAGTGGCGCCAGCGCCCCCGGGTAGCGTGCGCACGTGGGTCGGGCGCAATCGACGGGAGGCATAAGCGGCAGCGGCCTCGAAGACGGCGCCGGAATCCGACTTCGACTATCGTCCTCGCCCGACACATCGCCGGGATGGAGCCGATACAATTCTTGTCCAACACAACCCCGGCACTTACCTTTGGCAAGAATCCTCTCGCGTTTGGGGCCGGTTCTCTTGGTGGAGACTCCGCGCGACCGCGGTATCATCGCGGCGTGTCCAGACCCCGCACCTACACGACGGACCTCTCGCACTTCCTGAGCGACAACGGCGACGTGGTCGTCGAGGGGCGCGCCGGCGAGCTGGCGCTCTACTTCGGCCTGATGGTGGAGTTCGGCTCGGTGATGGACGTGGAGGCCGTGTTCGTGGTGCCCATGCCCTGCTCCATGCCGGGTCGCCGCGGGCGCTGCGGCACGCGGCTCGTCGTCGGTCGGCCCAGCTCGGACGCCCTCGAGTGGAGCTGCCCAAGTTGTGGCGATGGCGGCCGCATCACCAGCTGGCGACGCTCGTGCTTCGACCTCAGCGACGGCGTCCTGGGCGCCAAGTTCGAGGCGGCGGACGAAGAGCGCGTGGACGCGGTAGTGCCCCTCGAAGAGCTGTGGGCCATGCGACGACTCGGCGGCGGCACAGCTCAGCTGCGGCGGCTGCTGGTCGACGCCTCGAACTTCGGCGAGGGCTATGCCCTCTTCGAGGCGAGCTACCCGGAGCTCGAAGGGCTGCGCGACTTGGCCACGGCGGTGGCGGAGCTCACGCGAGGTGCGGACCGACGCCGCCTGGATCGCTTCGCGGCCCGCCTGGACGCCTTTCGCACGACGCTGCCGGAGTTTCTCGAACCCTCCGAGGGCCCGGTGAACCTGGACGACGCCATCGCCGGAGGCGTTCCCGCGACAGCCATCGCCCTCGCCCGAGACATCGCCACGCGGAGGGGGCACGACGACGTCTACGTCGAGGATCTTCTCGAAGCGGAGAGCGAACTCGAGCAGCGACGAAAGATGCTGCTGAACTGAGGCATCCGTAGGATCGCTGGCGCCCACGAGACCGAATCATCAACCGGCACGAACGCACCATGCGCGACCCGTGAGCGGCTTGCGCATATGCCGTATCGGGCATATACTGTCGGTGTGGCTGTGAAGGAGAAAGCGGTCATCTGGCTACATGGGGAGGTGAAGACCCCGCCCTTCTCTGTGGCCGCTCGCCGACAAGCCGGTGGGCTGCTGGGTCTTCTCCAACAGCACGAACTCATGGGGTTGCCAGCGGGTCATCGACACGTGCAAGGCCCGGATCAAGAGCTACGAAAAGGTGCTGAAGGAGTGACCATGGACAACGCCAAGAAGAGGAAGCTGGAAGCCGCCGGCTGGAAGGTGGGGACCGCCCAGAACTTCCTGGGCATGGACGACACCGAGGCCGCGCTCGTGGCGATCCGCGTGTCGCTGGCGGCTAGCATTCGTGCTCGTCGCAAGGCGGCGGGTCTGACCCAGGCTGAGGTTGCCAAGATGGCTTCGACCACCCAGGCCCGCGTCGCGAAAGCTGAGAATGCCAGCCAGCAGGGAGTCAGCCTCGACCTGGCCATGCGCGTCCTTCTCTCCTTGGGAGCCAACGCCGAGAAGATCGCCAAGGCGCTCGCTGCCTGAGCGCCGGCGAGGCGCGGACCCACGCCGGCTGAACCGCTTCGCCGCCCGCGTGGACACCTTTCGCACCCGAGACCGCGCTGACTGAACTGCGATCTGCGAGTATGATCTGCGAGGAATCCAAGGAGGAGATAATGTCGAGACGGACGCTGTCATGGGTCTTGGGCCTCTCACTACTGACCACGCAGGGCTGTTCTGGAGGCAGGGGGCCGGAGGCGAACATCATCGTGGTCGACGACATCGTGGAAGATGGATTCTGCGCTCTGGCCGTTCGCATCTACGATCCGGAGACTCGCGTCGACTACCGGGACGCCATCGAGAGACTCGACCACCTGCCAGAGGAGACACACCTCGCCGTGGGAGCCTGGGAGCTCGAGTTCTACGAGGACTCTTTCGATTGCCCCCGCGACACGCTCTTCGACGAGGCGGTGACACTGACGCCAGAGGAACGACGCCTCTACGTGGCCACGAATCGGGATGGAACCGGCGCCGAAGAGCTGCTGCGATTCGACTACTCGGACCTCCCCCCGGCAAGCGAGGCTGTGCTCGTCCTAAACCTGACCCGTGAAGCCGTCGATTTCGGAGTAGACGCGGACCTCGACGGTGTCGCGGACGCGCCCATCAGCGTGGGCTCGGACGCAAAGCAGACCTTCCTCGCGCCGCGCGCCGACACCACCCAGACCTTCGTGGCGTCGGGCAGCTCGGGCAGCGCGCAGAACCAGGTGAGGTTCAACGACTTCCTTCAGTGGGACACCGACTTCACCGTGTGCAGCGTGACGAGTGACCGCGCGGGCGGCGTAGCGGTCGACTGCCATCAGATCGCAGAGAGACGCCACTAGCGAGCGCGTCCTCGGTGGGCTGCTCGGTGGATCTGCACGCCGTAGATCCCCAAGGACTACATCACAGCCTGGCGAGCCCCTGGCGCCTCGATGCTCAGGTGGAGCAGGACCTCATCATCAGCCCGATGAGCTGCACGTAGAGCAAGCTCGGGTATCCGTCCTCACGGCACTCCGACGCGACTCCCGCAAGCTCCGCGAGGTACCCCAAGCGCTTGAACACCGTCCCGCGCCCGTAGCGCACGGCGTACTGCATCAGCGAGTCGGCGTCAGCGTGCGGACTTCGCCAGTACGCCCGAACGACATCTAGCGTGTGCCTGCCGCCGCCGCCCAACTCCGGCGCGTCGAGGATGTCGATGAGCAGTCGACTCGCGGCAGCGCGGGACACTCCGCGCAACTCGACCACGTCGTCCGCGGTGACAGCCACGCGCTCCTCCGCGGCGAGGTGGTCGAAGCTCGCGCTCCGTCGTGCTGAGCCCGGCGCTGGTTGATGGTGACCGCATGGAGCTTCAGCTTCTGACTGATTACTGCAGTCGCAATATACACATCGGTATATTCCAACCGTAGACATTGACAGACTCGGACTCTTCGCGCGTTCGGAATGTACTTGTCGACGCAGACGGTGCGGCAAGGCTCGCCGTGGTGCCCTCGAAAAGCTGTGGGCCATGAGGCGCCTCGCCGCTGCCAGCACATGGGCGATGCTCCTAAAGGACTGCGAACGGGTCATCGCCGCCGCAGTTCGAGTTCGACGAGGACCGAAGCCACTTCATCGTCCGGCTGCCGGTGCATCGAGCGGCGATCCGTGACTCTGCCCGAGAGGCAGAGTC
>JAADHO010000125.1:3773-9306 GCA_013151775.1 Deltaproteobacteria bacterium | reverse complement strand
CTCGAGGCGCACGCTCGGGCGCGCGGGCTGCCCGCCGTCACCCCGGAGCTGATGGCCGAGGTGCGCGGGCGCGCGGCCTGGCCCCTGCCCGGATTGCGCACCGAGCCTCCCTTGCCCTCGCGTGTGGCGACCGGGGGAGTAGGTGCGGGGCCCACCCCGGCCGACGCCAGAGATCTGCGCCGAGCGGTCACGGATGTCTGAAGCGCAAGAGAGGGCGCCCGGGCCCGGGCCCGAGGTCGATGATCGATCCCCGGCCCGGACCAGCCGATGGGACGACCTGAAGCACCCGATCGGAGTCGTGCTCCTCTCGCTGGCGCTGATCGGCGGGTTCGCGTGGGTGGGCTCCTACTTCCACGAGCTGAGCGGGGCGGCCAGCTACGACGTGACCGCGCGGCGCGGCGCCTCGCAGCAAGCGGGCGAGGTCTCACCCCAGGCGGGCGCGAGGCTCTTCAACGGGCGCGGGAGCTGCCTCGCGTGCCACACGATAGGCGACCAGGGCGTGGGCATCCGCGGCCCCAACCTCGGCGTCCACCCACCAGACTTCACCGAGCCCATCGCCGTGCGGGCCGGGTCGGAGCAGCGGGGCGTGACCGCAGTGGAGCACATCGTAGAGGCGCTCTACGCCCCGGACGCGTACATCACGCCAGGCTTCGAGTCGGGCGTCATGATCCGGGTCAGCGGCCCGCCCACGATGCTCTCCGACGAGGACATCCGCTCGATCATCCTCTTCCTCTTCCAGCAGAGCGGCGTCCCCGCGACACCCGAGCTCGAGGGGGAGATCATCAGTGCGCAGCGAGCCTACTCCTCGAGCATGGCCGACGCCGATGCGGGGGAGCCCGAGGTCGGGCTCCGCGGGAACGCCGACCACGGGCGAGCGCGCTTCGCCGAGCTTCACTGCGACGGCTGCCACGGCGCGCCCGACGCCGGAGTGTCCGCTCCGGCCACGTCCGAGCTCGCGGCCGGCCACGCAGAGGTCGACCTGCTGGTCCGGATCGCTAGCCATGAGCGAGAAGAGCCGGACGCCGAGCCCACCCTCTACGGCGCGGCGCTCAGCGTGCAGGACAGCGCCGATCTCGCGGCGTTCCTGACCGCCGAGGCGAGCGACGCCCGCACCGTCGCGGAGGAACCATGACGCGCCAGACGACTCTCTTCGCGCGCGTTGGTCGCAGGATCGCGCTCGGATCGATCCCGCTCGTCGCGCTGCTTGTGCTCCCAGCGCTCGCCCTGGCTCAGGACACGCCCACCGGCGAGCCCTACCGATCAGTCGCCGGCCTCGACTCCCGCCAGGTCGTCTGGGTCGTGGCCCAGCTCCACCTGCTCTTCGGCGCGTTCGTCCTCGGCGTGCCGATCTTCGCCGTGATCCTCGAGGTGGTGGGCACCCGGAACCACGACCCGCGCTACGACCGCCTGGCCCGCGAGTGCACGCGCCTCCTGAGCGCCGCCTTCGCCACGACCGCGTCCCTCGGCGGCCTGCTCGCGTTCGTGCTCTTCGGGCTCTACCCGGGCGTGATGCAACACATCGCGAACGCGATGCACGGCACCTTCTATCTCTACGGGCTGGTGTTCTTCGTCGAGATCGCAGCGATGTACTCCTATCAGTACTCGTGGGCCCGGATGACATCGCTCGAGCCCTGCCGCCCGCGCCTCGCGAAGCTCCTGCGGATCCCCTCCTGGCTCCTCGGGGCCGCCTTCGTCTCGCTCACTTTCTACCTGTTCCTGTGGAACGGCGTCGTGGCGCTCGCATCGATGGGGCCCTCCATCGAGGAGATCGCGGCCGGCGCCGCGCCGACGAGGCCGTTGCCCGAACTCTACCGGATCTTCCCCTGGGTCATGATCGCGTTCCTGCTCGTCTACGCGATCTACTCGTGGGCCTCGAGCCGGAAGTCCCTGCACATCTACGTCGGCGTGGTCCTGAACATGGCCGGGATCACGATCATGGTGATCGCAAACTCGTGGGGCACGTTCATGATGAGCCCGACGGGGACGACCCACGCCGGCGTGTACGTCGGCGACACGTGGGGCGCGGTCTCGAACTACCTCTGGCGACCGCTCAACCTGCACCGGCTGATGGGCAACATCGCGTACGGCGGCTTCGTCATCGGCGCCTACGCGGCGGTGCGCTTCCTGACCACGAAGAACCGCGAAGACCGCGCCTACTACGACTGGATGGGGTACGTCGGCAACTTCATCGGGATCAGCGGCCTCTTGCTGATCCCCTTCGCCGGCTACTACCTCGGCCGCGAACTCTACAGCTTCAGCCCGGTCATGGGCAACGACGCCATGGGGGGCTTCCTCTCGTGGAACTTCGTCGTCCAGGCGGTGCTCATCGGCGTGCTCTTCGTCGGCGCGAACTTCTACCTCTGGTCCGGAATGGAGCGCATCGAGGGCGCCGAGCGCTACCGGCCCTACGTGAAATTCATCTTGCTCGCGCTCGCGTTGAGCTTCTTCGTCTGGGTGATCCCGCACAACCTCCCGCTCAGCCCCGAAGAGGCGGCGCGTATGGGCACCCAGTACCACCCGCTGCTGAAGTACCTCGGGCTGATGCCCGCCAAGAACGCGGCCGTCAACTTCATCATCCTGTCAACCTACTGGAGCTTCATGCTCTACCGGCGGGCCAACAAGGGCGAGGTGGCCGGCCTGAGAGATGCGGGGCTCGGCCGCTTCATCGTCCCCGCCGTCATGCTGCTCACGAGCGCGGCGGTGGCGATCTGGGCCTGGGTGATCTTCGGGCTCGACCCCTCGGACCTCTCGCTCGACCAGAGCGTGACCTGGATCTTCCACTTCCACGCGTGGCTGCTGGTGGGGCAGATCGTCGTGCAGATCCTCGCCGTCGTCCTCGCCTTCCGTGAGCGGGGGAAGCTGGGCCAGGCGGTGCTCCTCGCCTACACGGCGATCGTCGTGGTGGTGGTTTTCGGCGCGTCCGGCTTCTACGTCCTCAAGGTCGCCAACCCGTTCCTGCGGCACCTCGCGGTGAGCCAGGTCCTGATGGTCCTGACCGCGATGATCCTGGTCACCGCGATCGACCTGGCGCTGTTCCGAGGCGCGCGGACCGTCGGGCGCATCCGCTGGGGCGCCATCGGCGCGCGGCCCCAGTACGCGCTCGTCCTGCTCTGCGTGACCGTCGTCCTGACGATGGGCCTGATGGGCTACATCCACTCGGGCGTCCGGCAGGACTGGCACTTCTACGGAGTGATCCGGGACGTCTCCCCGACGGCTCAGAACCCGGGCCTCGACGAGGTCGGGTACGTCGTCGCCTTCATCACGATCGTGTACCTCTCGATGCTCTCGTTCGTGTTCTGGCTCGCGAATCTCGGATACTCGAGCGGCGGAGCCGAGGGGCCAGCCCTCGCGGCCGTCGGTGGGGCAGCGCCGTCCGGCGAGCTCCAGGGCACGACTCCCGAGAGCGAGGAGCCCGACGAACCGGACGAGCAGGAGCACGAGCACCAACGGGACGAGCACGAGGACGACGACGAACCGGAGGAGGAGCCCGACCAGGACGAGGCCGACGACGAGAAGCCCAACGACGACGAGAAGCCCAACGACGACGAGAAGCCCAACGACGACGAGGAGCCCGCACCATGAAGAAGCGCAAGCGGGTCGGCATCCTCGGAGGCACGGTCGCCATCTTCGTGTCGACGTTCGTGTTCCTCGAGTGGGTGTTCCCCTATGCGGCCCAGCTCATCGTGGGCTACAGCGTCCCCCTCCCGATGCCCCGGACGCTCGTGATCTGGAGCATGGTCCTCGTCACGATCACCCTCGCCGTCTACGTCGCCTCGAACACGAAGGCCACCGAGGAGTTCTTCGCGCCGTTGCGCGCCGCCGTGCGTCGCGAGGGACCGAGGTGGCAATCGATCGTGCTCCGCGTCGCCGCCGTGAGCGTCCCGCCGATCATCGGCCTCTGGGTGTTCTTCTCCGCGCTGCCACGCACCGCGCCACCCGCCACGACTCGCCAGCAGCACCCCGGCACGAGCGGTCCGAGCGCCGCACCCTACGTCGGCTTGAGCAACCCGTTCCGGGGCCTCACCGCAGACGACCGGGACGCCGCGCTCTCCGCGGGACGAGCCCTCTACTTTCGCGACTGCGCGCCTTGCCATGGCGCCAAGCACGACGGCGAGGGCCCGGCGGCGCGCGCCCAGAGCCTCCGGCCAGTGAGCTTCCGGGATCCGGGGACCATCGCGACGCTGGTGGAGGACGCGGTGTTCTGGCGGGTCAACGAGGGCGCCGCCGGGCTGCCCCCCGTGTCCACCCCGTGGGACTCGGCGATGCCTGCCTGGCACGACGACCTGACGGCGGACGAGATGTGGCAGATCATCCTCTCCGAGTACGACGACGCCGACGTCGAACCGCGCGTCCGGGGGATGCAGTGACGCTGCGGTCGCGCACGGCGTCCGGGCCCCTCGCCGCCGCCCTCGCCGCCCTCGCCGCAGCTCTGGTCACGTGGGCCCCCAGCGCTCGAGCCCAGGACGCGGAGCGCTACGATCACGCCGCGCTCGAGGCCCAACGCCCGGCAGAACTCCGGTCCGCGCCCGAGCCCGACGACCCCTTCCTCGCAGAGGGTCAGCGCATCTACCGACGCTCCTGCGCGCCATGCCACGGCGACACGGGGGCCGGCGACGGACTCGTGGCCGACGTCATGCGCCCTCGGCCCAGGGACTTCACCGCGGCCAACTTCGCGTTCCGGACCACGCGCTCGGGCGAGCTCCCCACCGACGCGGACCTCTTCCGAGTCGTCTCGAGGGGCGTCCCTGGCACCGGCATGCCCGCGTGGGGCGAGGGGATCTTCACGCTCAGCGAGCAGGAGCGCTGGCAGGTCGTGTACTTCGTCAAGACGCTTTCCGGGATCTTCTGGGACGAGTACACCAACCCCTACCGCAGCGTGGGGGAAGGCGAGCCGGAGCCCATCCTCGAGATCGGCGACGCGCCGGAGCGAACCGACGAGCTGGTCGAACGGGGCCGCGAACTCTACCTCGATCAGACTGCGGGCGGCTGCGTGCGCTGCCACGGCGACGATGGCCGGGGCGACGGCGAGGCAGCGGCCGAGATGTACGACGATCTCGGCCAACCTGCGCGGCCCTACGACCTCACCAACCCGTGGCGCAACAAGAACGGAACGGCCGTCGAGGACATCTACCGGACCCTCTCCACCGGGATCAGCGGAACCCCGATGGCTGACTTCATGGACGGCATCCCGGAGGATCGCGATCGCTGGGCGCTCGCCTACTACGCGCGCAGCCTCCTCGAAGAGCGCGATGTCTCGTCTGGCGCCCTCCACGCGCGTCGGGTCGACGGCGAGCTGCCCGACGACCCGGACGACCGAGCGTGGGACTCATGCGAGCCCTACGGAGTGGCGATGATGGGCCAGTACGCCCTCGCGCCGCGCTGGCAGAACCCGTCCGTCGACTACGTTCGGCTCTGCGCTCTCCACAACGAGCACGAGATCGCGATCCGCGTCGAGTGGGACGACCCCTTCCACGACGCCCAGGGCAGCCCAGGAGAGCCAGCCCCCGAGGAGCCGCCCCCTGACCCGCCCCAC
>JAADHO010000125.1:0-3651 GCA_013151775.1 Deltaproteobacteria bacterium | reverse complement strand
CGCGCACGACCTACATCAGCGTGGCAGCGATGAACGCTCGCGCTCAGGCCGGGCCGATCCCAGATCGGATGGTCCTGTCGATGCCTGCGGGCAGGCGCGCCCCCGAGGAGCCGCAGCGCCCCCACATGTTCATGGGCGACGAGGCGCACCCGGTTCATGCCTGGATGTGGGACGCCACCGGCGGCGGCACGTTCGCCGAGGGTGGCGGCACGGGCCCCCGCCAGGACTACGTGGCGCAGCCACCGGACGCGGTCCAGGTCCACGGCACGAGCCGCTGGCATCGAGGGCGCTGGCGAGTCGTGTTCCGCCGCGACCTCCACACGCCCGACGTCGAGGACGACGCGCAGATCGAGGCGGGTGGGCTGGTGCCCTTCGCCCTGCGTGTGTGGGATGGCAGCGCAGGAGAGCGCGGGCTGCAGTCCGCCACGTCGAGCTGGCACTACATGTATCTGGAGATGCCCACGCCGCCGAGGGCGTACCTGCTCGGGCTCGTCGCCACCTGCGTCATCTACCTGCTCATCGGCCTGGCCTGGTGGCGCACGCGCGGGCACGGAGGAGGACAGCCCCCACCCCGCCCCAGCGCCGATGCGCGAACCACGTCCAGCAAGAATGGCCTTGCCAGCCGCGCCAGCTCCTCTGTCGCGAAACCCATCTTCCCCAGGACGCCGTAGCGCGTCGTAATTTTCGAGGCTTTGGCGGCATCGCCGAAGAAAGTCGAGATGCAGCACGGGAACCGCTTGGCAAAGAGATCGGAATGCGATCTGATGGACTCATCTGAAGGAAATCAGGAACCGGTGTTGCTCGCATAATTGGCTTTCGGTATCGTTCGGCGCCCGCACCCAAAAAAGGGGAAGCGATCATGGACGAAGAGCAGAACCAACCCAGCGACGAAATCCAAGACCTCAGCGTCTTCGATGATGACCCGGCGACCCCGGATCTCGACCTGACGGACGAGCAGGCGATGAAGCAGATCGGCCGGCACACGACGCCCTTCGGACGCGTGGTCGGCCTGCTGATGGTCGTCGGCGTGGGCGTGCTGGGCTACTGGGCCTACCAGAGCAACCAGAGCTCCGAGCATCGGGCGGATCGCCTGGACGAGATCGCCCAGATCGACAGCCGCCCGGAGATGCTCGCGGCGCTGCGCGAGGAGCTCGGAAACACCAACTTCACCGACATCGAGCAGCGCGTCATCATGAACCTGGGGCACTTCAAGGACGCGGACGCCGTGCCCCTGTTGATCACCAAGCTCGACGAGCCCGGCGTGGTGCGACGCTCGGCGGCCTGGGCCCTGGGCGAGATCGGCCTGCCCGCCGCCGCAGACGCCAAGGCGAAGCTGCTGCAGGTGCTGCCCGAGACGGACGCGCGCGACCACGCACAGGTGGTCTGGACTCTGGCCAAGCTCGACGCCTCGGAGGCCTCGGACGCCATCGTCGCGGCGGTCGCCGCCGGCCAACTGCAGGCCATGGACGACTTCGACCCCAAGGTGATCACGGACGTCCTGGGCCCGAGCCGCCTGGGCTCGGACGAGCTGATCGGCAACCACAGCGAGGCCGTGCGCATCATGGTGGCCCACGCTCTGGCCGAGGCGGCCAACTCCAGCGTCGTGGCGCCGCTCTCCAGCATGCTCGACAAGGAGCTCGCGCTCGACGCGGATCACCAATCTCCCGAGGTGATCCGGGCGGTGGCCGCGGGCCTGGGCCGCACCAACGATCCCGCCGCAGCCCAGCCGCTCTTCCGGCTGCTGACGGCGAAGCCCAACATGGAAGCGACGGTGATCGACTCCCTGGGCAAGTCCGTGGGTGCACCGGGCCTCGCCACGCTGCTGGGCCAGACGCAAGACACGGCCGTCCGGCGCGACCTCGTGCGCCTGCTCGCCGCCTCTCACGATCCGCGGGCGGCGGACACCCTCGCGGGCCTGCTCGACGATCCCGAGGCGGAGATCAAGCACACGGCGGCCTTCGCCCTGGCCGATTTGGGAGATCGCCGCGCCATGCCCGCCTTGCTGCTGATCGCCCAAGACGAAGAGGACGACACTCTGGCCACGCGCGCCCTGGCGTTGATTCGCTCGATCGCGACGCCCGAGGACGCGCCCGCCCTGCTCGAGATCTTCCCGCGCTTCCCCTACCGCAAGGCCATGCTGCTGCGCGCTCTGGGCGCGACCAAGAGCCCCGACGCCGTGCGCACGGTCAGCGCCGAGCTGGCGGGCGACGACGTGCGGGCCGCCGCCCTGGCCATGGCCGACATCGGAGACGATCGCAGCTTCCGGACGCTGCTCGACCTGGTGAAGCGCCCGCGTGATGTGGACATGGCGGCCAGCAACGCGGCCGACCGCAGCCTGCCCAACGAGATGCTGCTCAGCAAGCGCAAGTCCGCCATCTTGGCCATGGGTCGCTTCGGCCGGCCCGAGGCCTTCGACGCGCTGGTCACCGTGATCGAGGACGACCACGACGACTACGAGCTGCGCGCCATGGCGGCCTCGTCCATCGGCATGTTTGCCACGGATGAGCAGCTCGCGCAGGTGCTGACCAAGATCCACGACGCGACGCTGCCCGAGAACACGCGACGCTACTACACCCAGTCCTTGTGGCAGAAGCCGCACCCCGAGCTCGACTCGCAGCTGCTCGATCTGATGGCCAGCGAGCAGCCCCGCGAGATCCGCCGCGCCGCCGCCTTGGCCGTAGGCTACGCGGGACGCGCCGACAACGACGAGCGCCTGATGGCCATGCTCGACAGCGAGAACGGGCGCCGCGAGGCCGCCTTCGCCATCTTGCTCGGCGGAGGCCACGAGGCCGTTCATCACCTGCTCGAGGTGCTGCACGAAGACCGCGACCTCAAGGAGGTGTTGCAGCAGAACGTGCTCAACACGGAGAACGACTGGTTCAACCTGATCACCGAGCAGATGTTCGAGACAGGCGCGGTCTGGCGACGCCTCAAGGCCGCCTGGCAGATGAAGAACGGACTGGCCGGGGACGCCTACAGCTACCCCTGGACCAAGCTGGTCCACGTCCTTCGGAGCGGCTGGCAGGGCACGGGCGGCGCGAGCCCTCGCTTCATCCGCGAGCAGCTCTGGTCCGGCATCACGGGAGACGACGACGTCCTGCGCACGGTCGTGGCCCACACCTTCATGGACATGCCCGAGCGGGGTCTGCTGATCCGCGCCCGGGACACGGAGGGCCCGACGAGCGAGGCCGCCCGCGCCGTCCTGCTGGAGGCCTCGCGCCCCCACGAATGAGCGACGCCGCCCACGGACGGCGGGCGGGTCGCGTAGCCAGCGCTCCGCAGCTTGACCGAGCGCGAGGGCGCGGGTAGGTCTGCCCGGCGCTCGCGGCGCCGGAGGATGAGCATGGCCGACACCAGAGTCTTGGTCTCAGGAAGTTTGAGCGACGGGGCCGTGGGGTCGATCCCGCGCGGCTCGTCCATCGCCGTCGATCGCCGCCCGGAGCTCGAGGGCGACGCGCTGCTGGCCGCCCTGCCGGAGTACGACGGCTGGCTCGTCGCACCCGGCTTCGAGGTCGGCGAGGCGCAGCTCGAGGCGGGTCGCTCCCTGCGTGTGCTGGGCGTGCTCGGCGCCGACGCGAGCGCCGTAGACGTGCTCGCCGCCAGTCGCCGAGGCGTCGTGGTCATGCACGCGCCCTCGGGCAGCGCCCTGGC
>JAADHO010000192.1:26682-29687 GCA_013151775.1 Deltaproteobacteria bacterium | reverse complement strand
TCCATCGTGCTGCTCGGACGGCTCGAGCGCGCGCAGGATGGGCGCGGCGTCGGGGGCCGCGAGGTGCGCGTCTCCATGCGGGACGCGCGCGGCGCGTTGGGACCCGACGTCAGCCTTCGGACCAACGAGTTCGGGCTCTTCGAGCTCTCGACGCGCGTGCCCGAGCAGGCCCGAGGCCGCCTCGTGATCAACGCCACGACCGTGGGCGAGAACAACATCGGCGCGCCCCAGATCAACGTGCCCCTGGAGGCCGCGCCGACTCCCAACCTGCTGGTCTTCGCCCAACCCGCGACCGCCATCGCGGCTCCAGGCGCACGCGTCGGCGTGCACGTCCTGGTGCGGCGCCCGGACGGCAGGCCGCTGGCCGGGGTGCAGGTCGGGATGCGAGCGTCCGAGCGGCGGCGCGATCTCGAACCACGGCGGACGGACGCGCGAGGCCGCGTGGACCTCGTCTGGAGCGCGCCTCGACGCTTCCACGGCCAACGGCAGGTCTCCATCCAAATCAGCGCGTCACGCGCCGGGTTCGGCAGCGCCACCGCGCAGACGAGCTTGCTCTTGACCGATCAGCTGCTCGGCGCCCGCGTCTCCTTCGAAGGCGGGACCATCTCGCCCGAGCTCGGCGGCGAGGCGCTGGTGCGCGCGGGACGCAGCGACGGTGAGCCCGCCGCGGGGCTGCCCGTGCGCATGCGCTTGGCCAATGGACGCGAGGTCGAGGGCACGACCGACGCGGAGGGGCTCGCGCTCCTGCGCTTGCCCACGGGACTGCGCGCGGGCGACGGCTCGCAGGGATGCGGCGGCGGCAGCGCCACCAAGGCCACGCTCGAGCTGGGCACACCCGTCGCCTACACGCACGACCTGTGCGTGCCCCTCGACCCCGACGCCGTCAGCGTCACTCGACTCGACGACTATCTGCTCGAGCCTGGACAGGAGCTGTCGCTGCGACTTCGACGCACGCGGGCCGCGCGGCGGCTGCCGCTCGTGGTCACGGCCTTCCAGATGCGAGAGTCGTCGCTGCATCCCTTCGCCACACAGGTGCTGCCGGCCGGCACCAACCACGCGCGGATCGCGCTGCCCACGGACTACGTGGGTGACGTGTTGATCCGGACGCGTGCGCTCTTCGGGGCCCGCCATGAAGAGCTGCGCGGCTCGAGCGTGATGGCCCGGGTGGCGTCGCCCCGGACCTCCGCGCGCCTGCGCAGCGTTACGCCCGAGCAGGGTGGTCTTCAGTTCTCCGTGGCGGCGGAGGAGGGTCAGTTCGGTCGCCTGAGCGTGCTGCCTCTGGCGCAAGCGCGGGCGCTCTTCGAGACGCTCGGTGGTGAACGAGCCGCGAGCCACGACGAGCTCTTCGTGCGCGCGGAATTGGCCGAGCACACGCCTCGTGATCGCACGGCGCCCGCGGTGCTTCGTGGCGGCCGCGCCGTGGCCATGCCCTCCGTCAACGCTCCCGACGCGGAGGGCGTGTTGCGCGATCCTTGGCGCGCTCGGGCGCGCTTCACGCAGGGACGCTTGGCGTTGATCTTCCGGGCCCTGGAGAGCCGGCTGGCCGAGTCCGTTCCGGGCGACATCGAGCGGGTGGCCGTGCGCGAGCGCGGACGATTGAGGCTGAACGAGCGCGTGCTCGAGTCCCTGAGCGACAGCGGAAATCTCGGCGCAGAGGGCGCCACGGGCCTCGGCGGTGAGCCGCTACGCCTCTCGACCTTGAAGCGCCTCGATCGCAACTTCGACTACGACGCCGTGGCCCGACGCCTGACGCGCAGGCGCCTCTTTCGCGTGCTGATCGGCCTGCGCCAATTCGTCCGAGAGCGCGACTTCGACCTACCCTGGGCGCGTCTCGGCGAGCCCGAACTCTGGCTGCGCAACATGGCTGACGTGGGCATGGAATTGCCCAGCGGAGACATGCTCGAGGCGCGGCAATTCGTCGACGGTTGGGGCCAGGCGTTCGCGCTGAGGCGTTCGACGCGAGGCGGGAGCCTGGCGCCCGTACCGGGCTACGCGGTGGTCAGCGCCGGGCCAGACGGTCGCTTCGGCACGCGCGATGATCTCTCGGATCCCATGGAGCGCGTGCTTCGAAGCGGCGGGCTCTACGCCGAGGCCGTGGGCGAAGAGGCGCTCTTGGCGCGCCTGTCTGGCGTCGAGATCGCCCGGGCCACGCTGCGCTCGGCGGCGGAGCTCTTCGAGATGCAGCAGCCCCGAGTGATGACCGAGGACCCGGGCTCCGAGATGCAGACGGACTACGGCGCCCTGCCCTTGGTCGCGAAGCCCGATGCCTTCGCCCTGGCCTTGGTGCGACCTCGAGATTCCACGGACGTGATCGCGCAGCAGAGCTTCCGTCTCGAGGGCCATGAGCGGGCCATCTCGATCGACCCGGGCAGAGCGCCCAGACCGGTGGGCGCCGTGCTCGAGGTGTTCGGCGCGAATGGCGAGCGGCAGCTGCGGCTCGCGGAGGCCTCGGACGGTGGAGACCTGTTGGCGGACGCCGTGCTGCCCGCGCGTCTACGGGCGCATGAGCCCGTGCGCGCCCACGTGCACTTGACCAACCTCGGAGACCAAGCGCTCGATGTTCGCGCGAGCCTGCACGCAGAACACGTGAGCGCGCAGGCGCCCGAGGAGCTGCGGATCCCCGCGGGAGAGAGCCGAGATCTCACGCTGCGCCTCGAGGCCGATGAACCGGGGCACGCCTCGCTCGGGCTCACCCTCGACGCAGGTCAGCGTGCGCTCCGCGTCTCGCATCGCATTCAGGTCCTGAGCGGTGAGCTGCCGCTTCAGATCGCGGCCACGGGGATCGTCGACCCGGAGGGCCTCGAGTTCAGCCTCGAGCCTCCCGATGACGCACGGAACCTGCGCGCGCGCTTGGTCTTGCTCTCGCCCCGCGCGATCTGGAGAGATCCCGCGGTGGCACATCTCGCGGACCGCTTCCCGGGACTCTACGCCTTCTCCATGACGATGAGCGGGCAGGCTCCAAGCCCCGAGCTGCGCATGACACTCCTGCGCTTGGGGCAGGGCGG
>JAADHO010000192.1:0-26672 GCA_013151775.1 Deltaproteobacteria bacterium | reverse complement strand
CAGCCTCGAGACGGCCACGAGTCTGGTCGCCGTGGCGGGCCTGCTCGACGACGACGAGGCTCAGCGCGCGGCGCAGCAGCTGTCCGTTCGCCTGCTCGGCGACCTGCGGAACCTCCCCGGCGCGGCCACGGTGGCTGCCCTGGTCACGCGAGGCCTGTCGGCCTCGGCGGCGGAGGAGAGCGCTGGAGATCCACTCACGCGCTCGCTCGACAGCGCGTTGCCGGCGCTGCGTCGCGTGCTGCGCGAGAGCCCCGAGGATTGGCCCGCCATGGCCCGCGCGTCGGCGGCGCTCTTGCTGGCGGATCCGTCTGATCTGCACGGGCTCTCCATGCTCGAGAAGCTGCGCGAGCATCTGCTGGCGAGCGGCTCTGGCCAGCTCGTGGAGATGGAGCCAGAGGCGGGTCGAGCCGAGCAGGCGGCGGCGACCTTCGCGCTCTCCTTGGCGGCCTGGCAGGCGGACGATCGCGAGCTCGCGGCCTCCTTGGTGCGCGGGGCCATGCGCTACGAAGACGCTCTGCTCGGGGGCACGGAGGAGCAGGTCTTCTGGCTGCTCGCCAGCGCGGGGTATGGCGCCATGGGCGATCCAGGGGAGAGCGTGGTGCGCGCACGCATCGACGGAGAAGAGCAGGAGATCTCGCCCACCGACGGTGTGATCAGCCTGGACGTCCCGGCGCACGCGGGCCGCGATACGCCCATCGAGTTGGAGTCCGACGCGGCGCTGCTGACTCGACTCGAGGCTTCGTACGATCGCGCGCCCGAGGCGCAGGAGGGTCCGCTCACGTTGAGCCTGCGTGGCGACTCGGCCAGCCTCGACGAGCGCGCCCTCTTCGAGCTGAACGTCGGGTCGAGCCGAGCCATCGCGCGATCCGTCGTGGAGTTCGCGCTGCCCGCCGGCGCCGAGCTCGACGCCGTCTTGCGACACAACCTCGCGAGCAACGGCGCCGTGGCGAGCGTGCAGCTTCGCGAGGACGGGATCGTGCGCCTGGGCCTGCGCCCGATCGCCCGGGGTCAGCATGTGTCCATCCCCCTGCCGCTGCTCTTCATGGCCACGGGCACACAGCGCGGCCTCGCCATGTTGGCCTTCCCGTCAGATGAGCCCCGCGCGCTCAGCGTGTTGCCGGCCCGCGACATTCGAGTCGTCGAGACCGCAGACGCGGACTGAGAAGCCGGGGTCGGCGCAAGCGAGCGACGCCCCGAAGCTTCGGTCCGGGAAGCTTTCATCTCCAGGGTGTAAGCGAGGCGAGCTTCGTGCGTTCCCCCAGGGAGTGCGTCCAGGCCGAGGCGCCGGATCCACCAAAGCCCAAGAGGAATGACATGTTTGGAATCAAGTTCGAGTGGCTCGCAGGACTCCTGCTGACCCTTCAATTGCTCGCCTGTGCGGGCCATGACGTGGTGGAGACACCACCGGATCCGCAGCTCGTGCTCTTGAGCGCCGAGCTGAGCAACGACTTTGTAGTCGCGGGCGAGACCAGTGAGGTGGTGGCGCTGCTGCGCATCGGTACGCGGCCGATTCCGAGCCGGCGGAGGGCATCGCTGAACATGGCGGTGGTGATCGACACCTCCGGCTCCATGCGCGGGGACGCCATCACGAACGCCAAGGGCGCGTGAGCTGCTCGGGCTCTTGTCCGATGGCGATCGTCTGAGCATCGTCGCCTTCAACTCGGAGACCGAGGTGCTGCTCGAGTCGTCCGTGCTCGACGCGGACGTCCGAGCCCGCGCGCGGCAGGCCATCGATGGCCTCGAGGCGAGGGGCACGACCGACATGGCCGGCGGTCTCTCGGCGGGCCTGCAGCAGGTGCTTGCCCATCGCTCGGACGACGCCATCAATCGCTTGGTGCTGCTCGGCGATGGCATCCCCAACGACGCGAGCGCGATCCCGAACCTCGCACGCTCAGCCGGCGGGCGCGGGATCGCCATCAGCGCGCTCGGCCTCGGGCTCGACTACGACGAGGCGCTGATGGGCGACGTGGCGCAGCTCTCGGGCGGGCATTTCCACTATCTGGAGAGCTCCGAGGCCGTGGCGAGCGTGTTCCGAGACGAGGTCGTGCGTCTCGAGCGTGTGGTGGCGCGCAACGCCTCCTTGGTGCTCCAACCCGGACCCGGGGTGATCATCTCGAGCGTGGTCGGGCAGCAGACGCCCGGCGGTCGCAGCACGCTCTCCATCGCCCTCGGCGACATCGCGGAGGGCGAGTCCAAGGACGTGGTGGTGCGCCTGCGCGTGCCGGCGAAGCGCGAGGGATCGGCGGTGGAATTGCTCGACGCGCGGCTGAGCTTCATCGACGCGGTGGACGACGCGGGCTCGCTGAGGCGCGACGTCTTCCTCGGTGCCGACGCCACCGCGAGTGAGGAGCAGTTGGCCAGTGGTCAGAATCAGGACGTGATGAACGCGGCGGAGCAGGCGAGCGCCGCGGCCGCGACAATTCAAGCGATCCGAGTCGTGCGCGCGGGCCACCTCGCCGAGGCTCGGCGCATGCTCGAAGAGACGCAGCGGCGCATGAGCAAGAACACGGGCAGCGCGAATCGAGCCTACACCTCCAGCGTCGCGGCCTTCGTCGAAGAGCTAGAGGACGCGGAGGCGACCGACGCGGATCGCGCGCCTACTCTCGAGTCCGGCGAGCCCGCCCCCGCTCCGCCGCGCATGGAGCGCCGACTCCGTGAGGCACACGAGGCGTCCATGGACGTGCTCGGCTACTGAGTCGGTGGACTCAATACCACCAGTACGCGACTCGCGGCTCACACGGCAGCTCGGGGCAGACGCCCATGTCGCAAGAGCTTGAAACTTGGCAGTGCGACGTCCCATCGCAAGGCTCTCCCGGCCCTGGCCAGTACTGGCAGGTGGGCGTGCCCGGGCCCCTGCAGATTTGGGTGTTCTGGCACCCGACGTCGCGGCACTCTTCCCCGAACTGGGGAAAGGGTAGGCAGGTGCCGATCAGCGACACGGAGGAGGGACCATGACAGGTTTCGTTCGCGGGGCACTCGGGAGGAGACGAGGGCGTGCAGGCGGCTCCCGACGCCGAGCGGCGCGCGCACACCTGATGATCCGTTCCGGGCAGGCCGCTCGTCATGACCAAGGCGCAGGCCAGGTCGCCCGAGCAGTGAGGACCGAGCTTCGGATCGCAGGGCTGTCCGAGTCCCGCGAGGCTGGTGTCGAACACGCGGCAGGTGCCCGTCCGGGGGTCGGGCCGGCTGAGGGGCAGCAAGTCGCACACGAGGCCCTCGGCGCACTCGAGATCGCCGTATTCTCGGCCGCCGCAGGTGTCGCCGGCCGACAGGCCCGGCTCGCAGACCCCGTTGCAGCGGGCCCCCTCTCCGCACTCGAAGGCCATCCCCGTGCAGGGCTCGCCGAGGGCCTTGTTGGGAACGCAGACGCCCGGACATATGCCACGTCCACCACGCGAGCAGGTCGAGCCGGGCTGACAATGGAACTCGAAGCGACAGGGCTCTCCGTCTGGAATCAGCCCGCGAAAGGCTTCCTCACATGCCCGATATTGCATGCTCCCGCGCTTCGAGCAGCCTGTGCCGCGGATGCGATCGAGGCAGCGCCCGAAGGCCGCGGCGTCGTAGGTCAGCTCGGAGGCCTCCGAGGCGGCCACCCACAGAGGCAGCTCGACGGTCTGGTAGAAGTGCGCGCGAGCGGCGACGCAGCCGGCCTCGCTCGTCCAAGAGCCGAAGACGGGGCCGCAGGCCAAGATTCCCTCGCACTCGGCCAAGGCCAACCTGCGGGCGACCTCTCCGACGGGGATCACACCCACGCCCGAGTCGATCCGATCCGCATCGGCGGCCGCGTCGCGCCCGAGCGTAGCGTCACCGGCCTCGATGTGAGCGTCGAGCCCCGCGTCCCCGTGCTCCGATCCGTCGAAGTGCGCGTCTGCAGAGGCGTCTCCCCGCCGGGCGTCGCGGACGACGACGGCTCCGTCCTCGAGGGTGTGGCTGAGGTAGCAGCCTTCGCTCAGCATGAGCAGCGCTGCACAGCACCACGACCAGTTCCAGAGTGTGCTCCCCATGTGTTCCTCTCCGTGACCATGGTCGAGCATAGTCTGGCTCTGCCGGGACGGACCCGCCAGCCCGCCGGCGTGCGCGCTGCCGCGACCTCGTGCTAAGTCCTTCGCCAACGACGCGCGCGGACGTCGGAGGTTCGGATATGAAAGAAGCACGAGAGGGTCGCGAGCTGATCGACGCGAGCCGGCCCTTTACGGACGAGAGCCGCTGGCTGAGCGTGTGGCATACGCTGAGCACCTTTGCCTTGCTCGGCGCCTGCGTCGCGGGCGCGGCGATCGCTCCCGTGTGGTGGCAGAAGCTGCCGTTCTCGATCTTGGCGGGGCTCACGGCCGTGCGGGGGTTCATCCTCTTCCACGACGTGATGCACGGCGCCATCTTCAAGAAGTCGAAGTTCTGGCGCGGCGTCTACGCCTTCTACGGCCTGCTCGTGCTCACGCCGAGCCGCGTCTGGCGTCAGACCCACAACTACCATCACGCTCACACGGCGCAGATGGTGGGCTCACACATCGGCAGCTATCCCACCTTCACCGTGGCCATCTATCGTGCACTCACGCCGCGACAACAGCTCATGTACCGCGTGGCGCGACACCCGCTGACGATCCTGATGGCGTGGCTCAGCGTCTTCCTCTGGGGCATGTGTCTCTCGAGCTTCAAGCGCAGCCCACGCAAACATTGGGATTCGCTGATCGCCGTGCTGCTGCACGTGGCGCTGATCGCGGCCATCGGGCACTTCGCCGGGCTGAGCACGCTCGTCTTCGCCTACCTCGTGCCGCTGAACATCGCCTTCATCGCTGGCGCCTATCTCTTCTACGCGCAGCACAACTTCGAAGGCATGACGATTCAACCTCGCACGGAGTGGAGCTACACGCGCGCCGCCCTCGAGTCGTCGAGCTTCATGCAACTCAACCCGCTGACGGAGTGGTTCACGGGCTCGATCGGCTATCACCACGTGCATCACCTGAACGCGGCGATCCCGTTTTACCGTCTCGAAGAGGCGATGAAGGCGATCCCCGAGCTGCAGAGCCCCGGCGTGACGAACCTGACGCCGGCGCAGATCGCGCGCTGCTTCGAGCTGAAGCTCTGGGATCCGGACGCCGGGCGCATGGTCGGCTATCCGGAGATCGCCAGTGAGCCCGCGGGCCAACCCGCCTGACCCGAGGCCTGGCGCTCGCGTGAGCCGCCGGATCTCGCGCTACGGCGCCCTCGCGCTGCTGATCCTGCCGGGTGCGGCCGCCACGATGTCGGCGCTCTCCGCCGTGCGGCGACCCGTCGATGATCCCGACGTCTTCTGGATCGCCGCGGCGGGGCGCGAGCTGCTCGAGGGCGGCGCGCTGCTGCGCGAGAACTTCTTCTCCTTCAGCGCGCCCCACACGTCTTGGGTGATGCACGAGTGGCTGCTCGGGGCGCCCTACGCCTGGGGACTCGCACACTTCGGCGCCGGCTTCTTCGGCTTGGTCGCGGCGCTCGTGGTCGTCAGTCTCACGGCGCTCCTGCTCTTCGCGACGCCGGGCGAGGCGCAGGCGAAGCTGGTGGCCGCCGCGTTCTATCTGCCGCTCTTTGGGGTTCATCTCGTCAGCGCGCGCCCCATGGTGCTAGCGCTCTTGCCCGCCGCCGCCATGCTCGGGCTGGCCTTCTCCACGCGCTTCGGACGCACGCAGCTGATCCTCGCGCCGCTGCTCTCGCTGCTCTGGGTGAACCTGCACGGCAGCTTCCCACTCGGACCCGTGTTCTTGCTGGTGGCTGCGCTCGATGCGCGCCGCGACCGACGCCTGCGCCTGTGGGCGACGCTGCTCAGCGCGCTGACGCTGCTGCTGCAACCCCACGGGCTGGCGCTCTTCGAGTTGGTGCTCGAATACCTCGGCGCCGGCACGGGCGGCGCGGACGTCGCGCGGGCGCGCCTCTTGGAATTTCAACCGCTCTTCGGCGCCGGCGCACGCTTCGTGTCTCCAACGGCCTTCGCCGGGCTCGCGCTGCTCACGCTCGTCGCCCTCTGGCTGCTCGCACGACGTCGCGCCTTCGCCCGCGTCGGGCTCTTCGCCGCCACCGGGGTCATGGCCACGCTGCACGCGCGCCACGCCGACTTGGCCGGCTTGGTCGGCGCCATGCTGTTGATCCCCGCGGCCCTCGCTGGCGTCCGCTGGCGGGCGGCGCGGAACGTGTCGACGGCTCGCGCTCGCGCGCTCGTGCTCTTGCCGGCGCTAGCCTTGTGTGTTTCGGCGCTCTGGGCTGGTCCACAGGTAGACGACTCCTTGGGCGGGTCGGCGCTGCCACGCCTGCTCGCGGACCTGCCGGAGGGCGCACACCTCTACACGCCCTTCGCGCTTGGAGGTCGCGCCGAGTGGCTCGCCTCGGGACGCGGCGTGCGGGTCTTCTACGACTCGCGCAACGACTGCTACCCCGCCGAGGTGGCGCGCCTCGCCTTCGACCTCGAGGACGACAGGCTGACGCCCGACGAGGCGCTCGCGGCCTTGCGCGCAGCCGGCACCACACACCTCGTGCTGCGCCGCGACTCGCCCTTGGCGCGTGCCTTGGGCGATGCATACGCGGTCCGCGGAGCCTGGGCGCTCTACGCCATGCCCCGAGGTGCAGAGCCACGATCTCGAGGCCCGTGACATGACGCGTTGTGGCACAGAATCTGGCACAGCTGCCGGAGGAATCCGCGTCGTTCTTCGCGCTCCGGGTTGGCGTCCTTCTTGCTGGTAGCCTCGCGTGAGTCAAAAGGAGACGACGATGAAGCACTGGATGCTAGCCCTCGCGCTGACGCTCGGAGCCCTCGGCTGCGGTTACGACAGCACCACCCCGCCAACGGACGCGGGCGGAGACTCGTCGGTGACGACGGACGCGGGCGGGGACTCCGCCATGGGCACGGACGCGGGCGACGCCGGGAGATGCGCGAGCGGGCTCAGAGACTGCGGCGGCGGCTGCACCGACGTCTCGAGCGACTCGCTGAACTGCGGATCATGCGGTCTCGTCTGCGCCGACTCGACCTGCGTCGGTGGCGTGTGCGACAGCTCGTGCCCCGTGGAGACCGTGGTCTGTGGGGTGCGCTGCTGTCCGGCGGCCGAGGGCTGCGACGCCAGCGGTTCGACGTGCGCGCTGCCATGCCCCGCGGATCCGCCCACCGATGGCGACGCCTGCAGCGCAGCCCAGAGCTGCGACTGGTTGCGCTGCGCGACCTCGGGCCACACCACGGCCAGCTGCGACGGCAGCCTGTGGACGGTGACGAGCGAAGCCTGCGGCAGCTTCAGCTGCGAAGGTGGGATCAGCGGCGGCGGACCCTGTACGGGGGATCAGGTGTGCAATCAGAACGTCGGCGGCGCCTTCCTCACGGAGTGCCGCGCCAACCCATGCGGCGACATGCCCATCGAGAAGAGCTGCGCCTGCACCGACTGCAGCCCAGAGAACTGCACCATCAGCGGCCGCACCGTGACCTGCAACACGTGCCCGTCGGGACTGTGTCCGTAGGCAGCGACCTTGGCGTTCAGAGCGTGCGTGGCGCGAGCTACGAGAGGGGCGACTCGCCGAGCGCCTCACGTCCATGGGGCGAGCTCAGGTCCTCGCCGCGGTAGATCGGCACGATGCGCGTCGGGTTGATGCTGTCGTGGCTGCCGTAGTAGTGGCGCACGACGTGCTCCATGCGGATCGTCTCGGCCACGCCCGGCAGCTGAAAGACGTCGCGCACGTAGCCCGAGAGATGCGGGTAATCTTGGATGCGGCGCAGGTTGCACTTGAAGTGGCCGTGGTAGACGGGATCGAAGCGCAGCAGCGTGGGGAAGAGGCGCACGTCCGCCTCGGTGAAGCGCTCACCGCACAGCCACCGCCGACGACCGAGGCGCTCCTCGAGCTGATCGAGGACGTCGAAGAGGCGATGGACGTGGCGCTCGTAGACCGCCTGTCGTGTGGCGAAGCCGGCCTTGTAGACGCCGTTGTTGATGGCGTCGTAGACCAGCGTGTTGGTGGCGTCGATCTCGTCGTGCAGATCGTCCGGGCGCAGATCGAGACCGCGGGCGCCCAGGCCATCGAAGGCCGTGTCGAACATGCGCAGGATCTCGGACGACTCGTTGCTGACGATCGTCTCGCGCTGCGTGTCCCAGAGCACAGGTACGGTCACGCGCCCCGTGAAGTCCGCGCGCGCGGCCGTGTAGATCTGATGAAGACGCGTCGCCCCGAGCACGGGATCCGGGACTACGTCCTCGGCGGGCTCGAAGGTCCAGCCCTCCGCGCCCATCAGGTAGTGGACGACCGAGATGGGGATGATGGCCTCGAGCCCCTCGAGGGCGCGCGCCAAGAGCGTGCGGTGCGCCCATGGGCAGGCGTAGGAGACATAGAGTCGATAGCGACCGGGCTCCGCGACGAAGCCCCCTTGGCCGCTCGGACCGGCCGAGCCGTCCGGTGTGATCCAGCTTCGGAAGCCGGCCTCCGAGCGCACGAACTCCCCGGCGTTGCCTTCGGTGTCGTACCACTCGTCTCGCCACTCACCCGCTACCAACAAGCCCATGGGACGTCATAGCACGTCCGGGCTCGAGCCTGAGCGCCGCAGTTCGGCCCCGTCAGAAGCCGACGCGCAGCCTGAAGACACAGCCGCCCCGGTGTGGCCGAATGTTCAGCGTGGTGGCGCCGCCCGAGGTGTCGTCCAGAGGCACTCCGCGACCCAGAAGCTGCACCACCGTGCGCGCGTAGGGGATCACGCCGCCGGCGGCCGCGTGCGTCGCCTCGACCTCCTCGTGAGCCTCGCCGGTCGCGTTGGCGTCCGGGTCGCTCGCATGGGCGTTGGTGTCCGCGTGAGGCCGAGTCCTCTTCACCGCGTGGACCACCTCGAGCACCTGATCGAGCAAGTGCGCAGCGCCGCGAGGCAGCACAGAATCTTGGGCCTGGACAGTCGTCGGCGACATCGTCACTGCGGTGAGCGCGACAAGGACCAACACTAAGACGCTGCGGGAGACCATTCCGTTACATAAATTATGCGATCATTCTCATCGAATGCAACCACAGGTGTCGGTAAGTGTATGCATCGTGCAAACTTGGTACACCTGTAAACGGGCGAATAGGCCTCGAAATAGGTAGAGTCCGCGTCCCATGATCGCGCGCTACATCGTCGGCATCGACCTCGGCACGACGCACACCGTCGTCGCCTACGCGGACACTGAGCAGGACACGCCACAGCTGACGTCCTTCGACATCGCCCAATGGGTCGGTCCGCTGGAGCAGGCGAAGCGTCCGCTGCTGCCCTCGGCGCGCTACCACCCACAGAAGGGCGAGCTGCCGGGTCGACACGGCGCGGAGCCGGTGATCGGCGAGTGGGCCCTCGCCCTCGGGGCGCGCACTCCGAGTCGCCTGGTGACCAGCGCCAAGAGCTGGCTCTCGCATGCGGGCGTCGACAGACGAGCGCCGATCCTGCCCTGGGGCGCCCCGGACGAGGTGCCGAAGATCTCACCCGTCGAGGCCTCGTCGAGCTACATCGCGCTCGTGCGCGCCCGCTGGGACGCGAGCTTCCCGAGCTATCCGCTGGCTACGCAGGAGGTGGTGCTGACGGTGCCCGCCTCCTTCGACGAGGCGGCGCGGGCCTTGACCTTGACCAGCGCGCGTGAGGCAGGTCTGCCCAAGGTGCGTCTGGTCGAAGAGCCGCAGGCGGCCTTCTACCACTTCCTCGACGCCCACCGCGACGACCTCGAGGAGAAGCTCGCAGGCCTGAAGCTCGCGCTCGTGGTCGACGTGGGCGGAGGCACCACGGATCTCACGCTGATCCAGATCGAGCTACGCGAGCATGGACCACGGCTCACGCGCATCGCCGTCGGCGACCACCTGATGCTCGGCGGCGACAACATGGACCTCACCTTGGCGCGCCGCGCCGAAGCACGCATCAGCCCGAGTCGCCCGCTCGGAACAGCGCGCTTCACACAGCTCGTGCAGCAGTGCCGAGCCGTGAAGGAGCAGCTGCTCAGCGAGCTCGACGGCCCCGCACGCAAGGTCACGGTGCTGGGCTCAGGCAGCAAGCTGATCGGTGGATCCGTCTCCACGGAGATCGACTCCGACGAGGTGCTGGAGCAGGTGGTCGATGGCTTCTTTCCCGTCGTCGACTCGGCCGCGCGGCCGAGCGCGCGCCGGGCGGGCATCGTAGAGTTCGGGCTACCCTACGTCTCGGACGCCGCCATCACCCGACACATCGCGGCCTTCTTGGCCAGAGAGGACGAGCTCTGTCGCGTGGCCTTGGGCGAGAGCGCGCCTGCCCAGGGGGAGCTCGCCGTGCCCGACGCCGTGCTGCTGAATGGAGGCGTCTTCGCCGGTCGAGCGCTGCGCGAGCGCCTGGTCTCCACGCTGACGTCCTGGAGAGGCTCGGAGCCTCGAACGCTGGACAATCGACGACCTGACAGGGCCGTGGCCTTGGGCGCTGTGGCCTATGGGTTGGCACGCCGAGGGCTCGGGCTGCGGATCGGCGGAGGCTCGGCGCGCAGCTACTTCCTGATGGTCGACGGCGGCAAGGGCGCCAACGACGCCATCTGCCTGCTGCCGCGCGGCGCGGACGAGGGTGAAGAGATCGAGCTCGTGGACCGCAGCTTCTCACTGCGCCTCGGCCAGCCCGTGCGCTTCCACCTGATGAGCACGCCCGCGGACGTGCGCCATGTGCGCGCCGGACAGCTGATCGAGATCGAGAGGCCCGAGGAGTACGAGGATCTGCCGCCCATCGCTGCGGTGCTCGCGGACGACGCGACGAGCGAGTCGAAGCAGGAGCTGCCCGTGCGCTTGGTGGTGGCGCTGACCGAGGTCGGGACGCTCGAGATGAGCTGCGTCTCCACCGAGGACGCGAGCCGGCGCTTCAAGCTCGAGTTTCAGCTACGAGGCGCGTCTTCGCAGGAGGTGGCGGCGCAGCGTGTCACGAGCCTGCACCCGCGTTTCCAACAAGCGACCGAGCTCGTGCGACGCGTCTACGGCAAGCGCGCGGACGACGCATCACCCCGAGAGGTGAAGCGCCTACGCGTAGAGCTCGAGCGCATCCTCGGCAAGCGCGAGCAGTGGGACACGCCGCTGCTACGCGAACTCTTTGGCGCGCTGCTCGCGGGCAAGAAGCGCCGACGACGCAGCGCGGACCACGAGCGTGTGTGGCTCGGGCTCGCGGGCTACACGCTGCGACCGGGCTTCGGCTATCCGCTGGATGGCTGGCGCGTGGGCGAGCTGGCGGACCTGCTCGGCAAGGGCGTGCAGTTCCCCGCGGAGGCGCAAAACTGGGCGGAGCTGTGGACGCTGTGGCGTCGCATCGCCGGAGGTCTGGATGCCGAAGCGCAGCAGAAGCTGCTCGAGGAGCTCGCGTTCTACCTCGAGCCTCCTTCACGCAGACCTCGGAAACGTCCGCCGGGTCCCAAGAAGCTCGGCTACGACGCCATGGTGCGGCTCGTCGGTTCGCTCGAGCGGCTACCCAAGGAGAGGAAGGCGCAGCTCGGCGGCTGGCTCGTGCAGCGCCTCGCCTCTGGGGACGAGAACGAGCAGACGTTCTGGGCCGTGGGTCGCCTCGGCGCGCGCGTGCCCTTCTACGGCAGCGCCCATCAGGTGGTGCCCGCGCACGTCGCCACCGAGTGGCTCGAGCTCGCGCTCTCACGTGCGCTGACGAAGGGCTCCGCGGCGGCCTTCGCGGTGACCTTGCTGGCGCGACGCTCGGGCGATCGTGGGCGCGATCTGAGCGATGGCCTTCGCGCGGAGGTTGCGAGCAAGCTCGAGTCCGCCGGCGCGAGCCGCAGCTGGGTCGCCATGGTCCGTGAGGTCACGCATCTGGAAGAGGCAGACCAACGCCGCGTCTTCGGCGAGTCGCTGCCCCCAGGCCTCAGGCTGATGGACTGAAGCGGCGGCGGCCAGGCATGGGGACAAGGCCGCGACGCGACGTGGTGCTCACGGCGCTCCACGCGACGCAGCAGCTCGACGAGGAGCGAGCGTGGATCTACACTTCTTTCATTCTGACGGCGCTCTTAGGTTCTTGCATGATTTATCGACCACTCGTCAGGACTCGAGAGGCTGCTGTTCCTTTCAGATCCACATTGGGAGGGCCCGTTGGCGTGGCGTTGAACTTGCGCTCTGGTTTTGGATGACTCACGTTTCTTCTGAAGCGAGGTAGCCGTGAGAGGTCATGCGAGGCAGTTGGAGTGGATCGCGGTTGTTGTGGGTTTCGTGAGTTCGACGGCTTGCGGCGGCTCGGAAGTTCCAGCGCCGGCGCTGATGGACGCGAGCGCATGCGATTCCGCCTGCGAGGACTCGGGACGCCCCGTGCCGCCTGCGACGGACGCAGGTAGCTGTGACCCGGGCCGTGTGCGTCCGGCGGGGTTGGGCCGCGGGATGGGTTGCTCGTCGGACGCGGACTGCACGGAAGGGCTCAACGGGCGCTGCTATCCCTGCGAAACCGAGGATCTGTGCAGCTACGACGACTGCTTCACCGACGCCGACTGCACAGGCGATATGCGCTGCGTATGTGGCGTCGGCAACCTAGGCGCGAACCGCTGCCTCTCGCCCCTCGACGACTGCGGCGGCCGAGCCAGTACGACCAGCTACGCCTACTGGTATGGGATCTACCCGTCCGGGCTGGCCTGCCTCACGACGCGCGACACCTGCCGCAGCGACAGCGCCTGCACGGGGGGTGCCGTGTGCACGCGCGGACCCGTGGACGACGAGCTCTTGCCTTTCTTCCAGTGCGTGCTCTTCGACGGTCCGACCTGCCGGTGATGCGCAGGCGCCCTCGGCGCAGGAGTCGCGACCGAGCTCGAGCGTCTCCCTGTGCGACTCCCCGCCTACTGTGATGCGGCTCGCTGCTCGGCGACTCGGCGCAGGGCGCGTATGCGGATCGAGCGCACGACCATGATCTGCATGGCCGCCGTCAGCCCGTGGGCGAAGTAGGCGTCGTCTCCGATCAGCGTCCGCACCAACGCCGAGGTCTCTCTCGGATCGAAGCGACCGACGCCGTAGACGCACGCTTCGCCCGATGGGAAGCGGTGGGTGTCGAAGCGCCAGCGGCCATGGGCCAGAGCGCCCGAGACGCCCTCGATCAGCACGGCGCCGTCGTCACGCGAGAGACGCATGCGACCCGTGACGCCCACCAGAGGTAGCGAGATGCCCCAGCTGAAGAGGCTGCCTTCCGCGCTCTCCTCGAGGATCTCCGCGTGGGCGCCGTTCACCAAGGAGCGACTGAAGGCCACCGGGTCTTCCATCACGCGCCGCACCGGATCCACCGTCGTGAGCATGCGGCCCGCGACCGTGACGTCGTCGAGCAGCTCGCCGCGCATGTGAAAGAAGGCCAGGTCGCCCCGCGCGAGCAGCGGTGTCAGCGCGTCGAGGTCGATATCGGCCACGGCCATGGGCGAGGCGTGGCTAGCAGCGGCGGGTCGCTCGTATCCCGCGAGGCGCTCCGCCTCTCGCTGCGTGCCCATCAACATCACGGTGGCGAGGGCGATGTTGATCGTGCGGTTTACGCTACGGCCGCCGCGCTCGAGACGCCCGCTGACCCAGTTGGCGTCGCGCATGTCGAGGCGCGAGGAGAAGATCACGAAGGAGCCCGCCGGGTCTGGGTGGATGCGCCATGTCATGCGCCCGACGCCGAGGTCACCGCCGGTCGCGCGCACGTCGATGCGGTAGCCCCGACGCGCCGAACCCGGCAGCGTCGTCATCACGTTCCGGCCACGCAAGGTGAACACGGCCAGACGCCACGACCACTCGTAGGCGAGCTGCGCACCGCGGCGCGACTCCACGTGCACGCGGTCCAGCGCCGGCATGAAGCGAGGATAGCCCTCCGGGTGCGTTAGCACCTGCGCCACCTGTGCGGGCGAGGCGTGCACACGCGCCGCGAGCACGATGGCGGGCAGCTCCGCCGGATTCAGATCCACCAACAGCACCGGTCCCACGTCGAGCTGAGGAGAGAGCAGGCGACGCTCCTCGGGGTTGAGCAAGCCGAGGGGCGCGTCGATCACGGACGAGAGCGCGGGCTGCGCGTGAGCCACGCCGACCGACATCAGCGCAGCGGCGCAGAGGAGCACGAGCGGCTTTCGGAGCATGACCGCTTGGACGCCCCGGCGACTCGGATCTTCAGTTCTGCCGCGCCTCCTTCGAGAGATACCGAAACGCTCAGCGCTCGAAGGCGCCCATGTCCGGACCGCCACCCACAGGCCGCGCCGTGCCGTCGAAGCCCACGTCGATGGAGATGCCGTAGAGGCTCTCGAAGCGCGCGTAGGCGTCAGACGCTCCGCCTTGATCGACACCGGGGCTGCCGGCGCGAAGGGAGAGATCACCGCCCGCTGCGTCCGTGAAGTCGGGCGTCGCCTCGACGCAGCCGTCGCATTGGCCGGAGTAGGCGGCGCGAAACCCGGCGAGATCGTAGACCGTGCGCGACCCCCAGCGGATCGCCGCCGCGGGGTCGAAGAGGCCGGTGGCGATGCTCGATCCGCCCGCCGCCTCCGAGGTCTCTAGGAGCACCTGCGCGCCTGCCACGTTCGTGAACACGTTGTTGCGGATCACCAATGGGCCCACGCCGCGCGCGTAGGTCAGGCCCACGTCGGTGTCGTAGACGGTGTTCGCGATGACGTGCTTGGTCGCGGTCTGATCCGTCAGCCGGATCGCGCTCCCGTACTGCCACGGATCGCTGGTCGGCCCGCTGCCATCCGATTTGTGGATGTCTCGGAAGACGTTCCCGATGATGTACACGTCCTGCCCGGTGCCGGCGACGCCGTCTTCGTCCGAGGTGTTGGTAGAGGACTTGATGCCGTTCTCGCAATCGAAGACCTCGTTGTAGAGGAACCAGACGCGCTCGGGTCCATACTGAAATCCGAGCCCTGAGCCCTCGGAGGATCCGGATGGGCGCATGCCCCAGACGCGGTTCTGAGAGATCACCACGTCGACGGCCTGTTTGGTCCAGAAGCCCGTCTGCTTGTTCTCCCACGCCTGATTCCTGCCGATGTAGACGTGATGAAGTGTCTCCATCAGGTAGGCCTTGCGCGCGTTCACCTGTACGCCATCTCCGCTGCAGCGAGACATCTCGTTGTCGACGATCCAGACGTGATCCGCGTGGTGTCCGATGCCCACACCGTGATGATCTTCGTCCGAGGCGATGCGCCAGTTGCCCAGATCGTGGAGGCGGTTGGCGTAGAAGACGATCTGAGAGGCCGTCGCCGCGTCCGCCTCCTGGCCCCAGCGCCCTGTGTAGAGTCCGGCGCCTCGACCGGTGGCGTTGCGGATCTCCGAGAAGCGCACGGCGACGTGGTCCGATGGCGTCCGCACGCTCACGCCCGCGTTGGCGTCGTCGATCACGAAGCGCTCGAAGAGCAGGTAGCTCCCGGAGAGTTGGACGTGCCCTTGGATGATCGGCGGGGCGTCCTCTGGACCGCCGCTGATGAAGATCGGACGCGCCGCGCTGCCATCTCCGCTGAAGCGCAGATCGCCCACATAGGGTCCACCGCGCACCACGACGACATCTCCGGGGCTGAGCGCCGTGGGGATGCTCAGACGTGGCTTCGCCGGCGTACCGTAGTCGTTGGCGTCGTCCGTGGCGGCCGCGTGCGTGTTGTCCACGTAGTAGAAGCCAGCCGTCTCCGCGTCCCAGGGCGCGGGGGCATCGGGCGCGACCTCCTCGATGCCGAAGTCGGGTCGCGGGATCCCGATGGGCGGCGTCCAGTCGCCGGTGGTCGGCGGGATCCACGCGTCCGCGGCGGCGTCTCGCGCGCCAGCGTCGGAGCCGGAGGATGCATCCACGGAGGATGCGTCCGTGCGGACAGAGCCATCGGGCGACCCCGAGTCGTCACCACAGGCGCCCATCAGGACCACGAAGAGCGCGCCGACATACACCGAACACGAACTCGTCAGATTGCAAAACCTCATGTCGCCTCCAAGGTCTCGACGCCATCATCATCCGCGAGCGTCGACTCGAGCAGCCTACCGGGAGGGCCATGGGACGCAACCTCGGTTGGAGATTCGATCGTGACCAAGGGCGTGATCTCCTCACTGAAAAGCCACGGGTCCGCGAATTTGCTATCCTAGTTGACGTGATGTGGTCTGACATCATTCCCAAAGCGAGTCGTCACGTGCAGCGGAGCGCTCTCTCCTGTGCGCTGCTCGTCGTGTGCGTGATTTTCTCGACCGGTGCGAGCGCCCAGCGCAGCATCAGCTGGCGAACGGATGAGAGCGTCCACGGCGGAGTGCGGCTGCGGACGGCGCGCTTCAACCAATCCACGACCTCGGGCTCGGAGTTCTACGTCGCTAGCATCAACCTGTGCGCGAGCGGGATCGCCATGGCGGTCACGGCGCCGCGGACCTCGCCGATCCGAACTAGCGGCTGGGCCGACCCGGGCGGGATCTTCCTGGCGATCAACGGCGACTTCTACGAGCGAATCGGCGGGAGTTGGTACGTGTACGGCGACGCCTATGGCAACGGCCTGCGCTGGCCCGCAGGTCACAGCGGGCTCGGCATCGGCTCATGGCATTGGGCGAGTCAGAACTACGGCTGGATCGCCGTGGGACCCGGCTGGGTAAACTTCACGCACACCGAGTACATCAAGCAAAACCGAGCCGCGTTCATCGCGGCGGGCTACACGTTGGACCAAGGCTGGCAGCCAACGACGGTCGCGCCCACACCGCCGACCGACACCTACAACTTGATCAGCGGCTTCTCCGAGCTGGTCATCGAAGGGCGCGTCTACACCTGCCCCGATCCGATGGGGAGCTGTTTCCCGGACCGCGCGGACATGAGCTCACGGGTTCCGCGCACGGCCATCGGCATCAGCCGAGATCGGCGCACGCTGAGCTTCGTCGTGGTCGACGGCCGAGGTCGCCGCTCGAGCGCGGGCGTCAACGGGCAGGAGCTCGCGTGGTTGATGGGTCAACTCGAGACCTGGGAGGCGCTCAACCTCGACGGCGGAGGCTCGAGCACCATGTGGATGCGTGGCCGAGGGATCATCAACAGTCCGTCCGACGGCTCGGAGCGCTCCGTGCTCGACCACGTCGGCATCTTCGCCGCGACGGATGGCACAGCGCCCGCCAACTGCTGCGGCGACGAGATCTGCAACGGGCGCGACGACGACTGTGACGGCGTCGTCGACAACGGCGTGACCAACGCCTGCGGCAGCTGCGGCCCGACTCCGGCGGAGACGTGCAACGGGCTCGACGACAACTGTGACGGCGTGGTCGACGAAGGCGGGGTATGCGACGTGCTCGACGCCAGCGCGCCACCCATGGACGCAGGCGCCTCGGCCGACGCAGGCGCCTCGACCGACGCGAGCGCCCCAACCGACGCGAGCGCCTCGACCGACGCGAGCGCCTCGACCGACGCGAGCGCCTCGACCGACGCGAGCGCGCGTGACGGAAGAGTGCCGGTCGACATCAGCAGCGGAGGTTGTTCGTGCCGCGTCACGCGCCGCTCCCCGAAGCTCCAGCCGCCCATTTCACTCTTCATCCTGCTCGCCCTGCTCTGGCGCAGACGCACTCGTCCCGCGACCTAGCGTAGCGAAGCGAGAAGCCAAGTCGCTCAGCGGCCCCGGATCGCCAGTTCACGAAATCAGGCAGGTTTGCCTCTCGGGGGACTCGGTACATGGGTCAACACTCGCCCACAGCGACTTGCCAAGCGGCACACCACACTGTATGTTTTTTACAGTAGATTTCTTACGGTGAGCCCATGAGCCTTGCAGCACAACCCCATCTCGAGCCCGGACAGGCTTGCCGAACGAAGGAGCTCCGACGCTGGAGCGCCAACCCGACCCGGTTGGCACGTCGTCTCGTTCGTGATGGTCAGCTTTGCGAGGCTGCGCACGGGCTCTACTACGCACCCGTCGAGACGCGCTTCGGCCCGGCTCCGGCGTCAGACGAGGAGCTCCTACGCGCGTTTCTCGATGGCGGCCCATTCGTAATCACCGGCCCACCGCGCTGGAACTCGCTGGGGCTGGGGTCGACGGCGATGTTCGCGGCGACGCTCGCCTACAACTCGCAGCGCACGGGCAACTTCACCTTCGACGGGCGACGCTTCTTGCTGCGGCGGGTGCGCTTCCCAGAGGCCCCGCCACCGGAGTGGTTCGCTGTCGACCTGCTCCGGCACCACGTCATGGCTGGGGTCTCACTGGGCCAACTCACAGAGGGCCTCATCGTCAGCTTGCGCGAGGAGCGCTGCGACGCCGAACGCCTCCGCAACATGGCTGATGAGTACGGCACGAAGCCGACCCTCGCTTTGGTCGAACGCTGTATTGGTGAGGCACGGGGGATGGGATGAATTTCATCCACGAGGACTCGGAGTTTCAGCAACTCCTCGGGATCGTCGCCCGGGAGACCAGAATCGCCGCCGCGCTCATCGAGAAGGACTACTGGGTGACTCACACCCTGTGGGCGCTCCATCAGACCGGCCTCGAGGTCTGGTTCAAGGGTGGCACCTCGCTATCCAAGGGGTTCGGGATCATCCACCGGTTCTCCGAGGACTTGGACCTAGTGATCCAGCATGGCTTGGCCTCGGGACTGCCAGTGGTCACCAACTGGACGAGCACGAACAAGGGGCCCGTGAAGAAGCGTGCCATCCGCAGCTGGGTCGCAAGACTCGAATGACGCAGGCAGCGAGAAGCCAAGCCGCTCAGCGGCCCTGGATCGCGCGGCACGCACGCCAGACGGCCTCGGGGGTCGCCGGCGTGGCTAACTCCACGGCCTCACCTGAAGGCTGATCGCCAAAGGCAGCGACGGCGTCGCGCAGGGCTTCGCGCACGCTGATGGCGAGCATCAGGGGCGGCTCGCCCACGGCCTTGCTGCCGTGGACGACGCCCGGCTCCGTGGCGCGGGGCAGGAGCGCGACGCGGAAGTCCTTGGGCATGTCGTCTGCACCGGGGATCTTGTAGGTGCTGAGGCCGCGTGTGCCGAGGCGACCCTTGGCGTCACGGCGGAGCTCCTCGCGGGTGAGCCAGCCCATGCCTTGGACGAAGGCGCCCTCGATCTGACCCCGGTCGAGCAGAGGCGAGAGGGAGTCGCCGACATCGTGCAGGATGTCCGCGCGGCGCACGAAATGCTGCCCGGTGAAGCCATCGATCTCCACCTCGCTGACGGCGGCGCCGTAGGCGAAATAGTGGAAGGGTCTGCCGCGCCCGGCCGCCTCGTCGAAGCTGATCTCTGGCGTCTTGTAGTAGCCCGTAGCCGAGAGCTGCACGCGCTCGAGGTAGGCCTTCTGCGCCAGCTCACCGAAGGCCATGCTGCGCGTCGGCGAGCTCGCAACGAAAACGCATGCGTCCTCGAAGCTCAGCTCGTCCACCGCAGCACCAAGTTCGGCAGCGGCCACCTCGGCCAGGCGCGCGCGCAGCTTCTGGCAAGCGTCACGCACGGCCGCACCGTTGAGGTCGGCGCCGCTGGAGGCGGCGGTCGCCGAGGTGTTGGGCACCTTGTCCGTGCGCGTGGGCATCAAGCGCACGTCGTCGAGCAGCACACCGAGCTCCTGCGCCGCGATCTGCCGCATCTTCGTGTGCAGCCCTTGGCCCATCTCCGTGCCGCCGTGGTTCAGCTGCACGCTGCCGTCGGCGTAGATCAATACGAGCGCGCCCGCCTGATTGAAGAAGGCGGTGGTGAAGGAGATGCCGAACTTCACGGGCGTGATGGCGAGGCCGCGCTTGGTGTGCTCGTGCGCCGCGTTGAAGGCGTCGACTTCAGCGCGACGCGCCTCGTACTCGCTCGACTCGAGCACGCCATCCCAGACGCGCCGGATGCGCTCGGGGTGACGCACCTCGAGGCCGTAGGGGGTCTTGTCCCCTTCGACGTAGAAGTTTGCCTCACGCACCTCGAGGGGTGATCGGTCCAGCGCACGCGCCACGCGATCCATGGCCTCCTCGATCATCAGCATGCCCTGCGGCCCACCGAAGCCGCGGAAGGCGGTGTTGGAGGGCACATTCGTGCGCATGGCCCGCGCCGTGAGCGAACAGCTCGGCAGGAGGTAGGCGTTATCGAGATGGAAGAGCGCGCGCCAGGCGATGGGCACGGTCAGATCGAGGCTGTAGCCGCCGTCGGCGAAGAGCTTGGCGTCCACGGCGACGAGCTTGCCCGCATCGTCGAAGCCCACGTCGAGCCTGCCCAAGAAGGGGTGGCGCTTGCCCGTGCTGCTGATGTCGCGTTGCCTGTCGAGGCGCACGCGCACGGGTCGATGTGTGACGTGGGCGCCCACGGCCGCGACGGAGGCGATGGGATTGGCCTGCGTCTCCTTTCCTCCGAAGCCGCCGCCCATGCGCAAGGATTGGCAGGTCACGCGACTGCGAGGCAGGCCGAGCACGCGCGCCACGATGACTTGCGTCTCGGTGGGGTTCTGCGTGGACGAGTGGACGACGACCTGACCGTTCTCGTCGTGGTCCACGAGGGCCGCTTGGGTCTCGAGGTAGAGCTGCTCCTGCCCGCCCACCAAGAGCTCGAAGCTCAGGCGATGGGGCGCGCCTTCGAGCGCCGAGGCGACGTCTCCGCGTCGAATGGCGATCTCGTCCGCGAGGTAGCTCTCGGCCTCGATGGCGGCGCGCACGCCGAGCACGGCGGGCAGCACTTCCCACTCGACCACGACCCGCGTCGCCGCGAGGCGCGCAGCCTCTTCCGTCTCGGCGAGCGCCCAGCGCACGGGCTGACCTTCGTAGCAGGCCTCGTTGGGGAAGAGGGGCTCGTCCTTGCGCGCCGCACCGGTGTCGCCTTCGCCGGGTACGTCCCCCGCATCGAGCAGGCGCACGAAGCCGGGCGTGGCCTCGGCGGCGGAGGCGTCGACGCCGAGAACGCGCGCGTGCGCGTGGGGCGACTGCACGGGCCAGGCGTGGAGGCAGCCGGGGAAGCGCGTGACGAGGTCGTCCGTGTAGAGGGCCTCGCCCGTGACGTGCAGGCGGGCGCTCTCGTGGGGCAGGTCTTGGCCGACGTACTTCATCGCGCCACCTCCGCCTGCTCGAGGTCGTGGACGAAGCGTTCGAAGAGCGCGACTACCATAGCGCCGCGATATTCGGCGCTGCCGCGGTGGTCGTCGATGGGAGTGAAGGCTGCGCCCAGCGCCTCGGCGGCCGCCTCCACGTGGGCGGGGTCGAGCGCGTGACCTTCGAGGGCCGCTTCGGCGTCACGTGCGCGCATGGGCGTAGCAGCGACGCCGCCATAGCCGAAGCGCGCCCGGGTGATCGCGCCGTCCTCGCCTCGCCACAGGCAGAAGCAAGCCGCGACGGTGGAGATGTCGTCCATGACGCGTTTGCTGACCTTGTAGAAGTGGCTCGCATCGGGGAAGGGCCGCGGCACGAAGACGCTGCGCAGGATCTCTCCGGGCGAGAGCGCCGTCTGACGGTAGCCGAGGAAGAAGTCGGCCAAGGGCAGGCGTCGCTCTCCTTCCGACGACGCGATCACCACCTCCGCGTCGAGGGCGAGCAGGGTGGGTGCGCCGTCGCCAATGGGGGAAGCGTTGGCGAGGTTGCCACCGAAGGTCGCGCGGCGGCGGATCAGCGGAGAAGCGAAGAGGGGCAAGAGCTCGCCCAACACGGGCAACGCCGAGGCGAAGCGCGCCTCGATCTGCTCGAGGGGCACGGCGGCGCCGAGCGTCAAACCCGTGTCATCGAGGCTCGCCTCGCGCAGCTCGCTCACGGCCTCGAGGGAGATCACGGCGGGCCAACGGCGATGGCTCTGGTTGGCCTCGACCAGGACGTCTGTGCCGCCGGCGACGAGCTTGGCGTCCGGATGCTTCGCGAGTTCGTGGAAGACCTCGTGCAAATCGGCGGGGCGATGAAAGGCGCGCTCACCCTCGGGGGTGTGCGTGTGAATACCGAAGGATCCGAGCTTTGGAGGCTCCTGCTTCAGCCTCGCGAGAAACACGTCATCCTCGGCGGGCGCACCCAAAGACTCGAGGGCGTCGTAGATGGGGCGATAGCCCGTGCAGCGACATAAGTTGCCTTCGATGGCGCGTGGCTCGGGCGCGGCGCGATCCGCGCGGTAGTATTCGCTGAAGAGGCTCATGACGAAGCCCGGCGTGCAGTAGCCGCACTGCGACGCGCCACCGCGCGCCATGGCCGCTTGTACGGGGTGCAGCTCGCCTTCGCGGGCGAGCCCCTCGACGCTGAGCAGCTCGCGACCCGCGACGGATCCGAGCATCAAGAGGCACGAGTTGACGGTCACGTAGCGCGATCCACCTTCGCCGTCGTCTTCACGCAGCACGACGGCGCAGGCTCCGCACTCGCCCTCGGCGCAGCCCTCCTTGGTGCCCGTCAGTCCGCGACGACGCAGGAACGAGAGCAGAGTCTCTGTCGGGTCCACGCCCTCGGCCACCACGCGCTCGCCGTTCAGCGAGAACTCCAAGGGTTTCATGGGCTGCTTCTTCTTGGTCGAGTCGTGATGATGCTGCGGCACGCTGGTTTTCCTCGGGTCGAGCCTGCGAGTTCTAGATGTCGATGGCGGAGTCGGCGGCGGCGTCCGCGGTCTCTGCCAGACTCGCCGCAGCCTCCGGAGAGAGGCCTCCGGCGAGCACCTTGGCGAGGCGCGGTGAGTCCATGGCCCTCAGATGGGCCGCGGGCTTTCCGTGGCGAAGTGCGACCAATTCCGCGACGACGCTGACGGCGATCTCCTCGGGGCTGACGGCACCGAGGTCGAGCCCGATGGGTGCGTAGAGATTTTCCAAGGGGGGCAGCTCTCCGCGCGCGGCGATGCGCCCGAGCACGCGGTAGACCTTGCGCAGGCTGCCGATCATGCCGAGGTAGCGGTGGGGCAGGGGCAGGTAGGTCTCGAGGGCCTCTTCGTCCAGAGCGTGATCGTGGGTGACGACGACGACCCAGTCGCGCGACGTGGGCTTCAGCGTGTGCACGGCCTCGACGGCGTCAGCCAGGATGCGCTCGCAGCCCTCGAAGCGCGCCTCGGTGTTCAGCTCGTCCCGAGCGTCGACCACGCAGACGCTGAACCCGACCTGTCGCGCCGCCCGTGCCGTGGCCTGCGCCACGTGCCCGGCGCCGAAGAGGATCAAGCGTTCTTCCGCCTCGATGCGCTCCACGAAGACCTCCATTCGCCCGCCGCAGCACATGCCGAGGTCTCTGCCCAGATCGCGCACCACCCAACGTGGGCGACCATCTTCGAGGCAGGACGCGAGCGCCGCGAGCACCTCCCGTTCGATGGCGCCGCCGCCCACGGTGCCCACCCGCTCACCATCTTCGAGCAGCAGCAGGCGCGCGCCCGGACGCTGAGGCGCCGAGCCCGCCGTGCGCACGACGATCGCCAGCGCGCCCTGCTCGCCCGCGTCGAGCAGCTGTTGAATTCTACGGATGAGCAGGCGCAAGGGCGGGCCTCCAGTGCATGGCGCTGCTCTAGCGCGCTCGGCGCCTCAGGCCAAGGGTTGGTTGCCCACGGAGGCGCGATGGGCGACGCGCTACACGCCTGGAGCGGAGCCGACCTCGAGCTTGCGCTCGGCGGCCATGGCTTGCACCAGCGCGACGGCGCGTCGCGTCGCCGTCTCGCCGTCGAATTGGATCCCGACGCGTCCATTGCCGGCGCCCTGATTGCGCACGATGGCGGGGAAGCTCGGGCGCCCTGGGTAGTCCGGCAGGCGCAGGACGATGTGAGCGCCGAGCTCCGGCACATGACCGCAGCTCACGCGGGCGCCGCCTTGGCTCAGGTCGAGCAGACGCGCCGGCCAGCTCTGGCCATCGACCTCGAGGGACGCGGCGACGTCCGCGGGTACGCGTGGGTGGCGGCGCAGATACTTGGCCAACGGCCCGTCCAGCTCCACGTCCTCGTCGGGGCGGATGTCGCGGCTGCGCACGCGGCGCGAGGTGCTGACGTCGTGGGTGATGAGCTCCTCCGCCAAGGCCATCAGCGTGTCGGCCTCGCTGCCCGTCATGCTCTCGGCCAGCAGCGGTCGCCTGCGGGTGACGGAGTGATGGAGCGCCTTGGACAGCTCGATGACGCCGCGCACGGGCACCTCGACGGAGAGAAAATCCTCCATCATGCGCGACAGCGCCACCAAGCCCGCGCGTTGATTGGGCTGCTCGAGCATGTTGCCCACGATGGACGCCGAGTAGGTGCCGACGGCCAGCGCTAGCGCCTCTTCCAGCTCGGGCTCCTGTGAACGGAGCCGAGCGAAGACCTCGCGCAGACGCTCCGTCTCGCGCCCCTCGACCGCGGAGGCCAACGCCTCCTTCTCGCGGGCGTTCTGCGTGACCTGCTTCATCAGCCGATAGACCGCGCTCTTCAAGAAGGCGTAGGCGTTCTGCATGGAGGTGAGCTGAGGCGCGACCACCAACAGGCGTTGATCGGCCATGCCGAAGAAGTCGACCACGTCGAAGCTCGTCCCCGCACCGCAGTCGATGATCAGCGCCTCCGCCTCGAGGGCGCGGATGTGGCGCATGATCTTCTGCTTGCGCGCGTGCCCGATGTTGGCCGCTCCAGCCACCGCGCCGCTGCCCGGCACCAGAAAAAGGCGCGGAATCCCCGTGGGCAGCACCGCCTCTTCGAGGCTCTCGATGCGTCGGTCCACCAGCGCCTGCAGGGTCGGACCCGGGCGATCGATGCCGAAGAGTGTGTGCTGGTTCGCTGCGCCGAGATCCGCGTCGACGATCAGCGTGCGGAAGCCGAGTCGCGCCATGGCCACACCAAGGTTGGCGGCGATGACGCTCTTTCCAACGCCACCCTTACCTCCTCCGACCGCAACGATCGGCGCGCCCTCTCGTCCTATGCTCATGTGGTTCCCTAGGCGATCCGCGGAGCCGTTGACTGCACCGCGTACGGCCTCATGTCTGTCATCGGTCGGCGCGACCGGAACTTGAGCGACGGGCGGCAACTTGAGCCGTCACCCCCTTCAAGTATGCTCCACGCCCTCCGATTGAAGAGCTTGTCATGATCGAACACGCAAAACACAGCCTGCGGCTCCTGTCGGAGTTCTCCATCCCCCTCGTGATCGGCGTCGTCGTCGCCGTGGTCTGGGCCAACATCGATCCGGCGAGCCACGACGCGCTGCTCGAGTGGTCGCCCTTCGGCCACGGAAACGAGATCAACTTTCACTTCATCGTGAACGACATCTTCATGGCGCTCTTCTTCGGCGTCGCCACCAAGGAGATCGTCGAGAGCGTGCTGCCCGGGGGTGCGCTGAATCCGCCCAAGAAGGCCGTAAACCCTCTGCTCGGCACGCTTGGCGGGGTGCTCGGGCCGATCGCCGTGTACTTCGGCTGGGTCGTGCTGCGCGGCGACACCACGATCATCAACGGCTGGGGCATTCCCACGGCGACGGACATCGCGCTGGCGTGGTTGGTCGCGCGCATGATCTTCGGCAAGGGTCACCCGGCGGTCAGCTTCCTGCTGCTGCTGGCCGTCGCGGACGACGCCCTCGGCCTCGGCATCATCGCCGTGTTCTATCCGGATCCGGCGCACCCGGTGCAGCCCATGTGGCTGCTGGCCGTCGCGGGCGCCATGGCCGCGAGCTTCGGCATGAAGAAGGCCGGCCTGAAGAACTTCTGGCCCTACCTGATCGGCCCCGGTTTGCTCTCCTGGTACGCGCTCCACTCCGCGCATCTTCATCCAGCGCTGGCGCTCGTTCCGATCATCCCCTTCATGCCCCACGCCACGCACGATGAAGGTCTGTTCGCCGAGGAGGGTGGCCCCGAGGTGCACACGGATGCGCTGAACCGCTTCGAGCACGCCTTCAAGTATCCCGTCGACTTCGGGCTCTTCGCCTTCGGCATCGCCAACGCGGGGGTCGCCTTCTCGAGCGTCGGCGAGGCGACGTACGGCGTCTTCTTGGCGCTGCTCGTGGGCAAGACGCTCGGCATCTTCGGCTTCGCCATGGCGGGCGACAAGCTCGGCTTCCCGCTGCCCGAGGGCATGAACGCACGCAGCCTGTTCGTCGCGGGCATGGTCGGCGGCCTCGGGCTCACGGTCGCGCTCTTCGTGGCGGGCGTCGCCTTCACGGATCCCGCGCTGCAGGGAGCCGCCAAGATGGGCGCCCTGGGCAGCGCCTTCATCGCGCCGCTGGCCTTCATCGCGGGCAAGCTGCTGAACGCGCGCAAGCTCGCGGAGCCTCGCGCGGACGTGGAGAGCGGCGAGCAAGGCACGAGCGAGTCCGTACCCGCCGCCGCCCAGAGCTGAGCGGTCGCGGCCTCTCAGCGACCGAAGCCGTAGATGCGTCCGTAGCCCTCGAGCTCGAGCAGCAGGCGCTCACGGGCGTCGCCCAGCCAGGCGTGGGCCGCCGGATCCAGCGGGACGAATTCTCCCGCATGCAGCTTGGGGCCACCCTCGACGGCGGCCAGCGTACCGACCAAGGTGCCCAGGATCTCGGCGGTGGCGTCGGTCAGCTCGGCGTCCGCATCGAGCGCGTCACGCAGCAGCTCGCGTTCCTCTGCGGGCAGACCTCGGAGACCTGCCCCGAGCGCCTGGCTGGCGAAGGTGTCCACGATCCACAGACCGACCTCCTCTCCGTCCGCGTCGAGCAAAGGCATGGCGTGTGAGCCGTCGAGCTCAGCGAGGTCGAGATTCACCGCGTCACCGCGGGTCTCCTCCAGACCTGGCTCCTCACCGAGCAGCATGATCAAGTTGTCGCTCAGGGCGGCCACCGGCGGGAAGCGTACGCCCGGAGGTGGCTCGGCGGGCGGCTCCTCGGAGACGTCGTCGGGCGCGGCCTCGGCATCGGCATCGGCCTCGGCATCGGCATCGGCCTCGGCATCGGCCTCGGCCTCGGCCTCGGCATCGGCATCGGCGTCGGCGTCGGCGTCGGCGTCGGCGTC
>JAADHO010000323.1 GCA_013151775.1 Deltaproteobacteria bacterium | reverse complement strand
CGAGTCGCCCCTGGGCGGCGCGAGCCTGCCCCGCGACGGCGTGCTGGGCCACGAGTGGGCCGCCGAGGTGTCGCTGCGGGTCGCGGCAGAGGGCGTCTCGCGGGTGGAGTATTGGGCGGAGGACTCCGTGCTGCTGGGCGAGGCGACGGCGGCGCCCTGGGCGCTGGTCGCGCGCTTCCGCGGCGAAGGCCCACGCAGCGTCGTGGCGCGTGGCCTGGACGCGGACGGAGTGGAGCTGGTGCGGGATGAGGTCTCCTTCACCATCGGGCCGCCCTCGGCCCCCGACTGTCACTCGATGCTCGACGCCCTCGGTCTCGACTGGGCTCCGGCGGACGCCGCACGCGGAATCACGGATCCCGTGCGCGTGCAGCCCGTGATCGCCGGGGTGGGCTTTCGCTACTACTACGACGACGCTCCCCGGGCGCTCTTCATGGACTGCGCCCTGGCGCCTCGCCTCTACGAGCTAGCGCAGCTGGTGGCGGCCTATGGCTACGACGAGATCGTGCACATCGGCATCTACAACTACCGCTGCATCGGCGGCGGCGATCCCGACGTGGACGGCTGCCGCGCGAGTCAACACGCCTTCGCCCACGCCATCGACATCGCCGGCATCGGCATGGCCGACGGCAGCGCCTACGACTCCCTCGAGACGGATTGGGTGATCACCCCGGGTCCCACCTGCCCCGGCGCCCCCGCGAGCGACGCCGACCGCGAGCTGCACGAGCTAGCCTGCGCCATGCACGAGGACGGCATCTTCCAGATCGTGCTCACTCCGAACTACAACGACGCCCATCGAGGCCACTTCCACGTCGACATGACGGAGGGCAGCATGTTCATCGAGGACAGCGTCCACGGCGTCGACTCGCCCTTCGCCATCTCCGACTACTGAGGTCGCAGCCTCAGGGAGTCCCGGCGTCCAAGTTGGCGAGCAGGCCCCCGCAGCCGATTTCTTCCCGGCCTGGCCCCATGCAGAAGCTCACGCATTCGGTCACGACCTTCGACGCCGGCGCGGCACAGGGCTCGTAGGGCTCGAGCACGCAGGTGTTGCTGAAGACGGCGCACTCCCCGGCCATGGTGCAGGCCAAGGTCAGCGAAGGACCGGCTCCGCCTTCGCACGTGCAGGAGCGCATCGCCGAGCCTTCGACTGCCGGTGTGCAGCTGCACGCGACCCGCTCTCCATTGTTGCAGTGTGCGCCCCCATCACCGCGCGAGCCATCGAGCTCCGCGTCACTCGTCGTTCCGTCGACCACCGCGTCGGGTCGGACCCACCCGTCGGGCGCGGACGCGTCATCGGCGTGATTCGCGGTGCCACCTCCGCATCCCCCGCAACCGCCGACCGCAAGAGATACGAGCAGCACCAGAAATCGCACGACTCCCGCTCGATCGATTCCCACATGTTTCGGGTGCACTGTGATCCTCTCGGTGCGGACGCCGCGGCGTCCAGTTTACGTCCCTGGGCAGGACTGCGCCACGTGCTCCGGTCCTGCGTTGACACTGCCGGGGGTGGGGAGTAGGCCGGCCAACATGACCGAAATCATCGCCGTCGGCGCCCGTGAGATCCTCGACTCGCGCGGCAACCCCACCATCGAGGTGGACGTTCAGCTCTCCTGCGGAGCCTTCGGGCGCGCGGCCGTGCCTTCGGGTGCCTCCACGGGAGAGCACGAGGCGCTCGAGCTGCGCGACGGAGACGCCGCGCGCTTCCTCGGAAAGGGCGTGCTGACGGCCGTCGAGCACGTGAAGAACGAGCTCGCGGACGTGGTGGTCGGCATGGACGCGCTGGAGCAGGCAGCCCTCGACCAGGCGATGATCGCCTTCGACGGCACCAAGACCAAGTCGAAGGTCGGCGCCAACGCCATGCTCGGCGTGTCCATGGCCACGACGCGCGCGGCGGCCGACGCCATCGGCTTGCCCCTGTGGCGCTACCTCGGCGGCGCCCAGGCGCGGGTCCTGCCTTGCCCGCAGATGAACGTGATCAACGGCGGGAAGCACGCGGACAGCGGCCTCGACATCCAAGAGTTCATGATCGTGCCCTTCGGCGCTCCGAGCTTCAAGGAGGCCCTGCGCGCCGGCGCCGAGACCTTCCATCACCTGAAGAAGCTGCTCGCGGCCGATGGTCAGTCCATCAGCGTGGGCGACGAGGGCGGCTTCGCGCCCCGGCTCGACAAGAACGAGGACGCTCTGGCGTTCATCACCCGTGCCATCGAGGCGGCCGGCTACCAGCCCGGCAAGGACATCGCCCTGGCCACGGACGCCGCGGCCAGCGAGTTCTACGACGCCGAGGCGGGCGGCTATCGCTTCGAGGGCAAGGTGATCGACGCCGCCGAGCTCACGCGGATCTACGCCGGCTACTGCGAGAAGTACGCGATCATCAGCATCGAAGACGGCCTGGCCGAGGACGACTGGGAGGGCTGGGCGCAGCAGACGGAGGCGCTGGGCGAGCGCGTGCAGCTGGTCGGCGACGACATCTTCGTCACCAACATCGAGCGCCTCGCGCGCGGCATCGATCAGGGCGTCGCCAACTCCGTGCTGATCAAGGTGAACCAGATCGGCACCGTCACGGAGACCCTCGAGGCCATCCGCCTGGGCGCGCGTCATGGCTACTCCGCGGTCATCTCCCATCGCAGTGGCGAGACAGAAGACACATTCATCGCCGACCTCGCCGTCGCCACGGGCGTGGGCCAGATCAAGACGGGCTCCGCCTCACGCTCCGAGCGCATTGCCAAGTACAATCAGCTCCTGCGCATCGAGGAGCAGCTCGGCGACGGCGCCGTCTTCGCTGGCAAGAGCACCTTCCGCGGCGCTCACTGAGTCCATCGGTCGCTCAGCGCGCGTGGCGTGAGCGGATCAGGTCGAGCAGCGGCTCGATACCCTCGTCGGCCTCGAGGCTGACCGTCGCTTGGTCGCCCAGGCTCGCGATCAGCGCGCGCCCATAGGGCAGGCTCGCCGACCAGACGACGCGCGCGGTGGTGGCGCGCAGCGTGGACAAGGCCTCGGCTAGCTCCTTCGGCTCGATGGGCGCGAAGTCACTCGCGTCGACCACCGCCAGGGCGATCTCCTCGCGTCGCAGGGCGCGCTGAAACTCATCCAGGTCGTGGCAGGGCAGGGCCTCGATGCGCTTCGGGCCCAGGGAGGCCGTGAGCTTGTCGGAGAAGCCGTCGCCCGCGGCCACGAAGACCACGGGCACCGGGTGGCGAAGGGTCGGCATGCTGCGGGTCGCGTCGGCATCTCTGGGTGGCCGCTCCTCTCGGATGCGCTGCGCCAGGCGTTCGGCCAGGGCGGCCCCTCGCGTCTCTCCGGCGCGCCGGATCAGGGCGTCCCGCAGGCTCCCGTGCACCAAGGCCGCCACCTCTTCGTCACTGCGCGGCAGGGTCGGCAGAGGTCGGAGCGCCTCGAAGAGCAGCCCGGGGCCGAGGTCACGCGGCAGCAGCTCTCCCAGGGCCGTACGCAGGGCCTCCACAGGCTGTCGCTTGCTCATCTGGCCATTCTCGCGATTCACAGCCAGAGCGCAAGGTTGCCGTGTCGGCCGACGCGCGCTGCCTACGCGGGCGTGGTGAGCAGGCGGCGCACGAACTGGGCATCGTAGCGCCCGGCGCGGAAGGCTTCGTCCGCCAGGATGCGGCCCAAGAGCCGCTGGTTCGTCTGGTAGGGCGCGATGCGGCTCTCCGTGAGCACGCGGTCGAGCAAGAGCAGGGCTTGGTGACGCGTCGGAGCGTAGGTGGTCAGCTTGGCGATGCGCGGCCGATCGTCCGGCGGCACCGTGCAGCCCACGCTGGCTGAGGGCTCCGTGCGCACCTTGCCGTGAGGGAAGGGCGGCCAGCGAAGCTCCGTGGCGACCTCGTCGAAGGTCTCGTTCGACGGGGCCACCAGCCAGGCGCCGCAGCCGTGGCCCGTCGGCTCCACCTCCGTGACCCGCGTGGCGAGGGGCTGTCCGGCGGCGATCTCGAGCTGGAACTCCACCAGATCGAGGCCCGTGGTCATGCCGGTGATCGCGTCCTGCACGGGCAACCCCGGGCGCACGCCGATCACCGTGAGCCGTCCGCCGGCGTCCATGGCGAAGCGCACGATCAGCAGACCCGTGGCGCCCAGCGCACGCGTGACGGCGCAGGCGGCCTCGAGCAGATAGCTACGGATGGCCTCTCCCTCGGCGTGGAAGACCAAGGCCGGGCTTGGGCTCTCCTCGAGCAGCCGCTGTCCGCTGACGGTGATGCTGCACTCGCGCTCGGGCAGTGGCTCCTGGGTCCCCGCCTGATCCACGAGTACGGGCACCTCGAGCACGCGCGCTCGAAAATACGCCTGTTCCACCACCAGCGAGAGGGCGGAGCCGCGGGTGCGCTCCACCACCGCCTCGAGCAGCTCGTCCTCGTCCATCAGCGGCGAGGCGAAGGCGTCCGTCCCGCTCTCCGGGCCGCGCAGGGCCCAAGGCGGCGGCACCTCGGCCGCGAAGGGTCGCGGGTCGTGGTCTCCGTCGAAGGCTCCGGAGCAGGCCGGCTGGGCGAAGCCCGCTTCTGTGACGGAGGCGCGCACCGCGGCGGGAGAGGCCAGCCGCGCGAGGCTCTCTAGGGAAGGCCCCACCAAGGAGATGGGCGTGTCCGCGAGGGCGGTGGCGAGGGCGAGCTGGCCGCGGGCGCCTGCGTGCCCCGGGTGCACTACCTGAACCTTCGCGGCGGTCGCAGCGTGCACCACGGCCTCGGCGGGGATCTTCCCCTCGTCGTCGGTGGCTACGGTGAGGGTCTCGTCGCAGGCGGCGACGTGCACCCCCGACGAAGAGTCCTCGCCTCGCAGGCCGACGACCCGGATGCCCAGGCGTCTGCAGCTTCTGGCGACTCGAGCTGCGGCCTCACCGCGCTCAGCGATCAACACACTTTCGATCATGGCGGCGGAGCATAGCAGCTTGACCCCGGGGCGCTGTGACAGGAGCCTCTTCGCATGTCCGCTTTCGTGCAAACCCGTGGCCTGCGAGTCCGCCCCATCTCTCCTCAGCGTGTGCGTGAGCGCGCCGACCTGATGCTCCATGCCCTGGGTCGCTCTGGGGCGGAGCTGTCCATCCTGCTATGCGACGACGCGCTGATTCGTCAGCTCAACCGTGACTACCGCGGGGTCGACCGGCCCACGGATGTGCTGGCCTTCGCCATGGCGGAGGGAGAGGGCGCGGCGCTGCACCCCGAGCTGCTCGGGGACGTGGTCATCTCGCTGCCTACGGCCACGAAACAGGCGCAGAGCGCCGGCAAGACGATCTCTTCGGAGGTCACGATGCTGTTGGCGCACGGTCTTTTGCACCTGCTGGGCTATGATCATCGAGATCCCGAAGAGGAGCGCGAGATGCTCGAGAAGACGCGTGCGCTCTGCCTCGCCGCGGGCCTCCGAGGCGAGCCTCGGGGGACTCACTAGGCGGCTCGAGGTCGAATTGGTGCTTGGGCCAGGACAGCCCGAAATCCCGCAATATCAACGAGATCCAAGCCATTTCGCGCACGTTTGTGGGTCCCACAGGCGCTGAACAGCGCGATCGTCGCGCAAAGCGGGCCCTTTCCGGCCCAGGCTCGGGATCGCCGGATCGGCGGCTTCGAGGGGGCGAGCGTCTGCTCGTGACGTTGGGTGCCGGGCGACATTCCTGCACATTCTCCCCAAAAACAAAAAATGCTTGTCATGGCCCGAAAGTGCGGGCATAGACGATGCCTGTCTGCGGGGGGCGCTAATTTCAGGCCTTTTTCCACGATACCGCAGGCTATCGAATAGGACGGTGACCATGGCAACCACCAAGCGGATGACGAAGGCCCAGATCATCGGCGAGCTCTCCGACAAGACCCAGCTGACGAAGAAGGAAGTCAGCGCGGTCTTCGAGGGACTCCGCGATCTGATCAAGAAGGAGCTCGGTAGGCGGGGTCCCGGGGAGTTCGTGATCCCGGACCTGCTCAAGCTCAAGGTCAAGAAGGTGCCGGCTCGCAAGGCCGGCATGGCAAAGAACCCCTTCACGGGTGAAGACGTGATGCGGGAGGCGAAGCCGGCCTCGAAGAAGGTCCGCGCGACGCCCCTGAAGAAGCTCAAGGACCTCGTGAACTGAGCCTCTAGTTCGGTGTGGTCTGACCGCACCGAGCGCACAGCTAGAGAGGACACGCACCTTCGGGAGCGTGTCCTCTCTGCGTTGGTGCTCAGCGCGCGTCGCTCATCCCTGCGGCGGCGGGCTGGGGCGAGCTGGGCGAGCCTGGTGTTGGTCGCGGAGCCGGCTGACGCGGCGGCGAGCCCGGTAACGGTCGCGGATGGGAGGCGCGCTGCCGGGCCTCGCGGTCGCGCCGGTACTGAACCAAGAGGCCCTCGAGGTAGCCGAGCAGCAGGCGGACCTGTCCCGTGCTCAGGGAGGTCTCGAAGTGCACACGCTCTCCCTCCACCCGGAAGCTCAGTCGCCGCAGGGGCGTTGCCAGCCCGACCAGCGCGATCATCGGGTTTCGCGCCAGGCTCTCGACCTGCCCAGCCCAGAACTCGCGCGCCGCGCGCGCCTGCTCCGCGTCCTCGAAGCGCCCCTGTCCAGTGATCTGCACCCCCGCCTCGGTCTGGCGTACCGACAGACGGGCGGCGAGGGGCATGGCCTCGACGCGGCCCGCGCGCACGAAGCGGCGCGCTCCTTCGACCTCGAAGCTCATCAGCTCGTCGTCGAGCATGGCGAGCAGGGCGTCAGCAGCGCTCATGACGGGGACGCCGGCGTCCGTGCGCTGGTCTCGCGCGCGTACGCGCATCAGGGCCAGCACCCGAGGTAGGTCCGCAGGCCGACAGATGATGAAGTAGTGCTCGCCAGCCAAGGCGATCACCCGGCGCGTGGGGTCGGGGTTTCGCCAAGGGGCCACGCGCACGCCGTCCTGCTCTCGGAAGGCGGTCGTCGCGTGCTGGCTGGCGGCGAGGCGCTGGGCGGCGGACACGGCGTAGGCCTGGTCGCGGTGGTGCTTGCCCGCGAGCACCAAGCGATCGCGCTGCAGGTTGGGTGAGGCGAGCAGCAGGCGATCCAGATCGGCCATGGGATCGATGCCCGATCCATCTAGCAAGGCGTGCCAGTCGGGGATGGCCGTCAGCAGGCGGCGCACCTCGGACGCCAAGGGAGAGCTGCGGATGCGCTCCATGTTCAGGCGAATGGCGAGCTGCGCGCCGGGAGGGATGCGCCCCTCGCCC
>JAADHO010000215.1 GCA_013151775.1 Deltaproteobacteria bacterium | reverse complement strand
CTTCGTGGCGCTCGCGGCGGCCGCGTGCGGCGCCGCGGGTCTCGACCTCGACCACAAACGCCTCAGCCGCGTCGCACGTCGCTCGAGCGCGTCCGCCGCACGCAGCCTCTTCGGCGGCTTCGTCGAGCTGCCCGCGGGCAAGCCCGGCGACGACAGGCTCGCGGCCAAGCCACTCTTCGGACCCGAACATTGGGACCTGCGCATCGTCGTGGCCGTGGCCGCCAAGGGTCCCAAGAAGGTCGGGTCCACCGAGGGCATGGAGCGCTCACGCCGCAGCTCGCCCTTCTACGAGGCCTGGGTGCAGGACGCGCCGCGGCTCGCGCGACGAGTCAAGAAGGGCCTGAAGCAGCGCGATCTCGAGCTTCTCGGGCGCGCCATGGAGCAGAGCACGCTGGCTTTCCACGCATGCGCCATCGCCTCCGATCCCGGCATCGTCTACTGGCAGCCCGCGACGCTCGCCGCCTTCGCGACCGTGCGGCGCCTGCGTGACGAGCGAGGCATCAGCGTGTGGGCCACCATGGACGCGGGCCCCCACGTGAAGGCCCTGTGTCACGCCTCGTCGGCGCGGCGCGTGCAAGCGGCCTTGAGGAGAACCGACGGCGTGCTCTCGACGCTGATCGCCAAGCCGGGACCCGGCGTGTCGGTGCGCAGATGAGCGAGCCCCATCCGACGGTCACGGCGCCGGGCAAGCTGATGCTCTCCGGCGAGTACGCCGTGCTCGAAGGCGCTCCGGCGTTGGTCGCCGCGGTGGACGCCAGGGCGCTGATCTCCCTGGGGCCGGACGACGCCGATCAGCCCGCACGACCCACGCCCGAGGCGGACGCCGCGAGGAGCCTGGCAGAAGCGGAGCTAGGCGCGGTGGAGGGGCGCCTGCGAGTGGACGTGAGCGCACTGCGGAGTGATGGGGGCACGCAAAAGCTCGGGCTCGGATCCTCCGCGGCGGCCGCGGCGGGAGCGGCGGCCTGCGTGGCGCTCGCCCACGGACTCGACCTGGACGCCGAGCGTCGTCGCGTGCTGCGCTGGGCTCTGGCGGGACATCGAGCTGTGGCGCCCGAAGGCAGCGGCGCGGACGTCGCGGCCTGTGTACTCGGAGGTGTCGTGCGCTTCGTGCGATCCAAGCACGAATCCGCCCGTCGCCTCGACTGGCCAGATGGCCTCGAGCTGCGTGTCGTCTGGACGGGGGTCGAAGCGCGCACCAGCGACTTCATCCAGCGAGTGCGCGCCTTCGAGAGCCGCGACGCCGTGCACTTCGAGGCGCTGATCAATCGGCTCAGCAACGAAGCCGAGCGCTTCGCGGACGCCTTCGAGCGCGGCAGCCCGGCCCCCATCGTCGAGCAGGTGGGGCGCTACGGTCACGCCATGGAGGCCCTCGGTCGAGCCGCGGACGCGCCCATCGTCGAGCGCACTCTGCGCCACGTCGCCGCCCTGGCGCGAGAGGCCGGCGGAGCCGCCAAGCCCTCTGGAGCCGGAGGCGGTGATGTCGCCATCGCCTTCTTCCAGAGCGTCAACGCTGCGGAGGATTTCGAGCGCCGCTGTCAGGCCTCGGAGATGGCTATCCTCCCGCTACGGATCGACTCGTCAGGCGTGGCCGCCGAGGGCTGACGAGACCGGCGCCTCAGCCGCTGATCAGCCCGTCGACGTGCTCCCGGAGTTTGGCTAGATCGAAGGGCTTCTTGAAGGTCGGCGCGTCGACCCGCTGAAGAAACTCACGCGCCTCGGGCATGAACGCTCCGCCTGTCATGAAGCAGAGGATCGGCAAAAGCTCGGGCCGCTCCGCCTCGATGCGCGTGTGGAAGTCGATGCCACCTCCGTCGGGCATCATCAGATCGCAGAGGATGACGTCGACCTCTTGGTGACGAACGATCTCCATGGCCTCGGTCACGGAGGTGGCGACGATCACCTCGTGGGGTGTGAGGGCGCGCTTCAACGACCGGCCCACGAGGTACTCGTCGTCCACCACGAGGATGCGTCCACGTTGGACGGAACGCCGCGTGCTCGGCGCGGGCTCCAGAGAAGAGACGCGCCCCGTGAGCTGCGCGTCTGGACGCGCCTCGAGGGAGACCGTCACACGCGTGCCGCGACCCGTCTCCGAGTCGACGCCGATCTCACCTCCCATCTTGGTGACGAGGCCGTGGCAGATGGCGAGGCCGAGTCCGGTGCCTTCACCCACGCCTTTGGTGGTGAAGAAGGGATCGAAGACTCGTGACTGCAGCTCGGCTGGGATCCCCGGGCCGTTGTCCTCCACGCTGACGAACACGCGGCCGCCCGCGGTGTAGGCCCGCACGCAAACACGGTTCTGCCGCGCCCGAGCCGGATCGAGGGCTTGCGCTGCGTTCACCAAGAGGTTCACGAACACTTGCGAGAGTCGCGCTTCATCGCCGACGGCCGGCGGTAGCTCCTCGATCTCGCGTATCAGACGCGCCCGATGACGCACCTCATTGGCGGTGATGCGCAGGGCGGCGTCGATCGCCTCCGTGACGTCGGCCACGCCGTCGGCGTTCTCCGGTTGCTGCGCGAAGCGGCCGAGTTGACGCACGATCCGCTGAACGCGCTGCGTGCCGTCGCGCGCCTCGTCCACGGCCGCGAGGACGTCTGCGCGATCCTCTTCGGTCGCCCCCGCGAGCAGCTTCGGCAGACGCTCGGCCAACACCTCGAGGTTCGCGCTGACGTAGCCGAGGGGGTTGTTCACTTCGTGGGCGACGCCCGTGGCCAAGGTGCCCACGGACGCCAGGCGATCGGCGAGGTGCAGCTTGGCGATCAGCGCGCGTGAGGCTGTCACGTCACGCACGACGGCTAGCCGAGCGGGCTCGCCCGCGAAATCGACCTGCCCGCCTGGAAGCACCTCGACCCAGATCGTCTCGCCGTCGGCGCGCACGAGGCGCACGGTCGTGGGTTCGACCGGAGCATTTCCAGTGAGCCACGCGCGTTGATTCCTTTCGAAGACCTCCCGATCGTCGGGATGGACCTTGGCCAGCGCCTCGTCCCCGAGGACGTCGTCGGCTGAGCGGCCGGTGATCTTCTGCATCTCGGGGTTCACGTAGAGCAGCTTGCCGTCGCGCTGAATGAAGATACCGACGGGCGCCCCTTCGGTGATCTGACGGAAGTCCTGTTGCGAACGGCGCAGCGCCTCGTGCACTCGGGAGCGCTCCTCCTCCGCCGCCCGCCGATGCAGCCTGTCTCCCACCGTCCGCTCGGCGATCAGCAGCCTGGTTCGCAGGAGGTCGGGGTTGAGCGGCTTCGTCAGATAGTCGGTCGCCCCAGCGTCGAGCACCAAGGCGAGGTCGTCGGGGCGGTCGCGTCCCGTCATCACCAACATCACGGCGTTTCTGCCCGGACCTCCACTCCTCACCTTTCGCACCAGGGCGAGCCCATCCATGCCCGGGAGAATCCAGTCGATGGTGAAGAGATCCGCCGGCTGCTCCTGATGCGCGAGCAGCGCGCTCTCCGCGTCCTCGAAGACGTGGGGCTGGTGATGTAGCGAGCGAATCACCTCGGCCACGAGCCTGCCCATGGCCGGGTCGTCATCCACGACAAAGACGCGCAACCCCTGCGGAGGACGTGAAGAGGACTTGGCCATCGGCCTAGAGAGCATACGTCCGATCCTGATTTGCTTTGAGTCCTCAGGTGGTGACGGCACAGGTTTGCGCTAGCTCGTCGGTGACGTCCCAGGAGGCGCGAACACGAGATGATGCTCGGGGGCAGAACCGTTCGACCCGGCGTACGTCTCAGTGGACATGCGATTCAGCACAATCCTGGTTCTGCTCCTGCTCCTGCCAGCCACGGCCTCGGCAGAGTTGTGGTGCGCCTCCCCGCTGTGGGTCCACGAGTGGGGTGTGCAGGCCTTCGACGCGAGCGGAGCACCGCAGAATCCAGCTTCGATGCCTGGCTGGTTTCATCGGGACGGCAGCTCGGGTCCAAGCTCCGGCCCGGCGACGCGCGACCTCCCAGCGGATTCGGGCATCCGCGCCTTGCCTGTCCTGCATTTCTATTCGGCCGGCAGCCTCTCGTCACCGATCTCCGTGGGCGTGGAGGTCGGCTTTCGCCATGGTGACGCGCGCCGCTGGTACCCTGCCGTGAACACTCGCCGGCCAGCGTCCGAGGCGAACTCGGCGCGCGCAGCCCGAGGGCGGACCGAGCTCTTGCGACGTCGCGGAGCGCCGATTCCCATCGCCGGCGGCGCCGACCAGCCGGCGGTCCCGAGTGATCCCACGCGGCAGCTGATCTGGGATCGCCTGCTGCTCACTTCAGAACCACAGCACGCAGCCCACGCCTCGCATACGCCTTGGGTCGACGCGCTGCGTGACTTCGACGCCATGTGGGTGAACACGCCGCGGGAGAGCGAGCGCTTCGTCTTCTATGAAGCGGGCACCAGCGAGCGCGTGGCCTTGACCCTGAGTCGCGGGCAGACCTGGCGCCCTGACCATCGTCATCTGATCGTGCGGAACACGAGCTCCCACGACGTGCATGACATCTTCTTCACCCGACGTGAGGGGCGCGATGTGTACGTCTTCTTCGCGCCGTCCATCCCTGCGGGGCGCAGCGCCGGCTTCGTAATCGAGGAGCATCGGGTCGCCGCATCGCAGCTGACCGCCGAGACGCGCGGGAGGCTGCGGCGACGCCTGATCGACTCGGCGCAGCCCGCCGCACCGACGAACTACCGCATGGATGCGAACGATTGCGTCATGGCGCGTGACCCCGCCGCACCCGTGGAGCGCTCCGATGGGCATCGCCTCTACGCGCAGGAGGTGGACGCCATGCTCGACGTCTGGGCTCCGAGCTTCTTCGACGCGTCAGGCACGACCATCAGCTACCGCGAGGACACGGCCTACCTGGATCGCGAGATGCCGCTCGCCATCTACACGGATAAGTTCAACTTCGTCCGACTTCGACGCATGGGTCTCGCGGTCTGGAGTCACGTCCCACTGCCCTGAGGGAGCGAGAATGCTCGACCTCGCGCTGCGGTCGAGTTCCTGAGGATCATCTCTGCGCTTTCGGCTATGCTCCGCCTTCGACGGGTTTTTGGATGCTGATCTACGCATACCTATTCGCACTCGTCGTCGGGGGGGTCCTGCTCGGGGCCTCGGTTCTGCTCGGGGGACACGACGACGCAGGTGATCTTTCGGCCGACGGTGACGCCGGTGGCGACCTCGACGTCGCTGGCGACCTCGACGTCGCTGGCGACCTGAATCTAGACGCGGACGGAGACGCTGGCCTCGAGCACGATCTCGACCAAGCGTCCGCGGAACACAGCGTCGGTCTTGGCGCCGATTTCCTGCTCTGGAGCCTGACCTCGATCCGCTTCTGGACCTTCTTCCTGGCCTTCTTCGGTCTCACGGGGCTTTCCCTCGAGGGCCTCGGGCTGATCGACAGCTCCATGGTGACGCTGGCGCTCTCGATCATGACGGGACTCGTCACGGGCTACGGCGCGGCGGGCGTGATCCGCTGGCTCTCGAGGGACACGAGCGGCGCTGCACCTAGCGCCAACGACTACGTGGGCAAGTCCGTGCGCGTCGTTGTGCCGGTGCAAAATGGGCACACGGGCAAGGTGAGGCTTCAGCTGAAGGGTCAGCTGGTGGATGTGCTCGCCTTCGCAGACGAGGACGAAGACTTCGCCTCCAAGGACGAGGCGATGATCATCGAGATGGACGGGACCCGCGCCCGCATCACGCGTGTGGACGAGTGACGAAGACGTGGTTAGGCAGTAGGACATCGGGGCATGAGCAGGCCGACAGCGTCGGTCAGGGAGCGATCAGATGAATCAGACCTATGGCGGCTATCCGCCTGGAACCTATGACGGTGGCGGCGGGCTCGGACACTTGATGAGCAGCGGCTTCGTGATGACCCTCTTGATCGCCCTCGGCGTGGTCTTCGGCCTGCTGATCGTGGTCGGCATCCTGAAGCGCTTCATCTACATCGCGCGGCCCAACGAGGCGCTTGTCTTCAGCGGCAAGCGCTACACCGCAGAGGACGGCATGGAGCTCGGCTACCGCGTCGTCAGCTCGGGTATGCGCGCCTTGAGGATCCCGATCCTCGAGCAGGTGGACAAGCTCGACATGCGCATCCTGCCGATCGACATCGTGGTGCAGAACGCCTACTCCAAGGGCAACATCCCGCTCCAGATCCACGCCATCGCGAACGTGAAACTGCACTCGGACAAGGTGGTGATTCGCAACGCCATCGAGCGTTTCCTGGGCCGCTCCTTGATCGAAGTGCAGACCGTCGCGCAGCAGACCCTCGAGGGCGCCGTGCGTGAGGTGATCGCGACCTTGACACCCGAGGAGGTGAACGAGGATCGCCTGAAGTTCGCGGAGCGTCTGATCGAGGCAGCGGAGGACGACCTTCACGTCCTCGGGCTGCAGCTCGACACTCTGAAGATTCAGAACGTGGCCGACGACACGGGCTACCTCGACTCCCTCGGTCGTCCCGCCATCGCCAACGCCTTGCGCGACGCGGAGAACGCGGAGAACCAAGCGAAGCAGGAGACCACGCGCGCACAGGCCACCTCCGGTCAGCGCGCCGAGGTCGCCAAGGCCATCGCCGAGACGGCGATCCTGGCTCAGACGAATGAGCTGCGGCGCATCCAAGCTACCCTCGACGGCGACGCCGACGCGGTCGAGCGCGAGGCGGTGGCTGCGACCAAGACGGCCCGCGCCATGGCCGAGCGCAGCCTTCAGGATCTGCGCCGTCAGCTCGAGCAGCAGCGCCTGCAGGCCGAGGTGGTGATCCCCGCGGATATGCAGCGTCAGGCGGTGGCCGTGCTCGCCGTCGGTGAGGCGGCGCCCTCAGCGGAGAATGGCAAGGCGGCCGTCGAGGTGCTGCGCATGATGAGCGAGGCGTGGCAGTCCATGGGCGCCCAAGCCAAGGAGATCTACGTCATTCAGCACCTCGAAGAGATCGTCGGCACGGTGGTTCAGAACCTTGCCAGCGTGGAGATCGACGAGGTCAGCATCCTCGATCACGGCGATGGGCAGGCGCTCGCGGGCTACGCCGCCGCCTACCCGAGCATGGTCGCGGCCGTGCTCAAATCCCTGGCAAACTTCACGGGCATCGACGTCCCGACCTTGTTGGCAGGCGAAGATTCGACGCGGGCGCTGCCCGGGGGAGTGGGACGATGAACTTCATCATGATCGGCGCTCTGATCCTTCTGATCCTCTTGATCGCGGCCTTCGTCGGCTCACTCGTGGTCAAGAACTTGCTCTACGTCTGCACCCCCTCGGAGGTGTTGGTGTTCTCAGGTCGTCCGCGGCAGCTCGACGACGGCAGCTGGCTCGGCTACCGCATCATCAAGGGTGGGCGTTCGATCCGCATGCCCATCATCGAGACGGTGGATCGCATCGACCTGACGAATATGATCATCGAGATCACGGTGCGGAACGCCTACTCCAAGGGCGGTATCCCGCTCACGGTGCAAGGCGTCGCCAACATCAAGGTGCCCGGTGAGGAGCCGATGATCCGCAACACCCTCGAGCGCTTCCTCGGGCGCACGCGCGAAGAGATCATGCGCATCGCCCGCGAGACGCTCGAGGGCAATCTGCGCGGCGTGCTCGCGACGCTGACGCCCGAACAGGTCAACGAGGACAAGGAGGCCTTCGCCCAGAAGCTGACGGAGGAAGCAGAGCACGATCTGAACCGCATCGGGCTCGTGCTCGACACCCTGAAGATCCAGAACGTCTCGGACGACGTGGGCTACCTCGACGCCATCGGGCGGATGCGCAGCGCGCACATTCGGCGCAACGCGCAGATCGCCGAGGCGGAGGCGCAGGCGGGCGCAGCCGAGGTGAAGTGGGATCAGCACCGACAAGGCGAGCTCGCCAAGATCGAGGCCGCCATCATGATCGCGCGCAAGAACAACGAGCGTCGCATCACGGACGCCACGACCAAGCGCGAGGCCATGATCGCCGAGCAGCAGGCGGCGGTGCAGGCGGCCATCGCGCAGACGCGCGGAGAGATCGAGATGCAGACGGCGCGCATCGAGCAGGTGAAGCTGCAGCTGCAGGCCGACGTGCTCGAGCCCGCAGAGGCGGAGAAGGAGCGCGCCATCGCCGCGGCCCGCGCCGACGCCTCCAAGGTGATCGAGCAGGGCAAGGCGACGGCTACCGTCTTGGCGCAGCTCGCGACCACCTATCGGGCGAGCGGAGGCGCGGGGCGTGATGTGCTCCTGAGTCAGAAGCTCTTGCCCATCATGAACACGGTGACCAAGTCCATCGGCCAGCTGCGCGTGGATCGCCTCACGGTGATCGGCGCTAGCGATGGCGCCGGCGGCGGTTCCCTCGCCCAGCAGCTGATCAACGCCAGCGAGCAGGTGAAGGCGGCGACCGGAGTCGACGTGCCCGAGGCGCTGCGTCGGAAGCTCGGTCAGGATGCGAGCCAAGCGCGCATGGGTCAGCTCAGCGAACCTCCGCCGACGCCGGGCCGTCGCGAGCAGTAGCGCGGAAACTCAGACTCAGACGATTCTACGCCGCTGCTGGCGGCCGGCTTGGACGTGTTTCTCTCGTCCGCGCTCAGTACACCTACACGGCGCCCGCGGAGGCCTTGGCAGATTGCCGACACATCAGCGGGCGTTTCGCTGGCCACGCGGCGCGGGATATGACACCCCCATGAGGTCATGACCGAACCGGACATCGAAGCTCGCAAGGCGGACCACCTCGACCTGTGCGCCACGGACGACGTGGCCTATCGACGGCGCACCACGCTGCTCGAGCAGGTGGAGCTGATGCATCAGTCTCTGCCTGAGCTCAGCCTCGACGAGATCGACCTGTCCACGGAGCTGCTCGGCAAGACGCTGCGGGCGCCGATCGTGATCGTGGGCATGACGGGCGGGCACGAGCGCGCCGCGGAGGTGAACCGAGGGCTCGCGTCCATCGCCGAACGTCGCGGCTACGCCTTCGGGCTCGGCAGTCAGCGCGCCATGCAGAAGCGCCCCGAGACGACGTCGACCTATCAGGTGCGTGACGTGGCGCCCAACGTGCTCCTGCTCGGCAACCTAGGAGTGGTGCAGGCGGCGCAACAGACCACGGCGCAGGTGCGTGAACTGGTCGACGCCGTCGGAGCGGACGCCCTCTGCGTGCACCTGAACCCGGCACAGGAGCTGATTCAGCCCGAAGGCGATCGCGACTTCCGCGGCTGCGTAGACGCCCTCGGTCGCCTCGTGGCGGAGCTCGGCGTGCCCGTCGTGGCCAAGGAGACGGGCAACGGCATCAGCCGGCACACGGCGGAGCTGCTCTTCGACACGGGCGTGCGTCACGTAGACGTCTCGGGCGCAGGCGGCACCTCGTGGGTCGGCGTGGAGACGCTGCGCGCCCAAGGTCATCAGCGTGAGCTCGGAGAGCTGCTGTGGGATTGGGGCGTGCCCACCGCCGCCGCCGTCTCCTACTCCGCCAAGGCGGGCCTCACGACCATCGCCACGGGCGGCATGCGCACGGGCCTCGACGCGGCGCGCGCCATCGCCCTCGGCGCCGCCGCGGCGGGCTACGCGCGCAACGTCTTCAAGGCCTTCGTCGAGGGCGGCGAGGCGCAGGCGCAGGCGTTCCTCGACGGCGTCGAACGCGAGCTGCGTGTCGTCATGCTGCTCACGGGCTGCCGCACGCTCGAGGACCTGCGGCGCGCGCCGAAGCTGCTCGGCCCTGACCTCTCGCGCTGGTTGGCCGCGTAGCGCTCAGAGTTCGCCCATGGCGCGGGCCCACGCGGGGACCTCGGGGGCGTTCTCGATTCGCGGGCCGAGGTCTGCGCCGCTGAGGGTGACGATGAAGAGGCGCCGGCCGCCGCCTTCGTGTCCGTCGGCGAGCATGGCCGCGAAGGCGCGCCCCGTGTAGGTCTGGTCGAGTCGGATGCCGTCCCGGGCGGCGGCCTCCATGGCAGCGGCAGCGCCCGCGTGGGGCGTGCCGTAGCCGTCCCCGAAGTAGCGGTTGTCGATCTGAATCAGCTCGAAGGCGGCCTTGGCGACGGCCGGAAAGCTCGGGTCGAGGGCGCGCAGGCGCCGGGCCGTGCCTCGCACCAACATGCGCAGCGTGAGCGTGTTGATGACCTTCGACTCCGTCACCCGCACGCCGACGACGCGCGTGGTGAAACCCGCCGCCGCGAGGCCGATGGCCAAGCCCGCCGCCGTGCCGCCCGTGCCGAGGGCGACGTAGATGAACTCGGGCTCGGGGCACTCGCCGTGGTCCACTTGCTCAGCGATCTCGAGCCCCGCCTCGACGTAGCCCAAGGCGCCCGTGGGACACGATCCGCCGAGCTCGATGCGCTGCGGTCGATCACCCTTGAGGCGTCGCAGGACGACCTCGCGCGCCATGGCGGCGGGCAGGAATCCGAGGTTCTTGATCGGCGTGACGATGGCGCCCGTGGCCAAGAGCGCGCGCAGGTTCTGCTCCACGTGAGGCGTCCACGGTTGAGGCACGAGGATGGCGCGCGTCTGCATGCCGTGCTCACGACCCCAGGTCGCCGTGGCCAGCACATGGTGCGAACCGAGGGCGCCGGCCGTGACCAGAGTGCGACAGCCGCGCGCCTTGGCCTGAGCCAAGATCCACTCCAGCTTGCGCACCTTGTTGCCCCCATAGAGCGTCGCGCTCTCGTCGTCCCGCTTGGCCCAGAGCTCGGCGCCCGTGTCGAACGAGACCGTGTCGAGACGCTCGACCCTGGTAGGCCCGGCGCAGAGCTCCAGCTGCGGCAGAGACGCGAGACCCGGCCAGCGCTTTTTCAGAACCCCCACCTCCGCATCATCGGTCGTTCTTCGCGTCGTCGCAATCCCCCGACGCGGACAGCTCGCGCCCCCAGCCCCGGCTATCGCGCCAACCTCTGTTGAGACCTCACTCCGCGAGCATGGCGTCGAGGGCGGAGTCGTAGCGCTCGGCGTCACGACGACCTGCCTCTATGGTGGCGTCGATGGGCGCGTGCTCCGTGTAGTCCCAGCGGGCGATGGGTAGCGGCTCACGCGGCGCGACGTAGAGGCGGTGCTCACGCCTGCCCACGTGCTCGTCGGCGTAGGCGCGCGTGAGCATGACGAGGCTGCGGCGCACGCCCTCGACCCGATCGAGCAGGTAGGCTGGCGCGTTGTCGACCATGGAGCCATCTATCAAGGTCTCGCCACGGAAGCGCCCCAGGCTCGTGAAGGGCGGCGTCGAGGAGGAGGCGAGCACGAGCTCGACCAACTCGTCGACCGAGGCGCACTCGCGGGCATCCCAGACGCGGGGCCTGAAGACCTTGTACGGACTCTGGGGATGCAGCAGCCCAGGGACGCGAGCCTTCTCGACCTCGTACATGGCCAGACCGGTCGCGATCGCGAGGGGCTTGGGCAACCACGGCGGGAACGCTGAAGACAAGATGAAGATCGGAAAAGGCCGCTCGCGCAGACGGCGAAAGCCCTGCTCATCGATGGCCTCGCGCAGGGTCGCGCGATACACCTCGTCGTGCGGAAAGGGCCTGCGACCTCGGCGCAAACGGGACGCGTCGAAGAGACCGTCGATGCCCACACGCAGTCGCGCGAAGGCGGCGCGCGCTTCGTCGATGCGCTCGGTGAAGAGCAGCACGGCCACGGCGGCGCCCGCGCTGCACGCGGACACGGCGCCCACGCGTGGCGAGAGGCGCTCACGCCAGCGCTCCCAGAGACCAACTTGATAGAACGAGCGGTTGCCGCCGCCAGCGAAGGTGAGGCCAATCATCGGCGCGGAGTGTAGACGTGCGTGCGCTCTTGCCAAGCCGGCGGGGGCTCGGATCCGGGCAGACGCCCGACGGCCACGTGTTATGGTAGGGGCGTGAACAAGGCTCCGGGGAAGAGAGAGCAGAATCGGGTCGAACGCCTGCGCGCCCTCAGAGAGGCGGGCCTGCGGCTCTTCCTCGAGCGCGGTCTCTCGCAGGTGACGATCGACGAGATCGCGCGCGAGGCGGGCACGGCGAAGGGCAACTTCTACCGCTACTTCTCCGACAAGGAGGCGCTCGTCGCGGGAATCCTCGAGCCCATGGCGACCGCCATGCGCGGTCACATCGAAGCCTGCCGCGACGCCCTCGAGAAGGCGCTGGACAGGGACGACCTGAACGCCGCCTACGGCAGCCTCGCGCTCGTGGTCGCCATCACTGCGACACAAAACCTCGACGCCTGTCGCTTCTACCTGCAGGAGAGCCGCGGACCCGCCACGGGAGCACGCGCGCCCTTGGTGGCGTTGGCCGACGAGGTGCAAGACGCCGCCATCGAGCTGACGCGTGTCGCGGTGAAGCGCGGGCTGCTCGAGGTCAGCGATCCACGCATCAGCGCGTTGGCCGTCGTCGGATCCACCGAAGTGCTGATGCTCGGCATGCTCGATGGTCGACTCGATGGCGTACCTCCAACGCAGGTCGCCCAGACCATGATCGGCATGGTGCTCGACGGCATTCGTGCCCGCTGACCGAGCCGTGTGCTCAAACGACCTCAGGCTGTCGTCGAGTTGCGTCAAGCACGGCTTCGGCGGCCCGCCGATCGACGCCGGATCTACAAGGTGTGCTCGATGAAGCGCGAGCGGCCCGGCCTCCAGCAGCGTGCATGGACGAAAGCGTCGATGATGCAGCGTCGGCCGAGGCCGCTCGCCCGCGACATCGGGCTCAGGGGCAGGAGCCGTTTTGGCAACCGGTGCCAATGGTGCCTCGGCAGCACATCTGTCCCCCAGTGCAAGTATAGCTAGGCACGGTACACGTGCCGCTGGTGCTACACGTCAGCTCCGCGCACGAGGAAAGGTCGGGACGACAGATGGCGCCGGGCGCCAGGGCGACATCGGCCGGGCAGTTGGGGCCGGTGCCGGTGCAGTTCTCCGCAGGATCACAGCGGACGTCGCCGCCCGCTGGCCGGCACTGCGTGCTACTGGGGGCGAAGCCGTCGACCGGGCAGGCGTTGCTGCTGCCGCTGCAGGACTCGGTGACGTCACATGTCCCCATCACCATGCGGCAGATGTATCCGCTCGGTCGCTTGGAGTCGCTGGGGCAAGTTGCGCTCGAGCCGGTGCAGTTCTCCGCGGGGTCACAGGCTCCAGCGGACGGGCGACACTCGGTGGAGCTCGAGGCGAAGCCATCGCCCGAGCAGGTGTTGCTGCTGCCGTTGCAGGTCTCGCTGACGTCACACGTCCCCATCGCCGTGCGGCAGACGTATCCGCTGGGTCGCTTGCTGTCGCCGGGACAGCTCCCGCTCGTGCCCGTGCAGGTCTCCGAGAGATCGCACGCGCCGGCCGAGGTTCGGCAGACGGTGGCAGCGGAGGCGAACCTATTGCTGGGACAAGCGTCGCTCGCACCGTCGCATGTCTCGGCCACGTCGCAGGTGGTCGAGGCCGCACGGCAGGTCGTACCGCTCGCCTTCTTCATGTCCGCCGGGCAGCTCAATCCGCTCCCGTCGCAGGTCTCGGCCACATCGCAGGCGCCGACCGCCGGCCGGCAGGTGGTGCCGTTCGCGAAGCCATCCGACGGGCAGTCCGCTGAGCTGCCGCTGCAGGTCTCAGCCACGTCGCAGGCCCCGGCCGAGGCGCGGCACACGGTCGCGTTCGACTTGAAGCGATCGCGCACGCAGGTGGGCGTTCCCGAGCTGCAGTCGACGATGCCCACCTCGCAGGCGTGTCCCGTGTCGCACGAGTCGCCGCAGCCGAAGTTGACGCAGGCGCCCGCGCCATCGCACTGCATACTGCCGCTGCAGCTCCTGCCCGCCGGGGTGAAGACGTCTGCGGGGCAACTCACCGTGGAGCCGCCGCAGCTCTCCGCCACGTCGCAGCTACTGGCGGCGGCGCGGCACACGAAGCTCGCCGGTCGCATACTGTCCGTGGGGCAGCTCGCCGCCGCACCGCTGCAGCTCTCGTCCAGGTCACACGGCCCGGCTGCGTCACGGCAGATAGAGCTGCTGGGGAGAAAATCGTTGGCAGGGCAGGCCGAGCTCGTGCCATCGCATTGTTCGACGGCGTCACAAGGTCCGTCGGCTCCGCGGCAGGTCGTCCCGGCCAGGCTCTTGGCGTCCGCAGGGCACATGGGCGAGGAGCCATCGCAGGCCTCGGCCACGTCGCAGGGGCCGGCCGCCGGTCGGCAGCTCGTGCCCGAGTCCTTGATCCCATCGGCCACACAGCGCGGTGGGGACGGGTCACACTCGAGGTGGCCGGTCTCGCACTCGTTGCCCGTGTCGCAGCTCGCCCCGAGCTCGCATGCGCCGCACACGCCCGCGTTGCAGAAGCCGCCGGAGCAGGCCGTGCCCGGAGCCACGAAGCCGTCGCTGGGGCAGGTCGGCGCCGTGCCGTCGCACACCTCCGCCGCGTCGCACTCGCCCTCCGAGGCCCGACAGGTCGTCCCCGCGGACTTCACGTCCGCGGCCGCGCAGGTGGGAGTGCCTCCGGCGCAGCGCATCTCGCCGACCTCGCACGAGTTGCCGGTGTCGCAAGTCGCACCTTCGACGCAGCCGCCGTCAACAGCTGGGCCGCTGTCCATGTCCGCGTCCGGGCCGCTGTCCATGTCCGCGTCCGACGCGCCAGCGTCGGGGACCACTGCGTCCGGCATGGCGCCGTCGCGCCCATGGAACTGGCCGAAGTCGGTAACCGCGGTGCAGCCAGTGGTGGCCAAGCCGAGAGCCAGGAGAATGCGAAGGCGGTTGATCAAGATTTGTCCCTTTGCATTGACACTCGGACCTAGAACACGAAATGGGCGGAGGCGGCGCAGCCGCCCGGTGCGCAAACGATGCCAACGGTGGGCTCGCCCTCGCTCGAATGGCGCCTACCGAGCAGCAGCCAGAGCAGTCCACCCGCCACGACGACCCCGCCCCCGATCAGCAGCACGTCCGAGACGATCGCGAGGGTGCGTCCTCGGTTGCGCGTGCTCTCCCACCCTGGCGGGCACGCCCCACTGGCGTCGCAGCGGTCCTTTAGATCGTTTTGGGCGGACAAGGCCATGATCCCCGTGACGACGCCCCCGATCGCGAGCGCGCCACCTGCACCAGCCAAGATCCACGGCGCCAGATGTCCGGTCGTCTCCTCGGGACTGGCGCTACCGCCCGGTGGCATCGTGACCCCGTCGGACGTCGCTTGCTCTCCATCATTCGTTGGCGCAGCCGCCGGGTTCCCGTCGATAGTCGCGTCTGAGGTCCCCGTGTCCGAGGTCGCACTCCCCGCCCGTTGTTGTTCGATACGCTGCATGTTCTCGAGCTGCGCCTGGAAGCGCTCTCGGTCTTGGGGGGCCAGTTCCGCAATGAACTGCCGCAACGCCGCGATGGCCGGTCCGAGTTCGCCCGCATCCCGCCACGCGACGAAGACGTTGTAGAGGAGCTCACTGCGATGGGACATGTCGTAGGCTTGCTGGAACTCGCGAGCCGCGTCCTGAAAGCGCCCACTCTCGTAGTAGGCGCGTCCGAGTCGGAAATGCACCCGTGCATCGTCGTCGTGGGACTGGGCTTCGGACGGCATGCTCCAGCCCGAGGTTGCCAAGCAAAGGAGCAATGCCAGCGCACCGAAGGGTATGCGCATGCGATTCATTCCATCATGCTACACCACAAGCTCTCGAGCCGCAGTGGAACTGCGCAGATGCCAGATCTGGCCTGCGCGATGCGCGGGCGACCGGCGACGGGGAAGACGCCGCGATCCGTCCACAGGCTCGCGACTTCACTGCCAGGTCACGCTCACGGCCCAGAGTTCGTGGACGACGCTGGCGTCAGCTTGGCGAATCTCCAACATGGCGGCCACGAGCACGTTGGGGATGGAGGCGCCACCGCATCCGTCGAGCTTCCAGTGGAGCGCCAAGTCCGTCACGCTGACGATCTCTCCGCCGACGTCTTCCGACGTGATGAGCGGCACGTGCTGCGGCGCCTCGCCTCGGCGCGAGAGCACAACGCGGTCGACAGTGAAACCGCCGGTAGCGTGAGGCACTGCGGCGAAGAGCCAGGCGAGATCGCCTGCCGTGGCGATGGCCGCCGCCGGGCCCAGATTCGACTCCACCGCCAACACATTCAAAGTGGGCATGCTGGCGCCGCTCGCGGTCGGCTCACCATGAAGGGTGAGCGCGCTCGGCGACGCGGACAAGGTCTGCGCGACCAAGTAGGGACCCGCGGCCCGGCCAGGAGCCCACTGATAGCGACCCGCGGGCGCGCCGGCCTCCGCCAACACCTCTGGCACCACGGAGCTGGGCAAGAAGCGCAGCAGCGCGCCGTCCGTGGCGCGTTTGGCGATCACGCTCTGGTCGCTCCAAGCGACGAACTCGCCGCCCGTGGAGAGGCCAGCGCCCGTGGCGAGCTGCGCGTAGGGCGCCGCGGGGAAGAGCCTCAGCAAGTCGAGCGGGCCGGCGAGCCCGACGCGTGCGAAAAGCTCTCCGTCCGCGTCGGCGCCGATCACCAAGGGCGACCACACCTCGCTGAGCTGAGGCGTGTAGTAGGACACGAGGCGCGGGCGCAGCTCTTCCGGCAGCGCGCGATCCCAAAGTTCGAAATGCGCGTGACCCGTGTCGTCGCGGCCCGCCACGGCGAGGCGTCGTTGCTCGTCTCGGGCGACGGAGAGGATCGGGATCTGGCCGCAGTTGCAGTCGGAGTTGGGCGGCAGCTCGGCGCAGAGAGGTCGCGCGGCGAAGCCTGGAGCACCCGGCCGGATGCAGCCGCCGCTGCGCTCGCTGCCGAGTCGATCCGGGAAGAGTTCGAGCTCCGTCGTCGCGCCCGAACCGTCCACGCTGGGATCGACATAGTCGAACTGCCAGATGATGGACTCGCCCCCGCGCCACGGTCGATGCACGCTGAGTGAACCCGGCACGGGGGAGCCCACGCGCGCGACGGGGAACGGGCCGATGCGGACGATGCCCACGGAGCCGAGGTTGGCTCCGGGGATCACGGGCACGTCGCAGCGCGTCGCCAAGGGCTCGCTGGCATAGCCACCGTCGCACTCGACATCCGGCCGCTCGGGCCTCATGCAGCGACCGCGCACGTACATCCCGCCCATGCCGCGACAAGCGGCCGGCGAGACCTCCGGGAGGCAACTCGAGCTCACCGGATCGCAGGCCATGCCCTCGGCGCACGCGGGACATGCGCGGGGCAAGCACTGGTGTCGCACGCACGAGAGAGGTTCGGGGCAAGGGTCGCGATCCGTCGGGACGCAGCTCGCCGGCACGCAGCGGCCGTCATAGGCGCAGCGCACGTCGACGGAGTCGCTCGCGCAGTCAGCGTTGGAGCGACAGCCCAAAGCGCCGGCGTCAGCGTCGACGGCCGCGTCCACCCCCACGGCCGAATCCACCACGGCGTCCCTCGCGGCGTCCAAGCCAGCGTCCCTCGCAGCGTCCAAGCCCGCATCGACATGATCGGAGCCTCCACCGCAGCCCGCGGCGAGCGCCGCACACGAGAGCACGAGGAGGAGACGCAGTCGCCACGACAGACACCTCATGCCTTCACGCCCACGGCCCAGAGTTCGCGAACGACGCTACCGTCAGCGAGGCGTATCTCGAGCATGGCGCCGACCAACACGAAGCCCACGGAACCGAAGTCGAGCCCGCATTGCTCGGGCTGCAACCACTGCGTCAGGTCGTCGATGGCGAGGATCTCGCCTCCGACGTCCTCGGGGCCGATCAGCGTGAGGAGTCCAGGGTCGCCCGCGCCCAGGCCACCCTGTAGCAAGTAGCTGCCATCGGGTTGGAGCGCCGCGAAGGCTGCACCGGTGTAGAGACCGACGTTGGGCTCTTCGGAGACCCGCGTGACCGAGGGGGAGCCGGCCGAGGATCGATCCACCTCGTAGGTCTCGAGCGTCGACGGCAGCGGCAAGGACGCGTGGGCGACGAAGCTGCCGACACCGCTCATGGGGACGAAGGCGTGGTAGCGCCCGACGGGCGTCTCTGCCGCGGCCAGGAGCGTCTGCATGCCGAGATCGGGATCGAGGGAGAAGAGTCCGAGTTTGCCCGAGGCCGCGCGCCCCAAAGCCAGTGAGTCCGTCCAAGCGCTGAACTCCTCCCCGCCCGCCAAGCCCGCCTCGGTCCACTCCTGTTCGACGCCGCCCGGATCGAGCCTCGCCAAGCCGAGCGGTGGCGCGAGGCCCGTTCGGAACCAGAGGCTGCCGAAACCATAGGGCGCAAAGGAGAGCGGAGGCCAGACGCGGCTGGCAGAGCGGGTGGTGTAGGCCGCCTCCAGCGCATAGCGACCGTCCACGTCGAGCAAGGTCTCGAGGTGCAGGCGCCCCGCGTCGTTCCGACCCGCGAGGGCCAAGTGCGTCTGATCGCCTGCGCGAGCCGGCAAGACGCGCATGGCCTCCACGCGCAGACCTCCGCAAGCGAAGGCGCTGTCCACGGAGACGAGGCCACAGAGGTCGGCGGGAGGCCGCCGGAGGGTGCTCGGCGCAATGCAGCCGTAGGCTCGATGATCGACGATGGGCGCGCTCAGTTCGAGGCTGACGTAGGCGGCATCGGCGCCGTCCACGTAGGCGAAACGCCAAGCGACGGGGGTGGATCCGGGCACGGGCGACCGAGACGCCACGAGCGTACCGGGGACGGGCTCTGTGACGCGGGCGATGGGAAACGCGCCGTCTAGAAAGAGGCCGTGCAACATGCGCTCGGGGACGAGGGGCACATCACAGAAGCTGCCGATGAGATCGGCGCCGAAGCCGCCGTCACACGCGGCCTGCTCCTCGCCGGGCCGCAGGCAGCGATCGCGCACGAAGAGGCCACCACCGGCGCGACACGCCACGGGATCGGCCGGCGGTACGCACTCCCCGTCCGCGGGGGAGCAGACCATGCCCTCGGGGCAAGCGTCGCAGCTCGGCAACACACAGCGATTGAGAACGCACCAGAGGCTTTCGGGACAGGCGTGACCTCGTAAGGTGGAGCAGCTCGAGGGACCGCAGACGCCGTTGGGCTCGCAGACGCGGTCCGCCACACGAGGCCCGCAGTCGGCGTCGCGAGTGCACGGCTGGCCATCGGGCGCCGCAGCGTCGAAGCCCGAATCCGCAGAAGCGTCGGCGTTCGCGTCGGGCCCCGCGTCGTCGACGGCGGACGGAGATGCACCACACGCAGCGATCAGCCCGAACCACAACATGAACGCGTTCCCTCGCACCATGGAAGACAGAATACCACCAGCATCCGAGGTCAGCCAATGCAGGAAGAGCCAGAAGAGCGCGCACCGAGGGGCTGTCGCGGTCGTCTGAAGGCCGCGCGCGAGCCCGATCGGACAGAGTGTCGTTGTTTGTGCGAGGCGAGTGGAGCATCATCCTGTCTTGGGCGCCGAGGCAAAAGCGCGAGGGAATGGATGATCACGACGGACATGACCCCCGACGATGCAGGTGAGTATCGCTCCTTCGTCGAGGACCTGAAGCGGCGCGTGCGTGAAGCTCGGCTTCGTGCCTCCGTTGCCGTCAACCAGGAGCTGGTCCTGCTGTACTGGCACATCGGCAAGGACATCTTGGACCGGCAGAAGCGCCTCGGCTGGGGCGCCAAGGTCATCGACCAGCTCTCGGCCGATCTGCGACGCGCCTTCCCGGAGATGAAGGGCTTCTCCGCCAGAAACTTGCTGTTCATGCGGCGTTTCGCTCAGGAGTGGGGCGATGAAGAGGTAGTGAAACAGCTCGTTTCACTATTGCCATGGGGCCACAACATCCGGCTGATCCAGAAGCTGGCCGATCCGGAACTTCGCCTCTGGTACCTGCGCAAGGCTGTGGCGCATGGCTGGAGTCGGGATATTCTGCTTCTGCAGATCGACTCGGGTTTACACGCCCGCGAGGGCGCGGCGAGCACGAACTTCTCCCGAACGCTGCCATCGCCGCAATCCGATCTGGCCCGACAGGTCGTCAAGGATCCCTACTGCTTCGACTTCCTCACGCTCGCGGACGACGCCGGCGAGCGCGAGCTGGAGCGGGGCCTGGTCGAGCACATCCGTGATTTCCTCCTCGAGCTAGGCAAGGGCTTCGCGTTCATGGGCAGCCAGGTGCACCTCGAGGTGGGTGACGAGGACTTCTACCTCGACATGCTCTTCTATCATGTGGTCCTGCGCTGCTATGTGGTCGTCGAGTTGAAATCCACTGCTTTCAAACCGGAGCACGCGGGCAAGCTGAACTTCTACCTCTCGGCCGTCGACGACCTGCTTCGCCATGTAGGCGACCAGCCCACGCTGGGCATTCTGCTCTGCAAGACCAAGAACAACGTCGTAGTCGAATACGCTCTGCGCGACATGAACAAGCCCATCGGCGTCGCGAACTGGGAGACGAAGCTGGTGGAGTCGCTACCCGATGAACTGCGAAGCACGCTCCCGAGCGTCGAAGCCCTCGAGGCGGAGTTGAGCGCCGCTGACACCCACGAAGTGCGGACCGAGACGGACGAAGCATGACCGCAAGAAGCCGACGGGGGCCCGCAGCTGCTGCGAATGCACCACATCGGCTGAGGCTTTCAGCGCGATCGACGACCGAGACAAGCGCCGGACGGGAGGAGGCGTCATCGTCAGCCCGCTACCGTTAGGTGTCGCTCACGGCCAAGGGAGTGTGCGCGACGGGGCCGTCGGCCTGGCGAATCACGGGTACACGCCAGACTTCGCTCCCGCCCAGTGAGCAGCCAAGAAATGCATGGCGCGGGTGAGGCTGCCGAAACAAGGCACGTTCGCGGCCCGCCTCCGCGCCGACTCGCCTGCCATTGGTGGAGATTCGGCCACCGCATCGGGGATGCCCAGTGGCCCGGGAATCCGAACTGCTGGCCAAGTCGCACGAGCAAGTTCTGGGCGGCTGCGACCTCACCGTGCCCTTCCACCAGGATGTAGCCTCGGCGCCTCGGGCTCATGCCGATTCGGCTTCGAAGGGCAGCTCGAGTTGCAAGGCGCCGGTCGCCAAGAGGTCGCCCAGACTCAGGAGGCGCGATCGCACGGGAGCCAAGGTGTCATCCGCGACACGAGCGATCTCAGTCACACCCGCGTGGCGTTCGACCACGAAGAGGGCGTCTCGATCGACGTCGGCACAGTCGAGCAGGATCGGGCTGTGGCTGGTGATCAGCACCTGTGAGCGCTCGCTACTCTGGCGCAGGTAGTCGAAGAGCAAGGGCAGGGCGCCCGGGTGCACCGTCAGCTCCGGCTCCTCGACTCCAAGCACCGGCAGGGGTGGCTCCTGCAGCAACGCCGTGAGGATTCCAGCCACACGCAGCGTGCCGTCCGACTGCTGCCGCGCGGAGAACCAGCGCTTGGACTTCGCGCCCTTCGTAGCCTGCTTGAACTCCGCCACCAGGAAGTCGGCAGCTCGTGTGACGCGCACATCCTCGATGTCGCCGGTCAGCTTGTGGAGACCCACGACCAGCTCCTGCTTCAGCGCCTCGTCCTTGACCATCTCGCGCAGCGTCGAGACCCAATTCTCGCCGTGAGAGCGCATCGGGCGGGTCTTGTCGAAGTTCTGTGGCCGCCCGAGCGTGTCCGGGAAGATGGCGTAGATCACCATCTTGGAGAGCTGCTCGAAGAGAGGGCGAAAGCGTGGATCTCCGCCCAGCGTCGTGAGCACGAGGGCCTCGTGGGCCAAGGCCGGTGCGAGGCCCTCCGGCCCCTCCCAAATGAGGCCAACTCGCGTGAACTCGTGGCGCTCACCCTCGGCCTCGACCACCGCCCACTCGGTCTTGACGCGATACTCCTCGAAGCGATCGCCGGTCAGCTCGAAGGCGTACTCGCCCTGACCGCCATCCCAACGCAGACGAGCCGAGAGGCTGACGTTGTTGGGGTGGCCCGCGCTGCGGCGCCGCACGCTGTCGATGCCTCCGCGGTGGGTCACAGCGGCCGGGAGACCGTCGACCACCGCGTCGCGCATGAACGCGATCGCGTCGAGGGCGTTCGATTTCCCAGAACCGTTCGGCCCGACCAAGATCGAGAGCCGCTCGAGGCCGAGCTCCACCTCCGGCCCGAGGCTGCGGTAGTTGGAGACGCGCAGCGTTTCAATCATGGCTGCGTGATGTCCTTGGCTCGCCTGCGTCCGCTGCGCTCGACTGATGACCACGGTACGCTGGGGTCTAGGGCGCTGCAAGGCTGAGCGGGCGCGACCGGCTCGCAGCGCCCACATGCTTCGGCAGGCCAGCATCCGAGGCTCGCGTTGTGCTCGAGGATTGTGCGTTCGAAGCGAGTCGAGCATCATGGCGTACCGGACGCCAAAGCGATGGCAAGAGGGAGCGGAGGATGACCAAACGCATGACCCCGGACGATGTAGGCCATGCGCACGGTGACGACGTGAGCGAAAGCACGCGAGGCGAGCTGATCCTCTACGAGACTCCCGAGGGCAAGGTCCGCGTCGAGGTCCACCACGAGGACGAGACCTTCTGGCTCTCCCAGCGGCAGATGGCCGAGCTCTTCGGGGTAGAGGTTCAGACGGTGATCCACCACCTCAAGGAAATCTATCGCTCGGGTGAGCTGACCGAGGAGGCAACTACTCGAAAATTTCGAGTAGTTCGAACCGAGGGGAATCGCTCGGTTTCTCGCGACATCGCGCACTACAACCTCGACGCGATCATCTCGGTCGGCTACCGCGTCAACAGCGCTCAGGCGACGCGCTTCCGCATCTGGGCCACGGACACGCTGCGCGAGTTCATCGTCAAGGGCTTCGTGCTGGATGACGAGCGTCTCAAGCTGAACAGACGCTTCGGAGGCGGATTCAGGGGGAGGAAGAATGACGTTCGGGCCGGCGCAGGTCCTGCGAGTACTCCACATCGATCGAGGCTGTCGGGCGCGACGCTTCGCCGGAAGGCGAACCTGTCGTTGTTTGTTCGAGGCGAGTGGCGCATCATCCGGTCTTGGGCGCCAGAGCGAAGGCGCGAGGGAGCGGAGGATGACCACACGGATGACTGCGGACGATGTAGGCCAAGGGCCAACTCGTGGCGTCGCGCCCATCGGTCAGGGGCGGAATCGAGGCGGTGACCTCACGCGCTCGAGGTCACCTTCCAACGTCTGCTCAGCCCGGGCGCACACCATGGCGACGCAAAAAAAAGACGCCCCGCGAGCGAGGCGTCGGACCGGCGATACGCTCACCGGCGGGGTTGATAACGATCACGCTAGGGACACGCTGACCGATTGTCAACCACCCGCCGGCCCATTGCCCGAGCCTCTCGCGCGATGAACCGGGTCATCACCTACGTGGACGGCTTCAACCTCTACTTCGGGCTGCGCTCGAAGAAGTGGCGCCGCTACTATTGGCTCGATCTGGTCGCGCTGTCGCGTTCGTTCCTGCGAGGCGATCAGCGCCTCGAGCGCTGCCACTACTTCACGGCCCGCATCCGCGAGGGTGCGGGCAAACAGGACGCGGGTCGGCAGAGCACGTACCTGGACGCCCTCGGAACGTTGGCGCCGCTCACGACTCACTTCGGCCACTACCTCGCCAAGCCCCAGGAATGCCGCTCGTGCGGCGCGACGTGGACGAAGTACGAGGAGAAGATGACGGACGTGAACATCGCGACCCAGATCCTCAGCGATGCCTATGAAGATCGCTTCGACACGGCGATCATCGTCTCGGGTGACAGCGACCTGACGATGCCAGTCAAGCTCGTGCGCCAGCGCTTCCCCAGCAAGCGCATGCTGGTCGCGTTCCCACCCGCGCGCCGCTCCGACCAGCTCAAGAAGGCAGCCAACGCGTGCTTCATCATCGGGCAGGACAAACTGCGCAAGAGCTTGATGCCTGACACGATCACGACTGCCAGCGGCCATGTGCTACATCGGCCACAGCAGTGGCACTGAGGAACGCAAGGCAGATGAAGGATTCCTCCGCCAGATACCGGCTGCTGATACCGCGCGCTGCCAAGAGATCGTCTGACGAGGGGATCGCGCGCCGTAGCACTCGAGCCATAGCCAGCCGAGTTCCTCCTGCGCGCCGCCGGTGCGGCACGCCAAACACCTTCAATGATCTCCTGCACGTGGCCGCAGGCGGCAAAGGAGTGCCGCCATGGTGAAGGTGCTCATCTGCTGGGTAGGGCGCACAGACCTCCGCGCCCAAGCGGAGGAAGACGATGTGGGTCAAGGTCCCATCGCGCAAGCTGTCGCCTCGATGTCCTTCGACAAGCTCGTACTCCTTCACGACTACGCGTCCGCCGAGGTCGCCCCCTATTCCGAGTGGCTGGCCGCCCGCCGTGCGCCGGAGATCGAACTCCGCCATGAACCGCTGAGCGGCCCTACGAACTTCGGCGAGATCTACCAGGCGGCCACCCGCGCGATCTCGGAGGCCCTCGCGGCAACGACGGAGAGCGTCGACCTCACCTTCCATCTGAGCCCGGGAACGCCCGCGATGGCGGCGGTGTGGATCCTGCTGGCGAAGACACGCTTCCCCGCCACCTTGATCGAGTCGTCACGGCAGCACGGCGTGAGGGAGGCCGTCGTTCCCTTCAATATCGCCATCGACTTCTTGCCAGACCTGCTCAAAGGGCCGGACGAACGCATCGAGATCCTGGCTCGCGGTCTGCCCCCCGAAGCGCCCGAGTTCGAGGCGATCGTTTACCAGAGCGAGGTGATGCGGCGCGTGGTGACCCGGGCCCGGCGAGTNNGCGTTGCGCTCCGTTCCTGTGCTCATCGAAGGTGAATCGGGAACCGGCAAAGAGCTCTTCGCGCGAGCGATTCATCAGGGAGGCCCGCGCAAGAACGAATGCTTCGTCGCTGTGAACTGCGGCGCCATTTCCCCCGAACTGGTGGAGTCGGAGCTCTTCGGGCACGAGAAGGGGGCCTTCACCGGCGCCACCAAGCAGCACCAGGGCTACTTCGAGGTCGCGTCCGGCGGCACGCTCTTCCTAGACGAGATCGGTGACCTTCCCCCGTCAGCCCAGGTCAAGCTCGTTCGCGTCATCCAAGAGCACGAGGTCGTCCGCGTGGGCGCGACTGCGCCCGTCAAGGTCGACGTTCGCATCGTAGCGGCCACCCATCGCACGATGACCGACGAGATCGCCGCTGGGCGATTCCGCGAGGATCTCTTCTACCGGCTGGCCGTCGCCATCCTGAAGCTGCCACCCTTGCGAGAGCGGCACGGTGACCTCGGCTTGCTCATCGAGACCCTGCTTGATCGTGTGAACCGCGAGAGCGAGTCGGAGCCCGGCTATCAGCACAAGGTTCTTTCTGCCGGCGCAAGAAATCTTCTGCTTCAGCACCCCTGGCCGGGCAACGTCCGCGAGCTGCTGAACACGCTACGCCGCGCCGCTCTGTGGTGCGGCGATCGCGAGATCCGCGGCGAGGACGTGCGGGACGCCCTGCTCCCACCGCGCCCGGTCGTAGGCAGCGGGATGCTCAACCAGCCCCTCGGGGACGGCCTTGATCTGCCGGGAATCCTCAACACCGTCGCTGGCCACTACCTCGAGCGCGCGATGGATGAGGCGCGCGGAAACAAGACCAGAGCCGCCGAGCTCGTCGGGCTGCCGAGCTACCAGACGCTGACGAACTGGCTTGGGAAATATGGGGTTGAGACATGATGGCACGACAACTGCACAACGAGCTTGTCGTCAACGACTTCGACTCCCGAGGAACTCAGGTGATGAACCGGCCCCGCAAAGCAGACTCCGTCAGCCCGAGCGCGCAGATGCTCGCCGGGGTAGGCGTGCGGGCTGCGTGTGCGCTGCTTCGATCAGCGAGGGCGGGCCGATGATGTCACGCAACTTCGAGTTCCTGCGATCTCGTCGTCCGGCCCTCGCCAGCCTCGGCGGATTCGCCGAACGCTACGCCGCTACCGACCCCTCCAGCGCCTTGGTCAAGCTGCGCACGCTCGTCGAACAGATCGTGGAGGCAATTTACGACGAGCAGCGCCTGCCCAAGCCGTATCGCGCGGGGCTGAACGACCTGCTCAACGAGCCAGTCTTCACCGATCTGGTCCCGCGGGTCATCCAGCAGAAGATCCACACCGTTCGCATCCGAGGCAACAAGGCGGCTCACGGAGAAGTCGCGCACACCGAGCTCGCAATCGCTCTGCTGCGGGAAGCGTTCGATGTGGCTTCGTGGTGCCACCTCATGTTCGACAGTGGCAAGCGAGCGGAGATCCCTGCGTTCTCCATGCCAGGGGCCCTGGAGGACACCAAGGGGAAGCTCAAGCGCGAGAAGAAGGCTCTCCTCGAAAAGCTGGCTCGCCAGGAAGCCGAGCTGCAGCAGCTTCTCGCCAACCTCGAGGCCGAGCGAGAGAAGCGCGTCGAGCTTCAGCGGGCATCGTCGGAGGAGCTCGCCGCCCAGAAGGCTCGCGCCGAAGCCACGGCCCAAGAGCTGAATTTCAGCGAGGCCCAGACCCGAAAGTTCCTCATCGACGCCATGCTGGTGAGCACCGGCTGGGACGTTGGCAAGGACGGCGCCAACACCGATGAGGTGGGCCAGGAGGTGGAGCTGTCCGGCCTGCCCACACCCTCGGGCAAAGGCTTCGCCGACTATGTGCTCTGGGGAGACGACGGCAAGCCTCTCGGCGTCGTGGAAGCGAAAAAGACCGCCAAGTCCGCCCAGGCGGGCCGAACCCAAGCCAAGCAGTACGCGGACGCGCTGGAAAAGGCCTACGGTCAGCGCCCCATCATCTTCTACACCAACGGCGTCGAGATCTATCTCTGGGATGACTCGCCGACCATGAGCCTCGCCGAGGGAGCGCCGCCGCGCAAGACCTATGGGTTCTACTCCAAGGACAGCTTGGAGTACCTCCTCTTCCAACGGCAAAACAAGGTCCAGCTCGAGCTCATGCGCCCCAGCGAGCACATCGCCGGGCGCATGTACCAGCTCGAAGCCATCAAGCGTGTGACAGAGCGATTCTCAGAGGGCTACCGCCGCGCTCTCGTCGTGCAGGCCACGGGCACGGGCAAGACCCGGGTCGCGATCTCGCTGTGCGACGTCCTGAGCCGCGCGAAGTGGGCCAAGCGGATCCTCTTCCTCTGTGACCGTCGCGAGCTGCGCAAGCAGGCGGACAACACCTTCAAGGAGTTCCTGCCCACCGAGCCCCGCACCTTCGTATCGTCCAACACTGCGTCGGATCGGGACAAGCGAATCTACCTCGCCACCTACCCGGCGATCATCAAGTGCTTCGAGTCCTTCGACGTGGGCTTCTTCGATCTCATCATCGCGGACGAGTCGCACCGCAGCATCTACAACAAATATCGCGACCTCTTCCGCTACTTCGACGCGTTGCAGGTCGGGCTTACGGCGACCCCGCGGAGCGTCGTCAATCATCATACCTATCGGCTCTTTGGCTGCGAGGACAACGATCCCACCGCCCACTACAGCCTCGAGGACGCCATCAACCACACGCCGCCCTACCTGGTGCCCTTCCGCGTGGTGAAGCTCACGACCAAGTTCCTCCGCGAAGGCATCAAGTGGAACCAGATGACCGACGAGCAGAAGCGCCAGTACGAGGAGCAGGTCGAAGACGCCGAGGGGACCGAGTACGAGGCCAAGGACATCGATCGCCAGGTGTTCAACCGCGACACCAGCCGCATGATCATCCGGAACCTGATGGACAACGGCATCCGCGACGCCGCCGGTAGCCTGCCGGGCAAGACCGTCATCTTCGCGCGAAACCACCGGCACGCGGTCCACCTCGCCGAGGTCTTCACCGAACTCTACCCCACGTACGGGGGCGACTTCTGCCGGGTCATCGACAACTACGATCCGCGGGCGGAGCAGCTCATTGACGATTTCAAGGATCCAGACAGCGCGCTACGCATCGCCGTCTCCGTTGACATGCTCGACACAGGGATCGACGTGCCCGAGCTGGTCAACCTGGTCTTCGCCAAGCCAGTGAAATCCTATGTGAAGTTCTGGCAGATGATCGGTCGCGGTACTCGCCTGCGCCCCGACCTTCTTGGTCCTGGCGAGGACAAGCGCGAGTTCCTCATCTTCGATCACTGGGGCAACTTCGAGTCCTTCGACGAGCACCCGGACGAGGTCACCCCCACCACGACCAAGTCGCTCATGCAGCGCGTCTTCGGGGCGCGTGTCGAGACCGCTCGCGTCGCGCTCGAGACCATGGACGAGGACGCGTTCGGGCTCGCCGTGGGCCTCATCGAGGCGGACATCAACGCGCTGAAGGCGACCAAGGCCATCGAGGTGCGTGACCACTGGCGCGACCTTCAGGTGCTCGGCAGCACCGACACTCTCAAGGGCTTCGATGCAGCCACCCACGCGCGTCTGATGGAGGTCGCCGCGCCGCTGATGCGCTGGGTCGACATCCGCGGGCACGAGGACGCCCGACGGCTGGACCTGCTGATCGCCGAGATGCAGATCGCGCGGCTGCAGGAGTCCAGCACCTTTGATGACCTGAGGGGCCAGCTCGAGGGTGAGGTCGAGGCGCTGCGAAAGAACCTCAACCAGGTCAAGGCCAAGGCTGACACCATCAAGAAGGTGCGCAGCACCGATTTCTGGGACGCTGTGGACGTTGGCGCGCTGGAGAACGTGCGCACCGAGCTTCGCGCGATCATGAAGCACAAGCTGCGCGTCAGGCCGCCCAGCTTCGAGCCCAGCTTCATCGATGTGGAAGACGGCGACGAGGTCCGTGAGCGGCACGTCCCCACCTTCGAGGGTCACGAGCTGATCGCCTACCGGCACCGTGTCGAGGGCGTGCTCAAGCAGCACTTCGAGCGCGATCCCGTTCTCGCGCGCATCCGGGCTGGTCACGCCGTCACCGATGACCAGCTCGATCAGCTTGCCCGGGCCGTGCTTCGCGTCGATCCCCAGATCGATCTCAAGCACCTGCCCATTCACATCAACATCACCGGCGACTTGCACCGCGCGCTCCGAAGCATCGTTGGGCTGGACGCGGTCGCGGTGAACGACGCGTTCACCGACTTTTCTCACAACCACCTGGAGCTGAGCGCTCAGCAGTTTCGGTTCCTCTCCATGCTCAAGGCGCACATCTGCGCCAACGGGGGCCTGGAGATCGATCGCCTTTATGAAGCGCCATTTACTGCCATCTCGTCGGACGGGATCGACGGCGTCTTCGATGACGCGCTCATCGACGAGCTGCTCGAGTTGATCGCTCGTTTCAACCTGCCAGAAGTCCGAGGAAAGACCGCATGATCACTGGAAAGCTGAAAAGCGACATCGACAAGCTCTGGGAGGCTTTCTGGACGGGTGGCATCACCAACCCGCTGACGGTCATCGAGCAGATCTCGTTTCTGATGTTCGTCCGTCTCTTGGACATCACCGAGACCCGCAACGAGAAGCGCGCACAGCGCACCGGCAAGCCGTTCAAGCGCGTCTATCGCGAGGACCAGCAGGACCTGCGTTGGTCGTCCTTCAAGCAGCTCGGCGGCGCCGAGATGCTGCCCTTGGTCCGCGACGAGGTCTTCAAGCACCTGCGCGGGTTGGGCAACGGCTCGAGCTTCGGCGAGTACATGGCCGACGCACAGCTCATGATCCAGAAGCCGAGCCTGCTCGTCTCGTCGGTCAATATGGTCGACGACCTGCCGCTCACGAGCGGCGACGCCAAGGGCGACCTCTACGAATACCTGCTCAGCAAGCTCACCACAGCGGGCATCAACGGGCAGTTCCGCACGCCGCGACACATCATCCGCCTGATGGTCGAGATGCTCGACCCGAGGCCGGACGAGACCATCGCCGACCCGGCCTGCGGCACCGCCGGCTTCCTGGTCAATGTGATGCTCTACCTGCTGGAGAAGCATTCCTCCGAGCAGGGGAAGATCGAGGCTGAGGACGGGAGCACGATTTACACCGGCGATCTCCTCGAGCCCTACCGCGAGCACATCCAGAGCGGCATGTTCCACGGCTTCGACTTCGACGTCACCATGCTCCGTATCGCCGCCATGAACCTCATGCTCCACGGCGTCGAGGACCCCGATATCCACTACCGGGACACGCTGAGCAACTCCTTCCCCGAGAAGTTCCCGGCGTTCGCCGAGGACGCTTTCGACGTCATCCTGGCCAATCCGCCCTTCAAGGGCAGCCTCGACTACAAGGACGTGCACCCGAGCCTGACCCGGAAGGTCAAGACCAAGAAGACCGAGCTGCTCTTCGTCGCCCTCATCCTGCGCATGCTCAAGACGGGCGGCCGAAGTGCGACCATCGTGCCCGACGGCGTGCTCTTCGGCTCCTCACGGGTGCATGTGGCCCTGCGCAAGATGCTGCTCGAAGATAACCAGCTCGAAGGGGTCATCTCCTTGCCCTCCGGCGTCTTCAAGCCCTACGCCGGCGTGTCGACGGCCATCCTCGTCTTCGCCAAGGGCGGCAAGACGGACAAGGTCTTCTTCTACGACGTCAAGCAGGACGGCTACAGCCTCGACGACAAGCGCACCGCAGCCTCCGAGGAGAGCACGGCACTGGGGCCCGTGGAGGGCAACGACCTGCCCGACGTGGTGGAGAAATGGCGGGCGCGGGGTGAGCTGGAGCTGACCGACCGCAAGGCGCAGGCGTTCTTCGTGAGCGCCGATGAGATTCGTGAGGAGAAGTACGACCTCTCGATCAACCGCTACAAGGAGATCGTCTACGAAGAGGTGGAGTACGAGGCACCGAAGGTGATCCTGGGCAGGCTGCGCGCGCTGGAGGATGAGATTCGGAGCGGCTTGGATGAGCTGGAGGGGATGCTGTGATTTCGATTCAGATCCCAGATGGATGGGAAAACACTACGCTGAGCGAGGTGGCCCGTCTTGACCGAAGAACCGTGACGCCGGACCAGATCGTGTCGGGGACGACGTATGTTGGGCTTGAACATGTCACCAGCCATGGTGGGATCGAATCTCCTCCAGCCGTCGAACCAGGCGATCTTTCAAGCAACAAATTCTCGTTCACCGACAAACACATCCTGTATGGGAAGCTGCGTCCCTATCTGCGCAAGATCGCTCTTCCTGATTTCCAAGGTGTGTGCACCACTGAGATCGTTCCTATTCTTCCTGGCCCGAACCTCGACCGCCGCTTCCTGTACTACTTCCTGCGCCAGCAGAGAATGATCGACATCGCGACCGAGCGTTGCGCAGGTGCGAATCTCCCGAGGCTGAGCCCCAAGGTACTGGCTGGATTCCCGGTGCCACTCCCCCCCCTCGACGAACAGCGCCGCATCGCCGCCATCCTCGACAAGGCGGACGCCATCCGCCGCAAGCGGCAGGAGGCCATCCAGCTCACGAACGAGCTGCTCCGCTCGGCGTTCCTGGAGATGTTCGGCGACATACCAGCAATGAACTCACTCCATCCATTCGGAACAGTCCGCTCCCTGACGCGAATGGCCAGCGGCAAGTCCAGCAAGGCAGTTCTCTCTGGTCGCCAGACCAGCATTCCGATATACGGAGGCAACGGTATTAACGGCCACGCAACACAGGCTCTGTATGAAGAACCCGTTGTCGTGGTTGGGCGCGTGGGACAGCAGTGCGGCGTCGTCCACCTCACGGATGGGCCAGCATGGGTCACCGATAACGCGATCGTCGTGCAGTCACTCGATCCCGAAAGACTGGACCCAATCTATCTTGCCTTTGCGTTTCAGATGGCTCCCATCCGGGACACGGTTACACACCTCGACCTGCCATTTATCAATCAGGGCATGTTGAAGGACCAGCTGATACCTCTGCCGCCACCGGAGGAGCAACGGCACTTTCGCACACTCCGCGCGAATGTACTGGCACAAAAAGCCCAGGCTCAGTCTGCGTTCGAAGAGGCCGACAACCTGTTCAACGCGCTAGTCCAGACCGCCTTCCGTGGGGAGCTGTAGTCATGGCGCTTCGCTTCAAGAACAGGATCCCGCCCTTCGAGCCGGAGCGCTTGGAAGCGATGGCGAGGGTCCTCGCCGACACCTCCGACGGGCTCACGGGATCGGAGATTGGACGCGCGCTTGCCCAGTCCAAGATCCCCGACGTGGATTCCACGAACACCAAGTGGAAGCGACTCTACAACGCCTTCGCCGAGTTCCAGAACGAGCACCAGATTGGCAACCATGTGGTGGTATTCATCAAGCGAGCGATGGACCCTGCTCGCTACACCTCCGATCCGAGGTCCTTCGCCTCCCGCCGCGATGCGCTCAACCCGATCCTCGCCCTCTGCGGGATGACGCTTGGCGAGGATGGGAAGGTCCGCAACGCGTCCAAGGCGACCACGCTCGACGAGGCACTCGAACGGGCGAACCGGTTCCAGACCCAACTCCGGCAGCGGGATGTGCACGCGGACGTCTTTCGATACTGCAGCGCCGAAATCCTGGCCCAGAACTACTTCCACGCCGTCTTCGAGGCCATGAAGAGCGTCACGGCGAAGATCCGGGATCTGGCTGGCGCCGACACCGATGGCCAGCGCTTGGTCGACGACGCCTTCAGCTTTGGCAAGGACGGTACGCCGACGGTCGCCATCAACGGGCTGGCGACTGCCACGCAACGCGGCGAGCAGAAGGGCTTCACCAGCCTGCTCAAAGGGCTATATGGCACGATCCGGAACCCGCTCGCACACGACCCGAAGATCGACTGGGACATGAGCGAGCAGGACGCCCTCGAGATCATGGGCATGATCTCGCTCGTGCACCGAAAGCTGGACGGTGCGACCCGGACATCGTCCGCAAGAAGGAGCACCTAATGCTCAAGCGCATCTCCATCCAGAACTTCAAGGGCATCGGCCCGCGCGTCGACATCGACCTGCGCCCGGTGACCCTGCTCTTCGGGCCCAACAGCGCGGGCAAGAGTACGATACTCCATGCGATCCACTACGCGCACGCCCTGCTCGAGTCCGGGCACCCAGATGTGGGGCGGACGCGCCTGGGAGGGGCCATGGACCTGGGCGGATTTCAGCAACTCATCCATGACCACGACCTCAACAATGAGATCCTTCTCGGCTTCGTTCTCACTCCCGAGCCAGAGGGGGCATTGGGGAACGCAGCTGAGTATCTCCAACACGAGTTCGAGACAGTCGCTGTCGAATTCCGCATTCGCTGGAGCACATTCCTTCAGCACCCGATTGTTGACAGGTGCAGAATCGCGTTCGATGACGAACACCTCGCAGAGCTTGGCTGCGGTCTCGACGGCGCAAACGTCTGGCTGACGGACATCAACCTGGCCAATCCGGTCCTTGGAAGCGAGCTGGAAGACGATGAGCCGACGGTCCTCAGTGACCGTGTGTCCTGCCTACCTGGCCGGCGGATGGCTCTCCCGCGCATCGGGAAGTCGTTGATGCTGGAAGGCCAACGACGGCAGCTCAAAGATCGGCTAGACATCCGGGAGCGCTCTCGGTCTGTTTCGGGATCGAGGTCTGGAGGCCGCACACACTCGGTGTCGGGTTCTGGAACGGGAGACGGATCCGGCTATGGCGACGGATACGGCAGTGGATGGGGAGACGGATCTGGCCCTGGTTTCGGCAGGCCGGTCGATCCGGACGACGAGTTCTACGCACTCCTTGATGACCTGGTCACCAGTGCCGTCGAGGCACTCCGCGACCAACTTGAGCGCTTCCGCTATGTCGGTCCGGTCCGTCAATCACCACCCCGGCACTACCATGCCCCGAAACAGAACGACGAAAGTCGGTGGGCTCATGGTCTGGGCGCATGGGACGCTCTCGTTCGCGACGAAGAGCTCCGAGATCAAACAAGTCGATGGCTTGCCGTGCGGAGCCGTTTTGATACCGGGTACCGGATTCAATGGAGGAGCTACCGAGAAGTCGACGACGAGACCTTCTACCGAATGCAAGTTGCGGCTCGGAACTTCGAGTTGGATGAGACGTTTCTCGCCCTGACGAGCCAACTCCAACACCGTGGTCGTCTCGTAGTTCTCGACGAGTCGAAGAACCTCGAGCTGGCCCCATGCGACCTCGGCGAGGGGATTGGCCAGGTCGTGCCGGTGATCACCGCCGCGCTCGCACGCACGCTGATGACACCCGGTGGTCACGAGGAGAAGACGGAGCTGGTCGCCATCGAGCAACCGGAGCTCCACATCCATCCCCGCATGCAGGTCGTGTTGGGCGACCTCTTCTTGTCCCAGTGCAGCGAACGGCAGTTCCTCATCGAGACCCACAGCGAGCACCTGATGCTGCGGCTGCTGAGGCGCGTGCGAGAGACGTCAGAAGGCGAGCTTCCCGCCGATGTCCCCGAGGCGAGCGTCGACACCGTGGCCGTCTACTACGTCGAGCAGGATAACGGCGCGGTCAAGCTGACCGAGCTTCGGATCTCGGAGGATGGCGATTTCGCGGACCCCTGGCCGCAGGGCTTCTTCGCCGAGCGACGTCGGGAGCTCTTCTGAATGATCCACGCCTACGCCATTGAGCCGCAAGTGGTCGTCGGCTGGTCCGAGCCACGGTCCTACCGGTTCGTTTGGGACAAGTTCGGAATAGGCACGCCCCGCGTCCTCCTTGAGTTCCCGGTCGCGCGGTGGCAAGATGAGGTGATGACGGTAGCGGCTCGTGAAGGTCTCTCCGAGCTGCGATGGAAACGTCTCGACGAACTCTTGCTGGTCCTTCGAAAGGGCAAGGTGCGCCGGCCTGGGCAAGCCTACGACGATGCTGTGTCGTGGCTCGAGAACGCTGAAGTAGAACACGATCGGCGTCGCTTCCTAGTCATCCCGCATCCGTTCGCAGCCATTGTGGCCATGGCGAACCCCCGCGGACACTCGGCGGTGATCGCCGAAGCGAACTTGGGGCGGGCCAACGATCCGCGCTGGGCCGTGGCAACTGCCGCGACTCCATCCCGTGAGGCACATGCGCTAGCGAGTGCGGTGGCTGCCATGCTGCACAACTGTACCGAGTTGCACATCGTGGACCCGCACTTCGGTCCCGAGAACCGCCGCCACCGGGTTGTTCTCGAAACGCTATCGCAGGTCGCTGCCTCTTCCGCAGGGAGGTCGCTCAAGGTAACTGTGCATTGCTCCAACAAGTCCACCCTGGGATTCTTCGAGGAGAAAGCCGCAGAGATTGCACAACGCCTGCCGACAGGAGTCACCGTGTTCTTCAAGCGCTGGGCGGAACGAGACGGCGGAGAGCGTTTTCACAACCGGTATCTTCTTACCGATATCGGCGGCGTGACCTTCGGCGGGGGCTTGGATGAGGCCCCACCTCGGCAGCGAGCTTCGCAGACCGAGGACATCAACCTGATGGACAAGTCCCAGTACGAGCGGCGTTGGAGGCAGTTCGCTGGCGGACGAGTGCAACTCGCTCTGATCGATCAACCCAAGTCAATACGGGGTCAAGGAGTATGACCATGCTTCAAGAACTACTCAATCTCGGGCTAGTCCACATCGGCTCGGACGACTCTCGCTTCGAGAAGATGCAGGCAGCGGCGAATGCGCTCCGCAAGCGCTTTGAGGAATCGCCCGAACTGATGATCACGGCGACTCTCATCGCACTCGACGAGGACGTCGATGAAGACGAGCCGTTCTTCGAGCTGGTCGAGGGCCTCGTCATCAACGAGTGGAAGACCCTCCGCAACACGCACGTGAACCGTCCGCGCGAGCTGCTCCGCTCGATTGCAATCTCGGCCCTGACCGCGGCGGCTGACGAGGACCCTGAGCGAAGCGCGATCGTCTGGAACACGGCAGCGTCTCGCCTGATTCACGACCAGACCAGCCTCGGGAAGGCGTCGGGTCTGCTCAGTCAGCGCTTCCAGGAGGCGTTCTCGAGCGCAGAGAGTGAAGCGCTGCGAAGAGCCGGAATGCGCGCCGTCACGACCAAGAAGAAGCACAGGAAGAGTAAGCCATCCTCCGCTCAAGAAGGCCTATCCATCAGTGGAGCCATCAACGACGGCGACATACTGCAAGATGTAGCGCGCGCAGCTGGTCCACAGTATCCACAGGGGCAACCACTTGACGATCCCAATCCACAGTGGGGCAGCAATCCGAGTCAACCGCAATGGTCGGTTGCGTTCACGCCACGAATGGCGGAGGCGCTGGTCAAGGCAGTCAACCTCGGGACTTCGAGACTCGCAGACTCAATTGGCTCCGAACTGGCAATACACATGGCGGCCATCGAAGCTCGCGTGCATAGGCAGTTGGTGCATATAGAGTCCCTCCAGTCTAAGTTGTCAGAGTCCGAGGCGGCCGGTCACATGCGTTTGGACGTTCTCTGGTGGTCTCAGGCGCGCTATTCGCCATCCCAGAAGACCGCATATTCCACGCTGCCTACGGCGACTGCTGCCCTCGCCGCGGTAGCAGATCTCACCGTGATGGTTCCAGCCCTCGCACCTGCAAGCATCACCCACGTGTTGGGAGAGACGATCGCAGCCTGCACGCGGAGTGAACGCATGAGCTTGACGCAGCATCTCAAGAACCTGAGCGAGGCGCGACCACTTGGCCTCGAAGGGGTTCTACGGACAGCACACTCAAACGAGGTTCGGGTCCCCCTGCTTGAAGTCGTTGCCGAGGTTGCAAAGGGAAGTACTTCTTCGAATGATGACCTCAGGTCGAGAACTGGTGTGGATCCGGAGCTGATGCTGAATCCGGCCGAACTCGCGATGTGGTTGTTTCGTGAACTACAAGCCCGGCGCATCGCGGAGGGTGTTACATGAACTTCAAGTGCTCCCATGACAACTGCTTTCGCGACATATCGTGCGCCATGGGCCACACGAAGCGCACCGAGTGCAAGCACTGGGCTCAGGATTCGCATGCGTCAAATCAACACCAAGTGTCGGGCGAGAGCGAAGCTCCCCAGTCCACGAGCGACATCCCGTGGAACGGACGAGCCCTGGGAACGAGCGACTTCGCCGTTCTGGGCGGAAGGGGGCGGCCAGCTGTCGTCGGTTTGATCGGGCCTCCCGGCTCGGGGAAGACCTCCCTGCTAGCGTACCTGTACATGTGGCTGCTCGAGCACGGAACACTTGCTGGTTGGACCTTCGCTGGCTCATGGACACTGGGTGGGTGGGAGTCGGTAGTGCAGCACAGTCGATGGACTAGTGAGCCACCGCCATCGTTTCCGCCACATACGTCCAGCACAGGTCACGATCCAGGAATTCTCCACTTCGTGCTTCGAAATCAGGAGACGCGTAGGCTCCACGACGTGTTGCTGACAGATGCGCCAGGTGAGTGGTTCAACCAGTGGTCGCGCGTGCCCGATTCCCCTGCCTCAGTGGGAGCGAGATGGGTGGTCGAAAGGGCCGATGCACTCCTAGTCTTGGTCGACACCGGGGCACTCTCGGACCGCGAGAAGCTACCAGAAGCGCGGCGAGCAACTCGCGATCTGATGGAACGAGTGGGTGCCCAAGCGATCTGTCAGACTGGCGTCGTCTGGACCAAGAACGACATTTCGCTGGAGGACGGAGTGTCCGAGACCATCGAAACTGCGGCCGGGGAGTTCTTGCCTGCGGCGGAAACGATGCGGACCACCATCAGGAACCCCGACACGATCGAGGAGTGCTTCGCCTGGGCGATTGGAGCTGCTACGGCCAGGATCCCGATGCGGATCGAGCCGGAGCCTCGACTCTCCCACGATCCGTTTCTAGCGTTGCGGAGATCTCGTGAAAGCCTCTGATATCCTCGTACTTGGCGGCTCGGACGCCGGGAAGACCCACTACGCCGGGCAGCTTCTTGGGAGAATGCGGCACGACCGCAGCGGCCGGTTGCGGGTCCGCCGCGGTGGGGTCGACGACCTGTCGAAGCTAGAAGAGGTGCTTGCGTGCCTTGAGGAGGGGCGAGCCGCCGGCCACACTCCAGCTGAAACCTGGACCGGGATTCGGTGCGAGCTGGAGACGGATGATGGCAGCAGCGTAGTACTGGAGTGGCCAGAGTATGCGGGCGAGCGGCTCTTTGCGCTCGTTGACCGCCGCTTGATGCCCGATGAGTGGCGGGAGTCCGTGCATAGCGCATCAGGGTGGATGCTCTTCATTCGTCCTTCCAGGCTCAAGCTCTATGAGGACCTTCTTGTGCGTCCAACCGATGTCGAACAGGGGCACAGGGCCGCGTCAGCGCTGACCGTGAAAGGAGCAGGGTGGGATGACCGTGCTCGGTATGTGGAGTTGTTACAGATGCTCCTCTTCGCGGCGGGTCAGTCGACATATAAACCCGTCGGAGGTCCTCGCCTTGCGGTCGTCTTTTCATGCTGGGACGAGCTGAACGGCGAACAGGGCACACCTGAGCAACTGCTAGCCGAGCGGCTGCCTCTCTTACATGCTTTCATGCAAAGCACGTGGCGCGATGGCATGTGGTCCGTGTGGGGGCTATCCTCGCTGGGTAGGGCGCTACGCAAGGACGAGCCAGACGATGACTTCCGCGCTCGCGGGCCGGAGAACTTTGGGTACGTACTTCGTCCTGGGGAAGTGAATGAGGATCGAGACCTAACCTCTCCGGTTGCCTGGCTTCTCGGAGTGTGACATGTTGAACACGGTTCATCAGGCTACTTTCGGCAACAAGGACGGGAGCCACCAGCTTCTTCAGTCGACACTCCCGGTGACTACCCCGGTGCTTGAGGAGCTTCGTTTCCTTGTTGACCGGCCGGCAGGACACGTCGACCCGTCCGTATCCTGGTCGCCCTATTGGGGGTGCCAGCGTGTTGGAGACTGGTGGGCCATCTGGCGAGGCGAGGAGGACCCGAAAGCGCCCCGAAAGAACATGGTCTACGCGAGGGTAGCTCTGGTTCCGCTGGCGGAATGCGGCACGGTTTCAGATCTCACGTCTATCTTGAACGCCATCGGGCATGATGGGCCCTCAACGGGCGGGGAATTCGCAGGAACCGTCGTCGAGCGATTGGCAGCGACCCGCAGCCCTGTGGCCATCCCCAACCCATCGATCGCCCCAGGTCTTCTCTCAGCACTTTGGCCTCGGCTGTGGGCTGGCGCTCGCCGCGAGCTATCGCTACGAACCGTATTCGCAGCTGAATCGCTGAATGTCGCGACGCCTCCGAAGATCGCGCTCTTTCCCGCTGAGCTGCTCGCACGATGGCGCGGCAACGCTGTGACCATTCAGCCAGAATCGTGCTCGAGTCCCGCCGGTAGATGGTTCGGGGGCGAGGCATCACCTCAGATGAGACGCTTACTTGACGAGAACGCTGAACGCCTTCCGGGCGATCTGTCGGTGTTGCTGCAATTGAACCGGCTCGTAGAGAGGCTTATTCTCCTGCACTCAGGGCGAGGGTCGCTGGCAGATGCGCTGCTCATCGTTCGAACCCAAGAAGCATTCGCTAGCGGGCTTTGCCTGCCATCTGAAGATGCGAAGGTCGTACGCGCGGCGCTCCTAAAGTTGGCCGACGGTGCTGCCGGTGAGATCCGCACGGCATCACTGACGCGGCTCGACCAGGTTCTAGAGCCTGATGCGGTAAGAAGTGCTGTGGCGCGGTGGGTCGAAACCCGGATCGCAGATGCCAATGATCAAGATGCTCTTTGGATTCTCCAGCATCACCTCAGTCCGTCTCACGCCGACTGGTGGAAGAAGGGCGTCGGCGAGGGGCTTGCTTCTGCCGTTAGCGGAGCCTCACAGGGGTTGGCTTCAGCCGTGTGGCGATGGCTGGAGCTTCGACCTCAAGCGATCCATTGGCTAGTCGGGTACTTCGATGGGCCGGGGCGCACCGAAACATGGCTTGCGTCGGAGTCTCCAGAGTTGCCGAAGGGGCGCTTGCTGAACGAGGTGACGCAAGTCTGCTCGGCGATGGACTGGCCCACTCTCCTGGCTACCGTGCTCCGCGGCAAGCGGCCGCTGTCTGATATCGTCGGCATCGTCAGAGCCGCCACGGCAACGCCCGAGGCAGGTCTCGACGCGATGTTGGCGAGCCGCAGCCCATCTGAGGCGGTGCTCGCGGCAGCGACAACGGGGTGGCCTCCGCTACTGGATCGAGCCGCCGAAGCCACGCTTGCACAACCACAGCTCCTTGGAAGTGTGGACGGTCAGCGGGCCATCTTCGAGCTGGTAAGTAGGCACCTGCATCTAGGAGGCCAGTTCCCAGATGAGTTGATCACCACGAGGTTCCTCGCGCGGGTGTTCGACGGGCTTCTCGATGGCGACGTTGCCGCAGCGGGAATTTCCGCAAGGCTTCCAACAAGAGCAGGTGGAGTCGCCTTCGACCATGACGATGCCGCAACGGTGTTGGCGCAGATGAATGCTGACGTGCTAGCCGGCGCAGCGGAAGCGTGGTGGACACGTTTCGCAACTGACGAACAGGTGACGGCGCCCCCGGAGCCGATTCGTCACCTTGTTGTTGGCTCGGTTCGCAAACGCACAGAAGGGGCATCCATCGCCCTGGTGATACGACTTCTGGAGCTGCTCCCCTCCATCGACGAGCCTTCGTTCGTCGAATGGATGCAGTACACCGGCTTCTTCTGGGACGACGGTGATCACCAGCGGATGGCAGGGATCTTGGAGGCCAGGCAGTGGAACTCGGCGGTGACCGCCTTTCGGCGTTCATGGAAGCGAGAACTTAAACTCGTGGCGTGGTACGCAAAGTCCCTGCTGTCCTGGTCCGACAAGTTCTGGTTGCCGCCGTCAGGGACAAGATCAAGCACGTCGCCGCGGCTGCCAGCAATAGACAACAGCACGACTGCTGCGATGCGAATTACATTCTTGGCGGCCAATCCGCTCAGCTCGGACCGACTCGCACTTGATGAGGAGGCGCGTGCCATCGAGGAGAAGGTGCGTGATGCCAAGCATCGAGACCTGGTGACATTCCGGACGCGATGGGCTGTTCGGCCGGAAGACCTCCAGCAGGCACTACTGGAGGACGAGCCCGTGGTGGTCCACTTCTCCGGTCACGGAGGCGGTTCACTTGGCATCGTGCTGCACGCGCAGGACCAAGGAGATGAAAACCTCGTCACTGAAGACGCGCTCGTTGACCTCTTCAGGGTGCTGAAAGACGAGATCCGTGTTGTTGTCTTGAATGCGTGCTACTCGGAAGTCCAGGCGCAGGCGATCGTTCAGGAGATAGACTTCGTTGTCGGCATGTCGGACTCCGTCGCCGACGACGCCGCTAGAGTGTTCGCAGCGGCCTTCTACCGCGGACTCGCCTTTGGCCGATCAGTGCAGACGGCGTTCGAACTCGGCATCAATGAACTCCGGTTGGTGGGTCTCGGTGACGAGGATGACATCCCCACACTTCTTGTCCGATCTGATGTGGACGCGAGTTCGTCGCGGTTTGTCGGTGCCTCTTCCGAGTAGCCTCTCGGCCTGTCCGCCGCCCCAGCTTCACTCAAGCAAGGCCCACCACGCGCAACGCCAGCAGCCACCACGCATGCCCCTGTTACCCGCGCCCGCAGTAACAGTCAGAAAGTACCGAGGACGCCCACCCGAAACACGTTCCAGTCGGCGCGCCACCCAATTGCCGCAGAGCGTCACCATCCACGGACATGACGCGATGCGGCAAGCGCGCTATTTTCATCTGCAATGTCAACGAGTTGAATCCGTGACCAAAGAATGACAGACGGATACCGGCCGAGGGGCTAGATCGCTAAACCCACTGGTCTCAGGGCACGCCTCGTAGCGCGTGCACCGCGGCCCTTGGGCCCCCCACCCCATGGCTACAGACCTCCCTACGAACCTCTCGACCATTGGCCTCTGGCAACACGGCCCCGAGCGGCCCGCCTTTGACGCCGACTCCATCGCGCGCGCCCTCGCGGACGTGCGCCGTCCCATCCACATCGTGCGCGACGGCTCGGGCACGGTGGGCGTCGCCTTCGCCGGCGAGATGCTGCCCGCGTCGCAGCAGAACGGGCAGCCCACGCTCGCGCTGCTCGGCACGCTGCCGGCCCTCTACCCGGAGTGGCTCGGGGACCGCGGCTTCTGCGAGGCCCACGGCGTGCGCTTCCCCTACGTGGTGGGCGCCATGGCCAACGGCATCACCACCACGGAGCTCGTGATCGCCATGGCCCGCGCGGGCATGCTGGGCTTCTTCGGCGCGGGTGGCCTGGCGTTTCCGGCCGTCGAAGCCGCCATCGACGAGCTCGTCGAGGCCCTCGGCGCCACGGACTTCGCCTGGGGCGCCAACCTGATCCACTCGCCCAACGAGCCCGAGCTCGAGGCGCGCGTGGCGGATCTCTTCCTCCGGCGCGGCGTGACCAAGGTGTCGGCCTCGGCCTACATCGGGCTCACCCCCTCCATCGTGCGCTACGCCTGCACAGGCCTCACGCTCGACGCGGCGGGGCGCGTTCTGCGCAAGAACGCCGTCTTCGCCAAGGTCAGCCGCCCAGAGACGGCCAAGCACTTCCTCGCGCCGGCGCCCAAGGCTCTGCTCGACGGCCTGGTCGCCGACGGCCTGCTCACAGCGACGGAAGCCGAGCTAGCGCTGCGCGTGCCTCTGGCCGAAGACATCACAGTCGAAGCCGACAGCGGCGGCCACACGGACAACCAAGTGCTCACGGCCGTGTTCCCGATCATCGCCGCCCTGCGCGACCGGATGGTAGAAGAGCATGGCTACGAGCGACCGATCCGCGTAGGCGCCGCCGGTGGATTGGGCACGCCGGACGCCCTCGCTGCGGCCTTTGCGCTCGGTGCGGCCTACGTGCTCACGGGCTCCGTGAACCAGAGCGCCGTCGAGTCTGGCCTCAGCCTCGCGGGCAAGGCCATGCTGGTCACGGCCTCCGCCGCCGACGTGATGATGGCGCCCGCCGCCGACATGTTCGAACAGGGCGTCGAGCTGCAGGTGCTGAAGCGGGGCACCATGTTCGGGCCGCGCGCGAGGCGCCTCTACCAAGCCTACCGCGAGCACGACGGAATCGACGCCATCTCCCCGGAGCTGCGCGCGCGCCTCGAACGCGAGGTGCTCGGGGTTGGCTTCGACGAGCTGCGCGCCTCCACACGCGCCTTCTGGCAAGAGCGCGACCCGAGTCAGAACGAGCGCAGCGACAAGGATCCCAAGCACGAGATGGCCCTCTGCTTCCGCTGGTACCTCGGCCTCTCGAGCCGCTGGGCCATCGCCGGCGACAAGAGCCGGCGTCTCGATTTTCAGATCTGGTGCGGTCCCGCCATGGGCGCCTTCAACGACTGGGTGAAGGGCTCCTTCCTCGAGCCCGCCGAGGCGCGCACGGCCGTGCAGATCGCCCTCAACTTGCTCGAAGGCGCCGCCGTCGTCACGCGCGCCCATCAGCTCCGCTCCTATGGCGCGCCCATCCCCAGCGCCGCCTTCCGTTTCCGCCCGCGGCCCCTCGCCTGACGCCGCCCCACACTTCGCTTCCCTTCTCGATCGCCGACTCGCCCGAGGACTTCGACATGACCGACAAGAAACACAGCCCCATCGCCGTCGTTGGCGTGAGCACCCTCTTCCCCGGCTCCACGGACGCGACCGGCTTCTGGCGCAACATCCTCGAGGGCGACGACCTGATGAGCGACGTGCCGGCCGGCCATTGGCTCGTCGAGGACTACTACGACTCCGACCCAAAGGCCCCAGACAAGACCTACGCCAACCGCGGCGCGTTTCTGCCGAACATCGACTTCGACCCGATGGCGTGGGGTATTCCACCGAACATCGTGCCCGCCACGGACACCTGTCAGCTGCTCGCCTTGGTGGTGGCGCAGCGTGTGCTCGACGACGCCGCGCGCGGTCAGTTCAAGTACGAGGATCGCGAGCGCATGAGCGTCATGCTCGGCGTGACGGGCGCTCAAGAACTGCTCGGCACGATGGTCAGCCGCCTGCAGCGCCCCGTGTGGACGAAGTCCCTGCGCGACATGGGCCTGCCCGAGCGCCAAGTGCAGGAAGCCTGCGAGCGCATCGAGGCCCACTACACGCCTTGGCAGGAGAGCACCTTCCCGGGCGTCCTCGGTAACGTGGTCGCAGGTCGCATCGCCAATCGCCTGAACCTCGGCGGCAAGAACTGCGTCACAGACGCCGCCTGCGCCAGCAGCCTCTCGGCCCTGTCCATGGCCGTCAACGAGCTGCGCTCGGGCGAGTCGGACGTCGCCATCTGCGGCGGCGCCGACACCATGAACGACATCTTCATGTACATGTGCTTCAGCAAGACGCCGGCCCTGAGCAAGACGGGCGACTGTCGCCCCTTCAGCGACGACGCCGACGGAACCATGCTCGGGGAAGGCTTCGGCATGCTCGCCTTGAAGCGCCTCGAGGACGCCGAGCGCGACGGCGACCGCGTCTATGGCGTGGTCAAGGGCGTCGGCGGCAGCAGCGACGGTCGCTCCAAGAGCGTCTACGCGCCCGTGCCCGCGGGTCAGGCCAAGGCCATCCGACGCGCCTATGCACAGGCCGGCTTCGGCGCCGACACGGTGGAGTTGGTGGAGGCGCATGGCACGGGCACGATCGCCGGAGACGCGGCCGAGTTCGAGGGCATCGCCACGGTCTACCGCGAGGCGGACGCCGACACGAAGCAGTGGTGCGCCATCGGCTCCGTCAAGTCGCAGATCGGTCACACGAAGGCCGCCGCTGGGGCCGCCGGCATGGTGAAGGCCGTGCTCGCGCTGCACCACAAGGTGTTCCCGCCGAGCATCAAGATCCACAAGCCGAACCCCAAGCTCGAGCTCGAGGCGAGCCCCTTCTATCTCAGCGCCCGCGCACGCCCGTGGATCCGCCCCTCGGATCACCCGCGACGCGCTGGCGTCAGCGCCTTCGGCTTCGGTGGCAGCAACTTCCACGTCGCCCTCGAGGAGTACACGGGCCCGGCCGACAAGGCCTACCGGCGCCGCGTCTCCCCGACGGAGCTCGTGCTGCTCACGGCCGACAGCCCCGCCGCGCTGGCGAAGCGCTGCCGAGAGATCGCCGCCGACCTCTCCGAGCCAGACATGCTCGTCTACCTCGCGCGCACGACGCAAGAGGCCTACGACCCCAAGGCCGAGGCGCGCCTCGGCATCGTCGCCAAGGACGAAGCCGACTTGGCGCAGAAGCTCGAGAAGGCCGCCGGCTTGGTGCAGAAGGGCGAGGCATTCGAGACGCCCGATGGAATGGCCTTTGGTCTCGGCACGCTCGAGGGCGACGTCGCCTTCCTCTTCCCCGGGCAGGGCAGCCAATACGTCGACATGGGCGCGGAGCTCGCCATGCATTGGGACGAGGCGCGTCAGGTGTGGGACCTCGCCGCCGACCTCGACGTCTTCCGGAGCGAGCCGCTGCACGACGTGGTCTTCCCCAAGCCCGTCTTCGAGGACGACGCCCTCGCCGCGCAGAGCGCGAAGCTCACCTCGACCGAGTGGGCGCAGCCCGGCATCGGCGTGACGAGCTTGGCGAGCCTGCGCATGATGCGCGCCATCGGGCTCACCCCCGCGGCCGTCGCCGGACACAGCTTCGGCGAGGTGATCGCGCTCCACGCCGCCGGTGTGTTGAGCGAGGAAGACGCCATTCGCGTGGCGCGACGACGCGGCGAGCTGATGGCCGAGGCGGCCAAGACGCCGGGCTCCATGACGGCCGTGACGGCCAGCGCCGAAGTGGTGCGAGGCCTACTCGACGGCGCCGCTGGCGGCGCGGGCGTGGTGCTCGCCAACGACAACAGCCCCGCGCAGGTCGTCATCAGCGGCAAGACGGACGCCGTCGAGACCTTCGAGGCGACGCTGAAGGCCGAAGGCCTGCGCTTCAAGCGCTTGGGCGTGGCGACGGCGTTCCACAGCGAGGTCGTGAGCGCGAGCAGCGCGCCCTTCTGCGAGTTCTTGGCCAGCGTCGACGTCAGCGCGCCCGAGATCAGCGTCTACGCCAACAGCGAAGCCGCGCCTTATCCCGCGGACGCGAGCCAGATCCGCAGCCTGCTCGGCAACCAGATCGCGCGGCCTGTGCGCTTCGTGGAGCAGATCGAGGCCATGTACGCGGCGGGCGTGCGCAGCTTCGTCGAGGTGGGCCCGGGCTCCGTGCTGACGGGTCTCGTCGGACGCATCCTGAAGGGTCGACCGCATCGCGCCATCTCCACGGATCGCAAGGGTCGACGCGGCCTGACGAGCCTGAACCACGCCCTCAGCAAGCTCGCCGCGGCCGGCGCCGAGATGAAGCTGAGCGCGCTCTGGCAGGCCTACGAGCCCGCGAGCGATCCGCGCGACACGACCAAGCCGAAGATGGTGATGAAGCTGAATGGCAGCAACTATGGCAAGCCCTACCCGCCCGAGAACGGCGTCCTTGGGCTGCCCCAACCCAATGCCGAGAAGCCCGCCGCGACGCCGGCGCAACTGAGAGCCTCAGACGACATGGTCCAGACACCACGCAAGCCCGCACCGCGCACCGTTGCCACGAGCGCGCCGACACCTGCTCCCGCGCAGGCCGCGCCACCGCTCGCCGCGCAGCCCGTCGCCCCACACGCTCCGCCGATGATCGGCGTCAGCAACGCGTGGGCTACGGCCTATCAGGAGGCCCAACGCCAGACGGCGGAGGCCCACGCGACCTACGCCAAGGCCATGGCCGAGGCGCACGGCGCCTTCCTCGATACCCAGAAGGCGAGCTTCGTCAGCTTGGCGCAGATGATGGGCGCCTCCGTGCCCGTCGCAGCGCCTGTGCCTGTCGCAGCGCCTGTGCCTGTCGCAGCGCCTGTGCCCGTCGCAGCGCCTGTGCCCGTCGCAGCGCCTGTGCCTGTCGCAGCGCCTGTGCCTGTCGCAGCGCCTGTGCCTGTCGCAGCGCCCGCGCCCATGATGGACCTCAAGCAGCTGATGCTCGAGGTCGTCGCCGACAAGACCGGCTACCCCGTCGACATGCTCGAGCTCTCCATGGACCTCGAGGCGGATTTGGGCGTCGACTCCATCAAGCGCGTGGAGATCCTCTCCGCCATGCGCGAGCGCGAGCCCAACCTCCCCGACGTCGACCCGACGGAGCTCAGCAAGCTGCGCACACTGCAGGAGATCGTCGACGCCATGGACGTGCGTCAGCCCGCGACCGCCTCGGCGCCCCTCGCGACAGCGGCGTCAGCGCCCACCATGGATCTGAAGCAGCTGATGCTCGAAGTCGTCGCCGACAAGACCGGCTACCCCGTCGACATGTTGGAGCTCGGCATGGACCTCGAGGCCGACCTCGGCGTCGACTCCATCAAGCGCGTCGAGATCCTCTCCGCCATGCGCGAGCGCGAGCCCAACCTGCCGGACGTCGATCCGACGGAGCTGAGCAAGCTGCGCACGTTGCAGGAGATCGTGAACGCTATGGACGTGGGCGGCGCCGCGAGCGCAGAAGACGCACCCGCCGTGCAGGCTGCTCCTGCGGAGGCCGAGGTCACCTCCGCTTCAGCCGCCGGGCGCTACGCCCTGCGCCTGGTGGACGCACCGGCGAGCGGCTTCGCCCTGCCAAATCTCGCCTCGGCCAAGCGTCTCGTCATCAGTGACGATGGCGCGGGCGTGGCGCAGGCGTTGGCCGAAGAGCTGCGCGGCCACGGCGTTCAGGCGGAAGCCCGGAACACCATCCCCGCAGACGCCGATGGAGTGATCTTCCTCGGTGGTCTCGCCGACCTGCCGAGCATCGACGCGGCTCTTGCCGTAAACCGCGAGGCCTTCCTCGCGGCGAAGCGGATCGCGGCCAGAGCGGAGACCGAGGGCGTCGTCTTCGTGACGGTGCAGGACACGGGCGGCGACTTCGGCCTCGCAGGCTCGGCGCGCGCATGGCTCGGTGGCCTGCCCGGCTTGGTGAAGACGGCCGCGCAGGAGTGGCCGAATGCGGGCCTGCGCGCCATCGACCTCGAGCGCGCCGGACGCGACGCCGAGACGTTGGCACGCGTACTGGCCGACGAGCTGATGCACGGCGGACCGACGCGCATAGTGGGTGCTTCAGGTGCGGGTCTCGAGGTCGCGCTGAGCGCCGACGGCAAGCGGCGCACGCTCCAGAGCTACGCGGCTCAGGTAGCGACGAGCACACCCATCGTGACCAAGGACAGCGTACTGCTCTGCGCGGGCGGCGCCCGCGGCGTGACGGCCGCCACGTTGATCGCCCTCGCCGGCGACACGGGCTGCTCGCTCATCCTGCTCGGGCGCACGCCCCTCGAGGAGGAGCCCGAGGCGCTGCGCTCAGCGCAGACGGACGCGGAGCTGAAGAAGACGCTGCTCGCCGAGGCCATGGCCGCAGGTGAAAAGCTGACGCCCGCGGAGCTCGGGAAGCGCGCGAGCCGCGTACTCGCCGGGCGCGAGGTGCGCGCCACCTTGAACGCCGTCGATATGGTCGGTGGACGCGCCACCTACGTGGCCGCGAGCGTGACCGATGCTGACGCCCTGCGCGCCGCGCTGACGCCCATCCGCGCCGAGTTCGGCAAGATCACGGGCATCATCCACGGTGCGGGCGTGCTCGCGGATCGCACGATTGCGGACAAGACCCCGGAGCAATTCGATTGGGTCTTCTCGACCAAGGTCGACGGCCTGCGCACGCTGCTCGACGTCACGTCGGAGGACGACATCTCGCTGCTCGTGACCTTCTCCTCCGTCGCCGCCCGCTGCGGCAACCGCGGCCAATGCGACTACGCCATGGCCAACGAGGTGCTCAACAAGGTCGCGGCCGCCGAGTCCGCACGCCGCGGCGGCGCGCTCTTCGCCCGCAGCATGGGCTGGGGTCCGTGGGCCGGCGGCATGGTCACGCCGGCGCTGAAGGCACGCTTCGAAGCCATGGGCGTGCCGCTGATCGCGCTGCCCGTGGGCGCCCGCATGTTGGTGGACGAGCTCTCCGATGGCTCGAGCGACATCGAGCTCGTGCTCGGCGGAGAGCCCAAGCCCGAGGCCTTGCTCGAAGGCGGCGAAGCCCGAGGCGAGCGCTTCGAGGTTCACGTCAGCCAAGAGACCTACCCAGTGATCGATCACCACCGCGTACAGGGAACGCCCGTCGTACCCGTGGCGCTCGTGCTCGAGTGGTTCGCGCGCGGCGTGCGCGCGGCGCGTCCCGATCTCGTGTTGCACAGCATCGAGAACGTGAGAGTGCTCAGTGGAATCAAGCTCGAGCACTTCGAGAATGGTGGCGAGAGCTTCACTGTGGTGGTGCGACGCCTGAGCAATGGCGACGGCGCGACCTTCGGGCTCGAGCTCTTGGACGTCTCGGGAAGGCGGCGCTACTCGGCCACCGCCACGGCCGAGCGTGTCGCACCGGAGCTGCGCAGAGCTCCCTCGGAGCCCGCCGATCTCGCGACCTTCGAAGGCGCTGTCTATGGGGGGACGCTCTTCCACGGTCCGCAGTTCCAGGTGATCCGCGGCCTCCCAGACGTGGGTGACGCGGGCATGCTCGCGACGGTCGTGGGCGCCTCCGAGGTCGGCTGGCCGGCGGGCCTTTGGCAGACGGATCCGGCTCTGGTAGACGCCGGGCTGCAGCTCGCGCTGCTCTGGACGGAGCACACACTCGGTGGCGCGTCGCTGCCCACCTCCCTAGGCAAGCTCGAACTCTTCCGTCACGGTCTGCCCGTCGGTGAACTGCGCGCCATCCTCACGGGTCACCAAGCCTCGGGTGGCAAGACCCTCTGCGACGTCAGCATCATCGACGCCGAAGGCACGAAGTTCGCCAAGCTCGGCGGCGTCGAGTCGCACCTGATCCCGACCCCTCACTCCAACTGACATGCGCTTCACGCCCATCGCGATCGTGGGTCGGGCCTGCCTGCTCCCCGGGGCACACACACCTGAGGCGCTGTGGCGCGCCGTGCGTGAAGGTCGTGACCTGCTCGCGCCCGCCACGGCGGAACACTGGCGCGTGCCCCTCGAAGACGTGATCACATCCGACGTCGCGGACGCGGCGGACAAGTCCTGGTCCGCGGTCGGCGGACACGTCGACGACTTCCACTTCGATCCGGCGGGCTACGCCGTCGACGAGTCGGAGCTCGAAGGACTCGACCCCCTCTTTCATTGGGTTCTCGACACGGCACGAAAGGCGCTCTCGGACGCGGGCGTCACCGGCACAGACCACGCGCGTACGGGCGCCGTGCTCGGCAACCTCAGCTACCCGAGCCCCGAGCACTCGCGCTACGCTGAGAGCGTCTGGCTCGGCGAGCTCTCGGAGCGCGCTGGCGTGGGCCGCGTGGACCCGCGCAACCGCTTCATGAGCGGCCTGCCCGCGCATCTCCTCGGGCGCGCCCTCGGGCTCGGCGCCGGCAGCTTCGCC
>JAADHO010000096.1 GCA_013151775.1 Deltaproteobacteria bacterium | reverse complement strand
GGCGAGGCCGTGGGCGGGGTTGGCGGCCAGGGCGCGGCGGTAGGCGCGCATGGCGGCGCCGACGTTGTGGGGCCGGAGTTCGCCGCCTCGTTTGGCCTCTTGCGCCGAGATCACCCGGCGATCGCGCATGCGCGCTTCGGCGTAGCGGCGGCCGATGCGTAGACGTCCCGCCTCGAGGGCGCAGACCTCGGCCATGAAGGCCACGTGCTCGTCGCCGAGGCTGCGCTCTAGCTCCGAGTGATCGAGGAAGGCCGCGCAGCCCCCCTCCAGACGTGCGCGCGCGAGCCGACGCAGCCGCCCGCTGGCCGAGTCCTCGGAGTCGACCAGGGAGTCGGCCAGCTCGAGGGCGCGCTCGAGGGACGGGCGGTCTCCCAGGGCGAAGGCGCTGCTCAGGGCCCATTGGGCGGAGTCGGGCTGGGCCTGGCGCGTCGCCAGGCGGGCGATCAGCGCGGCGTGCAGGCGCTCGTGGTGACGCAGCTTGTCGACCCGATTCGCGGCCAGACGAGACGCGCTCTGGTCGTAGGCCTGGAGCGCTCCGCGCAGATCTCCCCGCGCTTCGGCCAGGGCGCCGCGCACCAGGGCGTCGTCGTCGGAGCTCAGCTCGAGGGCCGGCAGAGACGCCTCCACACGGCCCAAGGCGCGCAGGCGCGGCGTCGTGCGATCGATGCGCTCGAGCAGCGTCTCGACCCGCAGATCCGCTGGGACCGCCGCCCAGCTCTCGGCGGAGATCCACGGCAGGTCGGCCATGGCCAGATCGAGGTCGAAGAAGGTCAAGGACTGGTCGTGGGAGATCCTCGCGAGATCGAATTCGAGGGCGGGCCGGTCGTCGTCGAGCAGAGGCGCGTCGTCTGCGAAGGCGCGCGTGCCCTCGTCGTCGAGCTCCCGCGACGCGGCCAGTTCCACCAAGGAGGCGAGGTTGTAGGGCGCGAGGAAGGGATCGAGGCCGGAGTCTCCGCCTAGGCGTGTGGCCACCCGCTCCTGCATGGGCATGGGCTCGTCCGAGGCCACCAGGATGAAGCTCGAGCTCTCCACCACGAAGACCGAGACGTGGGAGAACACCGAGCGCAGCGTGCGGGTGATGCGCCTCAGGTGGTCGACGTCCATGCGGAAGAGGTTGGCCCACAGCGCCAGCACACCGCCCGGCCTCAGGGCGCGCTTGGCCTCCTGGAAGAACTGCTGCGTGTAGAGGGCGCTCGAGCCCGCGAGCCAGGGATGGGACGGCTGGGAGACGATGGCGTCGTAGATGCCGGGCTCACTGAGCACCAGCTGGGCCCGCGCGTCGTCGAGGATCAGGTGCGCTCGGGGATCGTCGAGGGGGAAGGGCGTCTCGTGGGTCTCGTAGAGCATGCGCGCGGCGCGCACCACGGCGGGCTCGAGCTCCACGGCGTCCACGCGCTGCCAGGGCCCGGCCAGCAGCACCGCGGCCGTGTGCCCAGCGCCCAAGCCGATCACCATGGCTCGGTCGCGGTCCTCGGCCAGCAGGCTCGGCAGGCCGGCCAGGATCGAGAGCTCGGAGCCGAAGCCGGGGGTGCCCGGGGAGAAGCCGGACTCGGGGCGTCCGTCGTTGTAGAGGCGCAGACTGCCCTCGCGGCGCAGCACGCTGACCGTGGTGTTGCGCCCCTCCTCGAAGAAGACGACGGGATCGCGCCAGTCATCGTCCGGGCCCATGATGATGGCGTCCGACGGATTGTACCAGGCGTCCAGCAGGTAGGGCAGGTGCAGGGAGGGGCCCCAGGCCAGGATCCCGACCGCGGCAGCCAGAGGACCGGTGAGCCCGAGCACCCGGGGCACGAGGCGCACGCCCGCGGCGCTGCGCAGGGCGACGGCGGCGATGCCGGCGTGGACAAAGACCAGCACCAGGATGGAAGCCTCGAGTCCCAGCGTCGGCACCAGCGCGAAGCCCGCGACCAGCGATCCCACCAGGCCGCCTAGGGTGTTGGCCATCAGCACGCGGCCAGCCACGCGGGGTGCGTCGGCACGCGCGGCGCCCGCGATGCGCCAGGCCAGCGGGATGGACGTGCCGAGGGCCAGGGAGATGGGCAGGAGCAGGAGGCCGCTGACGCTGAGGATGATCCATGGCTGGTTGGGCACCAGCACCGTGGACTCGGAGAGCAGGCCGATGATGCGCGGGGTCTGGGAGGCGAGCCAGATGCTGGCGCCGCTGAGCAGGGCCAGCGCCAGCTGGGCCAGGCCGAAGACGCGGGTGGCGTCGTAGCGGCGCGCGAGTCGGTCTGCGAGCAGGCTGCCCAGGGCGATGCCCACCAGATAGTGGAGCAGCATGGCCGAGAAGGCTTGGGTCGTGCCCTGCAGCACGGTGCGCAGCACGCGGGTCCACAGCACCTCGCCCGCCAAAGACGCCAAGCCCGCACACGCCGCTAGGCCCAGAGCCAGGCGCAGGCGCCGCGTCGCCTGCCGCTTCGCGCGTTGGGCGGCCGTCGCCTTGGGTGCGCGTGGGGTCGGCGCGACGGGCTCCGATTCAACGGACCCAGCGTTTGCGTCGTCAGGCTGTACGTCGTCAGGCTGTACGTCGTCAGGCTGGGGAGGCGAGGGATCGTCCGAAGCGTCCGTCCCCTTCTGCTCAGCCTCGGGCGCCTTGCGGTAGGTGAAGAGCACCAGCAGGGCCGCGAGCAGGCTCGCCCCGGCGGCCAGGGTGATGGAGACGTGGACGCCCAGGAGCGGCACCAAGACGAAGCCCGTCAGGCTCGCGCCCAGGGCGGCGCCCAGGGTGTTGACGAAGTAGAGCGAGGTGGCGGAGGCCGCCCAATGCGCGCCGCGATCCTTCACCACGGAGATCAACACCGGCAGGGTCGCGCCCATGGCCGTGGTGGGCGGCAAGAGGATGGCGAAGGCCAGGCCCAGGCGCAGGGGAGTCAGCTCGGCGAAGCTGGCTCCCGATCCCAGGGCCGCGTAGACCTCGTGCACGCGCGGGATCAGCAGCAGCGAGAGCAGGGCCCAGCAGGCCACCCCCAGCTCGAGCAGCGCGTAGGTGCGCGCCGGGCGACGCGTGCGTGACGCCAAGCGCCCGCCGATGCCGGCGCCCAGGCCCATGCCCAGGAAGAAGGCTGCCAGCACGGTGGCGATGGCCAGGTCGCTGACGCCGAAGACGCGGTGCAGCATCCGGCCCCAGGTGGCCTGGTAGACGAGGGCGGCGGCGCCTGAGCAAAACAGCGCGAGGTAGAGGACGAATGAGCGAATGACGGGCTCCTGCGGCGGATGCTATCGACTCCCCGTCTCGGGTCAACGAGTCGCGTGATTCGGCCGGATCAGCGTCGCTCCGGACCACCACTTGACCCCGCCGCCGCCGGCTCTCACCCTGCGCCGCCGTGAACGCGACGTCGACGCCGCCGCCCGTGGACTACGTCTCCCGCGCACCCCGAGCGCCCGAGGGCGAGTTCGACCTGCGCGGCCTGTGGCCCACGCCGGGGCCGATCGAGCTGGACGTGGGCTTCGGCCGCGGCGCCTCGCTCTTCCATCGCGCGGAGGCCGCGCCCGCAGCACGCCTCTTGGGCATCGAGATCAAGGCCAAGTGGGCGACCAAGGTGGCCGAACGCGCTCAGCGTCTGGGCCTCGACGAGATCCAGATCTTCTGCGGTGATGCGCGCGAGATCCTGACGCGCGCGGGGCCCGTCGCCTGCGTCGAGCGCGTCTTCGTGCACTTCCCAGATCCCTGGTGGAAGAAGCGCCACCTCAAGCGCCGCGTCGTCGGCGACGCCTTCCTCGACGCCGTCTCGCGCCTGCTGGTGGACGACGGCGAGCTCTTCATCCAGACCGACGTGCCCGACCGCGCGGAGATCTACCGCGACAGCCTGGTCGTGCATCGGGACTTCGCGCTGGCCGGCGACGACGGCTGGCTCGAGCGCAACCCCTACGCCGCGGCGAGCAACCGCGAAGAGCGAGCCGCACGTGACGGCCTGCCCGTGCGCCGCCTGCTGGCGCGGCGGCGCGTCAGGTGAGCTGAGCCAGGGTCTGCTCGATCTTCTCGAGCTCGGCCAAGCCCATGCGGCGCATGATCGCGCGGGCCTCACTCAGGCGCTCGCGGGCCGTCTCGAGGTCTCCGCGTTCGATCAGGTGCATGCCGAGCTCGGCCAACGATCGCGCCGCCTCCTTCTCGCTGCCGGCGTCCCGGAACATGTCGATGCTGGTCAGGTAGCTCTCTTCGGCGCGTCTATCGACCTTGCCCGTGGCGTCGAAGAGCGTGCGCGCGCGCAGGGCGCCGACCGCGCGATGGGCCGCGGCGATGGCCTCCGGCGCGCCATAGGCCTCGGCGCGCTCCACCGCCAACAAGACCAGCTCCTCGGCGTCGTCGTCGCCTTGCCTCAGGGCCAGCAGGCCGCGGTTTCGGCTGACCTCGGCCATGCCGCGCAGATCGTTCATCTCCTGTGCCAGCTCCGCCGCCTCATCTAGGGCGCGCGTGGCCTGCTCCAGAGCGCCACCTTGGCCACGGGCCTCGCCGATGTTGTTCAGGATGAAGCAGACGCGTCGCAGGTCTCCCATCTTGCGTGCCTGCTCGAGGGCCGCCTCCCAGGCCGTGATGGCGCCCGCCACGTCACCGCGTTCGTAGGAGAGAATCCCCAGGGCGTTGTGGCATTGGACCACGCCCGCGGTGTCTCCGAGCTCCTGACGCAGGCGGAGGGATTGGCGGAAGAGCTCGTCCGCGACGTCGAGGTTTCCACGGTGCAGCTCGATCTGCCCGAGGGTGTTGAGCGAGAGGGCCTCGCCGCGGGCGTCGCCGTGGGAGCGGCGCAGCTCGAGCCCCTCGCTGGCCTCGTCGAGGGCCGCGTCCGTGTCGCCGCGCAGCAGATCCACCTGCGAGAGGTCGTCGAGGGTCGAGGCCACACCGCGTAGGTCCCCCGCCGCGCGGAACAGGGCGAGGGCCCGATCGAGCACCTGGCGCGCGCGCTCGTTCTCGCCGCGCTGCCGGTGGGCGCGACCAATGCGGTTCAACGCCGCGCCGCCCTTGCCGCGGGCGCCGATGTTCCAGGCTAGCTCGAGCATGGAGGTGAAGTCCGCGATCGCCTCGTCGCCGCGGCCCAAGAGGGCCAGCGTGGAGCCGCGCACGTGCAGGGCCTCGATGCGTCGCGCCACGTCCTCGGGCGGCAGCAGCTCCAGGGCCTTGTCGGCGAAGCGCAGCGCGTTGTTGGTGCGCAGGCCGCGCTGTTCGAAGTTGGCGGCTTCGAGGTAGGCTCGCCCCGCGCGCTCCAGCTGGCCCGCGGCCTCCAGGTGAGGGGCGATCATGCGCGCCACGCCCTCGCGGCGGTACTCGGCCACCACCGCCAGCCAGCGCGCGACGGAGCGATGGCGCCCCGTGCGCGTCTCGTCTCCCTGGACGCGCTCGAGCAGCTCCCGGGCGTGGGACGAGTTGAAGGCGAACTGACGTGAGCCGAGCAGGTCCGAGCCGTCGTGTTCCATCAGGAAGCCCTTGTCGACCAAGCGGTCGAGGGCGGCGCCCAGGGCCAGGCTGTCGTCGTCGTCGGGCCAGACGCTGAGGGGGTCGGAGCCATCGCCCGGCGGCTTGCGCTCGGAGCGCATCTGGCCGAGGAGCGCGCCGTCCCAGAACACCTCGCCGACCACCGCGGCCCGCGACAGAGTCTCGCGCTCGAGATCGTCGAGCCGGTCGAGGCGCGCCTGGATGGCGTCGTCGAGGTTCACGGGCAGGCCTTCACCGGCGCTGAGGCGCTCCAGGTCGATGTTCAGTCCTTGGTCGTCCGGTACGAAGACCCCCGCCTCGAAGAGCGCCAAGACCAGGTCGCGGACGGCGCTCGGGTTGCCCTCCGAGCGGTGGGCCAAGGCGGCGACCAGCGGCTCGGGAGCCTCCACCAAGGTCGGCAGGATCACGTGCAACATGGCCGCGATGTCGCTCTCGCCCAGGGGCGCCACCGGACCCACGGCCACGCCGCCGGGGGGATCGAGCTGCTGCGCGCGCTCGGCGATGGGCGGCGCGCCGGCGATCACCACCGCGAGGTGGCCGGCGGCTTGGGTCAGGGCCGCGACCATATCCCAGGCCTCGTCCTCGGCCTCTTGCATGTTGTCGAGCAAGATCAGCACGGGGCGCTGCTCCGCCTCGCCCTCGAAGAAGCGCTTCACCGCTGCGCAGGCCTTGCGGTGCAGCTCCTCGGGGTCCTTCTTCAGCGGCACCAAGAACGGGCTCTGGGGGAAGGGGATGCCCGCCACGTGTCCGAGCAGGTGGGTGGTCTCGGCCACGGCCAGGGCGTCCTTGCTCATCAGGGCCTTGGAGACCTGCGTGGACATCTGCCCGCGTACGGAGCTGGGCGACGAGGCGGGGGTCACGCCGAAGCGCTCGAGCAGCATGCGCGAGAAGGGCGCGTAGGTGCCGTCTCCGCCCAGGCGGCAGGCGCCATAGGCGACGCGCACGTTTCCGTCGATTCGTGCGGCGATCTCCGAGGCGTAGATCAGCATGCGGGTCTTGCCCGATCCGCGCTGGCCCTCGAGGGCGACCAAGGTGGGTGCGCCCAAGCTGAAGGCGCGCTCCACGCCCGTGCGCACAGCCTCGCTGGCCTCGAGCTGCCCGATCAGCGGAGGCTCGGGATCCGGCGCGGGTCCCGGCGGGGACGACGACAGGCTGGCCGCGGGGAACTCCGAGATCTTGGCCTCCTCGTTGTCTTCACCGGGCACCATCTCGGGGGGCGCGCTGACCATGGTGGGATCCGCCACGCGTCCGCCGCTGCCGATGGCGATGGAGGAGAGGCCGGTGCCGCGACTGGCGCTGCTGAGCCCCAGGCCGCAGCGGGCGCAGGCGTGCCAGGCGCGAGGGTTCTCGAACCCACAGGAGGAGCAAACGGAGCTGGGAACTTCCATGCTCCGATTTAGGCACAGCCACGCCTGTTGTACAACGCGGGCCTGAGACTCCGCCGGCGGGACGCTAGCGGCTCGCCACCTGAGAACAGCGCGCTCGGGTCTCGCGCCTCAGCCGAGCTTGGCGTGCAGCGAGCACGCGGGCCGTGGGCTCGGCGGGCTGCGCGAGGGCCGTGCCGTCGTCTTCGCCCCGCGCCTCGAAGAAGAAGCGGGGGTCGTCCACGATGTCGTAGAGTTCTTCGCCGCGCTCTAGCAGCTGACAGTTCTTGCTCCGCAGCTCGGCCACGATGCGCGGGAAGGCCTCGACGCTCCAGGCGTGCGGATCGTGCATCAGCACGATGCCTCCGCGCTCGCCGTTCTCGCGCTCACGCCGGGCGAGCACGCGGCGGAAGGTGCGCACCACGTCGTCGGCGCTGCGTACCTGGAAATCCCCGGTGCCGAGGTTCCAGAGCATCTCCGTGTAGCCACGCGCGGCCAGCAGGCGATCGACCCGCGGCGAACGGGCGCCGCCCGGCGGACGCAGCAGGTAAGGGCGATGGCCGAGCACGCGCTCGATGGCGCGCTGGCCGTCGTTCACCTCCGCCTCGATCTCGGCGTTGGAGAGCAGGGGAAGCTGACGGTGATGGACCGTGTGGTGTCCGATCAGGTGTCCGCGGCGCTCGATCTCGCGCAGCAGCTCCGCTTGGGCTCGTTGCCGCACGCCGTGACCCATGAGCCGGCTGGCGACGGTGAAGAAGACCGCGTGCACGCCCGCCGCGTCGAGCTCGTCGAGCAGACGCGGGGTGGTCTTCAGGTCCGGGCCGTCATCGAAGGTGAAGAGGATCAGCCGATGGGATGTGGCGCCCGTGATCACGCGCCCGTCTCGGTAGCTGGGCGGGGCAGGCTCGGACGTGGAGGACGTCTGCGGGGGATCGGCCGAGGGCCGCTGTCGAGGGCTCCTCAGCGCGGTCACGAGCAGGGCGGCGTGGGGCGCTGACAGCCTCGCGGGCAGCTCCCGGGCCGCGTCGGCGTGGTGCGCCGCCAGGGCGCCCAGGAGCAGGCTGCACACGCACGCCAGCAGGGCCAGCAGTGTCCGCCCAGATCGCGATTGCTTGCGCACACGTGCACACTAGTAGGTGCGTTGGCCACATCGCAAGAAAGCAGCGGAGCGGTCTGCGACTCAGCGGGCCGAGAGGTTCAGGGGCAGCTCGAAGGAGACGGGGCCGCCCTGGGGCGCGGGGAAGGTCCAGCCGCGCACCTCGTGGGTGATGCAGTCACGCAGGGCCGCGTGGGGTTCGCCGCCGCTGGCCGTCAGGCGCACGCGTCGCACGTCGCCGCGCGCTCCCACGTCGACCCGCAGGGAGTAGGCCGCGCGCGTGAGGGAGGGATCGCCGAGCCGCCGCAAGACGCGCTCGTAGCAGCGGCGCAGAGCGGGCTGGCGTGCGCGCACCACGCTGCGGATGGCGTCGGGGCTGAGCTGGCCTCGGGCCTGGGGCAGACGCTGGCGTGGCAGCATGGCCTCGCTGAGGGTGAGGCCCTCGGGCGCGAGCTGGAGAGTGACCTCACGGGCGCGTCCGCGGGCGTCGAAGGCCCGCAGGCGCAGCTCTCCTTGCGGCGCCCGCAGCGCCACGCTTCGCTCGGCGTCGAAGCGAGCTCCTTCGACCTCCCAGGCCACCACGCGAGGGAAGGGAGGCAGGGTGAGGCTCGGCCAGGGGAGGCGTGCGTCGAGGGCGATGGGCGTCTCCACCGGGGCGTCCACCGAGGCGCTCTCCGCCACGTCCGGAGACCGCCAGCGCGCCGGCGCGTGCAGCACCTCGAGGGTGGCGTCTCCGCGCTCGATGGCGACCGTGCCCTCCGCCAGGGAAACCTGAACGCCGTCGCCCACGCGCGAGACGGAGAAACGCGTGCCGCGCACGACGACGCGGTAGGAGCCTGCCTCCACACGATAGACGTCGCCCGTGCGCACGGCGCTCGAGACGGAGCCGCGCTCGAGCGAGAGCACGACGCCGCTCGGCCGCACGCGGCTCAGCTCGAGGCGCGAGTCGGCGGCCAGCACGAAGCCCGTCCCTGGGGCCAGGCGCGCGTGCAGGGCCGAGTTGGCGTCCGTCTCGAGCACGTCCCCCTCGTGCAGCGAGTCGCCGAGGTTGGCCGCCACGTCGGCGACTCGGACGCCACCCGCGACGGCCGTGAGCTCGCCCTCGAGTGGCGTCTCCGCCTGCGCCAGCGCCCCGCGGTCCTCGTGCCCTC
>JAADHO010000325.1 GCA_013151775.1 Deltaproteobacteria bacterium | reverse complement strand
GGTCGAGGTGCGCAGCGCCCAATTCCAGTTCGTGGTCTCGCTGTAGCGCAGGCTGCCGTCTTCGCGCGTGGTCAAGCGGTAGACGCCGCGCTCGGGGTGCGCGTGACCGGTGGGGGTCTGGCAGCGCGTGGTCCAGTTGCCGTTTTGATAGCTCGAAGAGACGCGCCTCAGGCCCGGGGTCTCGCTCGCGCAGGTGTTGGTCGTCCAGCGCACGGCGCCGGAGAAGGTCAGGTCGTCGCCGCGCTGCGCGACCTGGACGTTTCCGCCGCTCTCGCTGGTCTGCGCGGGGGGTCGGGGTCCACAGTCGGGACCCCAGGCGCGCACGGCGTAGCGAATTCGCAGCGGGCTGGCGCGCCAGCTTCCGGTCAGCTCGGGCTGCGCGACGGCGTGTCCGCAGACGCCTAGGAGCAGCAGGGTGACGAGGGCGGGTCGGAGGTTCATCGGCGGGCAGACTATACGCGAATCGACGGGCTGTGCCCGAGGGATCGCACGGCATGCAAGCTCGAACGCCGCACCTTCCGAAGAGGGCGCGGCGCTCGAGACGAGGGGCTAGGGAGGCTCAGCTGGCGGCCAGCTTCTTCACGGCCTCGGTCAGCGCGGGGACGGCGTCGAAGAGGTCCTGCACCAAGAAGTAGTCGGCGACCTGCGCGATGGGCGCCTCCTTGTCCTTGTTGATCGCCACGATGACCTTGGAGCCCTTCATGCCCGCGAGGTGCTGGATGGCGCCGCTGATGCCGATGGCCAGGTAGAGCTTCGGCGCGACCACCTTGCCCGTCTGGCCGATCTGCAGATCCGCCGCGACGTAGCCCGCGTCGCAGGCCGCACGCGAGGCGCCGACCGCCGCGCCCAGGGCGTCCGCCAAGGGGTCGATCACGTTCTTGAAGTTGTCTTCGCTCTTCAAGGCGCGGCCGCCGGCGACGATCACCTCGGCCTCGGCGAGCTCTGGGCGCTCGCTCTTCACGCTCTCGAGACCTCCGAAGCGCAGGCGCTCGGCGACGGCGTCGGTCTGGACCGCGACCTTCTCGACGGGGCTGGCGCCGCCGCTCGGCGCGGCCGCCTCGAAGCTCGTCTGGCGCACGGTGACGAACTCGATCGGCGTCGTCACCTTCATGTGGCCGATCACGTTCCCGGCGTACATGGGGCGCGTGTAGATCAGCTCGCCACCCTCGACCTTCACAGCCGAGATGTCGGGCGCCACGCCGGCGGCGAGCTTGCCTGCGGCGCGACTGAGCAGATCCTTGCCATAGGCCGTGCCCGTGGCGACGATCACCTGGTAGCCCTTCGCCACCTCGGCGACCGTGGCCGCGAGGTTTTCGGCGACGTAGCCGCCCGCGATCTCGGCCTCGAGCAGCTTGCGCGCGCCGAAGCCCGTGAGCTCCTGCGCGGCGGCGCCGGCGCCCTCTCCGATGGAGAGGATGTCGAAGGCACCAGAGGTGGCCTCCGCGACCTGTCGCGCGAAGGCGACGGCCGAGAGTGTGGTCTTGCGGTTCTTGCCCTCGAAGAGCTCCGCGACAACGAGAATATCAGTCATGTCTACCTCTCTCGCTCAGAGTACTTTGGCGTCCGCGTGGAGCTTCTCTACGAGCTCCTCCACGGACTCCACGAAGGTGGTGTTGCCCGAGCGCGCCGGCGGCAGCTCGAAGGCGGTGTACTGGACGGTGGCAGCGGCCTCGACCCCGAGGTCCCCGACGGTGGTCTCGTCGATGGGCTTCCTCTTGGCCTTCATGATGCCCTTGAGCGTGGCGTAGCGTCCGCCCTCGATCGCGGGGTAGGTGAAGTCGTCGGGGGTGACGCCGTTCTTCACCGCCTGCGGGTGCAGGATGCGGTCGGCGCAGGTGATCACGGCCGGGCCGTCCACCTCGAGCGTCTCCACGCCCGTGTCGAGCTCGCGCTGGGCCTTGACGGTCTTGCCCTCGGCGTCCGTCGTCAGGGACTGGGCGTAGTTCAGAGCGGGCCAGCCGAGCAGCTCGGCGAGGTACTGGGGCACGACGTTGGAGTCGCCGTCGACGACCTGCTTGCCCATGATGATGAGGTCGGGCTGCTCCTTCTTGGCGACCGCGGCGAGCACGCTGGCCACCTGCCAGGCGTCGAGCTGGGCGTCATCGCCTTCCACGCGGATGGCGCGCTCGGCGCCCATGGCAAGGCCTTGGCGGATGGTCTGGGTCGCATCCTTCGGGCCGATGGTCACGACCACGACCTCACCGACGCGGCTCTTCTCCGCGGCGTTCTCCGTCAGCCTGAGTGCGGCCTCGAGGCTCCACTCGTCGAAGGGGTTGAGTTTCCACTCGAGCCCCTCCGAGGTGACGCTCGAGCCGTCGGGCGCGACCTTCACCTTGTTGGCGTTGTCTGGATCGGCGACGCGCTTGATAGGTACTAGGATCTTCACCAGTGCCTCCGTTCTCAGGGCTGGGCCCTGGTTGATGGTCCGTCACGTCTGGGCGTGAAGTGACCGCTGCGACATGGGGCGCCCCGCTCGAGGCGCCAGAATTCGAGTTCGACGGGATCTAGGCGCCCCCTCTCGAAGCGTCAAGCATGGTGCGTGCCTCCACGCAATCCGTCCAAGAAGAGCTCTCCCCACTGATGCGCCGCCTTCTTGAGCGCCGCGTCTCGCGAGGCGTCGTCCTTGTCGCCGCCGCCCAGCGCCCAGGTCAGGGCGAGGCCATCGAGACCGCCCCACAGGGCGCGCGCCGCCACCCGGGAGCTCACGTCCTCGCGGAAGACTCCGGAGCGCTGACCCTCGGCGATCACCGAGGCGATCAGCTCGAGGTACTCGGTGAAGAGCGGCGCGCCATACTGCTTCAGCAGCTTGGACGACTGTCGAAGGTTGACCGTGATGACCTCGGCCAGATCCCGCCGCCCCTCGAGCAGCCCGAGCTGAAGTTCGATGATGCGCCGCACGCGCTCGTCCACGGGCTCGTCGCGTCCGGCCACCTCGCGCAGCACCTCGATCAGCTTGCCGATGCGATCCTGGAAGATCGAGATCAGCACGTCGTCCTTGTTCTCGAAGTAGAGGTAGATCGTGCCGTCCGCGACCCCCGCCTCCTTGGCGATGTCGCTGACCCGCGTGGCGTAGAACCCGCCCTGCGCGAAGACGCGAATCGCCGCCTCCAGGATACGCTCCCGCTTGTCCGACGAGCCGCGCCCGGACTTGTGTTTGGGCTTCGATGAATGAGTGTTCATTCTGAGTCGCCGGAGCCTGCCACGGGCCCAGGCGCGGGTCAACGCGTGAGATTCGCGTCATCGAACACGCGTGGGTAGCCGAGGTCTTGGGCGCGGGCCGCTCGTGAGACTTCGCACAGCGGCCTGAGGCGGGCCTTGCCAGGGTGCCGCGATGATTCGACTCCAAAGTTACCTGAGTGGACGATGGCAAGACGGTGAAGGCGAAGGTGCGGCGCTGCGCGATCCGTCGACGGAGGAGGTCGTGGCGCGCACCAGCACGGCGGGCCTCGACTTCGGCGCCGCCCTGAGCTTCGCCCGAGAGCGCGGCGGCCCGGCCCTGCGGGCGCTGAGCTTCGCCGAGCGAGGCGCGATGCTCTCCGCCATGAGCAAGCTGCTCCACACCGAGCGAGACGCGCTGATCGAGGTCTCCGCCAAGAGCGCAGGCACACCGCGGGGCGACGCCAAATTCGACATCGACGGCGCCGCCGGCACGCTCGCCTACTACGGATCCCTGGGCAAGCGCCTGGGCGACCGCCGCTGGCTGGCCCCCGACGAAGGAGAGCAACTCACCCGCTCCTCCCGCTTCTGGGGCTATCACATCGAGTTGCCCTTGCGCGGCGTCGCGGTGCACGTCAACGCCTTCAACTTCCCCGCCTGGGGCTTCGCCGAGAAGGCCGCCGTCGCGCTCCTGGCGGGCGTGCCCGTCGTGACCAAGCCCGCCACCGCCACCGCCTGGCTGACCTACGAGTGCGTGAAGCGCATCCTCGACGCCGAGATCTTGCCCGAGGGCGCGCTCTCCCTCGTCTGTGGCGGCGCGGGCGATCTCTTGATGCACCTCCGCAGCCAGGACGCGCTGGCCTTCACGGGCTCCGCGGAGACGGGGCGCACGCTGCGCAGCCTGCCCAACGTGATCGAGCACAGCGTGCGCGTGAACGTGGAGGCGGACAGCCTGAACTCCACCGTGGTGGCTCCCGGCGTCGAGCGCGGCTCCGAGGTCTGGCAGCTCTTCGTGCGCGACGTGGCCCGCGAGGTGACGCAGAAGTCGGGCCAGAAGTGCACGGCGACGCGACGCGTCTTCGTGCCCACGGAGCTGCTCGCCGCGGCGCAGGAGGACCTGGTCGAGGAGCTGAAGCGCACGAAGGTGGGCGTGCCCGGTGACGAGGGCGTGCGCATGGGGCCGCTCACGACGGCGCAGCAGAAGACGGACGTGCTCGCCGGCATCCGCGCGCTGATGGACGAGGGCGCCGAGCTGACGTTTCGCGGCGAGGCGCCCGAGGGCGAGGGCTACTTCGTGCCCGTCAGCCTGCTCACGCAGCCCAACCCGGCGCAGGCGACGCAGGTGCATCAGCTCGAGGTCTTCGGACCCGTGGCGACGCTGATGCCCTACGAAGGCGTGGAGCAGGCCATCGAGCTCGTAGCCCGCGGCGGCGGCAGCCTGCTCGCCACGGTCTACGGCGACGACAAGCAGGCCCTCTCCGAGCTGATCCTGGGTCTCGCGCCCCACAGCGGGCGCGTGTTGGTGGGCAGCAAGAAGGTAGCGGATCAGACGACGCCTCCGGGCATGGTGCTGCCCTCGTGCGTGCACGGCGGCCCGGGACGCGCAGGCGGAGGCGAGGAGCTCGGCGGCCTGAGAGGCCTGCGCTTCTACCTGCAGCGCACGGCCGTACAGGGCGATCGCGCCCTGCTCGCGCGTCTGCTCGACGTGCCTCGCGGCGACTGAGCGCGGATCAGAAGCGCAGCGACTCGACTATCGGCGCCATCACCTGGCTCAGCGCGCGCAGCGTGGCCGTGGGGCTCTCCCCGACGCGCGCTTGGCCGCGCAGGATGACGCCGCCCTCGCCGTGGGGACGCGGCAGCAGCACGGCGTGCACGACCCACTCGCCGAGCTGAAGGTCGCGGCGTGGCAGCTCGGATCCGCGCGCCGGGTACGCCGCGCGAGACAGCTCTCGTGGGGTCGCGGCGTCCGAGGCGATGTGCGCGAGGACGCGCGCGTCGAAGTCCGTCGTGTCCTCGACGCCCGGCGCAGGCAGGACGGCGACGCGCAGGGCCGTGTCGTCGCCCGAGCTTTGGAACTCGACGTAGCTCCACGCCGGCTCCTGCTCGAGGCAGCCGTGGGCGATCATGGATGTGGGGCGCTCGAGGCGAAAACCGCGCAGCGCGAGCTCGGCGTTCGCGCTTCGGCAGTCGGCGTCCTGAAGGTAGCTCGTGGTGGGCGGGCTCGGCTCGTAGCCGCGGGAGGGCAGAACGAAGATCAGCACGGCGCCGCCGATCGTCAGCAGCACGGGTACAGCCAACACAGCGATCCAGATGCCCCAGCCCGTGCGCGGCTCGTCCTCGGCCATGTCGACCTCTATCGCTCCGCCGCGGGCGCGCAAGCGGGCGCTCGCCGCCGAGAGACGAGGCGCCGCAGCCAAGCCACGCCCAGACTCGCGAAGGTCAGGGGGATGAGCAGCAGGCCGGCCTCGGTCATGGACAGGGCGTGCTGCGCGCCGAAGGCCAGGCGCCCGTAGCAGAAGGGCACGTGGAAGACGTAGGCCCAGAGGGAGTAGCGACCGAGGAGCAGGAGCGGGGCGAGCACGAGGCGCGGCAGCCGGGGCGTGAGCAGCGCGCCCGCGAAGAGCACCAACGCCCCGCGC
>JAADHO010000311.1 GCA_013151775.1 Deltaproteobacteria bacterium | reverse complement strand
TCTTGTCCTAAGATTGCACAGTCAGTTTATTTGTGAGGGAAAGAGGCGGGAATCATGGGGCGTATCGGCAGAACAGTGTTCGGATTCGGCGTCGCCGTGTTCGCCCTCATCAACCCCTCCTGCACCTGTCAGGGGCCGCTACCACCTTTCGATCCCCCGACGGCGAGCTGTGACATCGCGGCTCCCGACTTCGACACCTCGCGCCTCGACCCGTGCGTGTACGGTGAGCTGGTGGGCCACTTCGTCCTCACGCCGCCCACGCATCGGGGAGAGGATGATGACTGCGAGCCTGGCGAGGACGGGCATGGCCGGGAAGAGGATGGAGAGGGTTGCGCCGACAGGGAAGACCACGCCCACCATGAGCATGGGTCGGCGGAAGATGCTGACCGCCCCGACTCAGACGACGAGCATGACGCAGCCCACGCCGAGGTCGATGACGACCACGCTGGCTCCGACGAAGACGAGCGAGATGCCAACGAGATCGAGCGCTCCGTGCCGCTACCAGACGGGCGGGTCTGTGTGCGGGTGGTTGCGCGAGGCGGCGCGTCGGCCAGCGTCTCCCTCGGCACCGCAGCGCTCTTCGGGCCCGGGGACTTCACGTCCGACGCCAGCGCGCTTCAGCGCGTCGTGCCCAGCACGGCGGGGTCCACGAGCTTCGAGGCGGAGCTGGCGCCGTCGCCTCCAGGCAGCCGGGTGAGCATCGACATCCGCGCGCTGCCCAGCGCACCCGACCCGCAGGTCGTGGCGGCCGAGACTGATCTCTCGCAGCTCCAGGGCATGGTCTGCGACGAGTTCAACTTGAACGTTGACGCACTGCTCGATCCCAAGGTGGCCGCCGCGCTCACGGCTGGGCTTCTGGAAGGCGGCCGGCCCTTGGGCCGCATGCAGCTGCATCGCAATGCTTACGGCATCCCGAGCTTCATCGGCCCTCTGCCCACTGGCGACTCGCCCTCCATGCCCGGCGCCAGCCCCGAGAGCATCGCGCGAGACTGGGCCTTGCGGCACGAGGCGCTGATGCAGCTTGCGGGCTCCGAGCTCGTCTACGATCACCAGGAGCTGGGTCCGGTGGGCGAAGCCACCGTGGTCTTCGGCCAGCGCATCGGCGCGCTGCCGGTCTTCGACTCCGTGCTGGCCTTCTTCGTCGACAATGTCGGCGTCGTCCGCGAGATCCGCGGCCAGCTCGTGCCCGCGTCCGAGCTGATGCTTCCGAGCGCGCCGCTGACCGAAGCCGACGCCATGGTCCGCGCCGAAGCCGCGCTGGTCGCACGAGGCATCACACCGCAAACAGCGCCCTTCGCCGTGCAGGGAATCCACGACCTGAGCCAGAGCACGTTTCGCGCCGACTTGGCGCTGGCCTTTCTGGTGCGCTACCCAGGAGAGGTCAGCGTCTTCGTCGACGCGGGCACGGGTGAGGTGCGAGAGGTGCGTTCCGAACAGACCAACGACTTCTACATCCATGTGGCTGAGTTCACTCGAACCGATAGGGCGTATCCCTTGAGCATTCCGGCTGCCGGTTCTCTCGAGGAGCCATTCACGCCGACCCGCATCCGCACGACTCCGACACAGCCGGGAGACACGGATGGTCCAGTCGCGAACTTCGGCTGCTTTCTCGATCCCCCGGCTCCCCCCGGCGCGCCGCCTGGCAATCGCGATGCGACCTGCACGATCCTCGTCGGCAACCTGAGCCGGGCCGACTTCTTCTATCGCACGGTCTGGGGCCGAGACGGCTGGAGCGATGGCAAGGCCTCGCGTGGTGGTGAGTACGCGCTGATCTATGGGCAGAACTTCGCAGCTGAGGGCAACCTGAACTGTTATCCAGGAGCCCTCTCCGCACCCGGCTGTGACGCCAGCACTCGCCAGCGGGTGGCGGTAGGCGGCGCCGCTCTGAGCGCGGACGCCATCACCCACGAGTTCGGTCATGGCTTCCTCTCGGACCCCGCCGTGCGGGTGCGCACCTTCGAGAGCGGCACCTCCAGCCTGACCGGACAGGGCTACCTCGGCGAGCACGTGGGAGACGTGATCGCGGCCCTGACGCAGCTCTCCATCTCCGGTGGGAGGCCCGAGGAGGGCTTCCGCACCAGCCTCACCGAAGGCCGCGCTGTGCGAGACCACACCTTCTTCGGTTGCGAGGGCTACCACCTGCCGCCTCCGGCCGCCGGTGAGCGGCCCCTCTGCGACACCATCGATATCAACTTGCGAGGCGCGGACAACAACCCGCGAGCGCTCGGCTGTCGCGAATACGTGCACATGGACTTTCTGGCCAACCGCGATGCGCCTGGACCGATCCACGAGAACTCCTGCATGTATTCGCATGTCGGCTACCTGCTGGCGCAAGAGGGTGCCCTGCCGAGCCTGCGCGGTGTGACGACGCCCGGCGCCATCAGCCGCGAGCTGCTGGCCGAATTCTACCGCAAGCTCTACTCGGCCCCACACACCAGCCCCAGAGCCAACGACTACTGGGACTACGCGACGTCCTTCCGTACCGTCATCCCCATCGTCGTTGACCGCTGCGCTTCGGGCGCCCTGCCGGGCATCCCCGAGTGCGACGAGCTATCGGCCCTCGGCGACGCAGACCGCATCGCCATGACCAGCGAGCTCGCCGAGCGCTTCACGGCTGCCCTCTGGGCTGAGGGTTTCTGGAGCGATCCCGACCTGCTCTCGTGGCGCAGCGACGTCGCGCCCGTGGTCGTCAGCGCCCGGGACTCAGCCTCCAGCGCCAGCGCACTGCACGCGTTCTACATCGACGGCTCGGACGCGCTCCAGATGGTGACCTACACCGACCCCACCGATGCAGGACGTACGCAGAGCGGGCCGTTCGACCTGGGAGGCCTCGCCGGCGCCCCGGTGAACACCATCGGGCCGATGGCCGTGACGTCCGACTCCAGCGGCGACATCCGCCTGGCCTATGTGGATTCCGTCAGCGGTGAGGTAGCCTTGCTCTCCCGCAGCGCTGGAAGCTGGAGCACGGCCTCGCTGCCCTTCGCCACCAGCGCCGACCAGGGACTAGCCGTCGCCTTGCTCGACGACGGCCGCAGCCTGATCGTCGCGGCCACGCGCGGGCTGCTCCAGTACTACTTCGATGACAGCAGCGCGGTCGAAGGAGAACTGAGCTCCGGCTTCGGTTCGCTGGCGTCTCAGCCCACGCTGACTACCCTGGCCACACCCGCAGGTCCAACGATCCTCTTGGCCTTCGTCTCACCGGATGCCGCGGCGACGGCTCCGCGTGGGCGTTTGGAGTATCAGCTTTTCGACCCCACATCGGATCGCTTTGCACCAGGCGACCAGCTTCGCGTCCTGGCTTCCCCGGGGCCTCGGTCGACATTTCCGTACTCTCTCGACAGCAGGTCCGCTCGTACACCCGAGAACCTCGGCATGTCCTCGTGTGTCGGGGGACTTTCGGAATGCAGCGATTTCATCGGCACCGAGTGCGTGGGTTTCTTAGCTGCGCGCTGCGAGCTGAAGAGCTGCACCACGGACGCCGATTGCACGGCGGTTGCCGGCACTTCCGGCGGCGCTCACGTGAGCTGCGTCGCCGGCACCTGTGGCAGCTTTACGCGCTTCCCGATCACCGCACGGGACGTCAGCACGGGCCCGACCCTGGTGCCCTTCGTCGACTCGGGCAGCGCGCGCCGACTCCATGTCTTCGTGCCCTCTGCTCGCCGCGGGGACGCCAGTGATCCGGGCGGCCTGACCTTTGCGAACCTGGTGCCCACTCTCTCCGGTGGAAGCATCGACTTCGATGGCTTCCACGCCTCGCGCCAGGTTCGCCTCGCCGACGACGCTTCGTACGCTCACGGCTACGCGGCAGCGGCCTTCGACCGCCCCACGGGCGATCGCGTCGAAGTCCTACTGGGCGTGGACGTCGGTGGGCGGGTGCGCCTGGTCTGGAGGCGCAGTGAGTGAGCCCGGCTCCCGTATGATGGTCTGGGTTTGGCGGGCAGCCCCGCTGTTGCTGGCTGCCGTGGCCGGGTGCGGAGGCTGCGGCTGCGGCCAAAGCCACGTGTTGCCCGACGCGGCCCTGGCCGACGCCAGTGTGGCTTGCCAGTGGCAGCTCGGTGAAGGCCGGCGTTTGCCTCATAGCATGCAGCTCGGCAGTGGCGTCGTCGGCCCAGTGGTCGTGGCAGGCCTCACGGCCGCAGAGTCCAGTGGCTGGGCAATCACGCTCGATGACGGAGACACGTGGCTCCAGCACCTCGACGTGAATGGCGGTAGCATCATGCCGCCGACGCTCGTGGGCTCCGATTATGGAATCGTCAGCGCAGACATCGTGCTCGGCAGGAGCGGCGGAGGCCTTGTCATCTACGACGCCTGCCCGCCCGAAGGCGAGCAGTGCACATTCGGTGGGGGCGGGGAGTATGAGACGCGCCGCGTGCCGCAGCTCCGGGCTTTCGACGCGGACGGAATCCTCGGACCCGTGCAGTACCTGGACGCGCCGGGCTCGATCAACGAGCCCTTGTTCGGCAGCGCCGCGGGCGATGGCTTCCTCGTGGTGGTGGCCAACAGCCTGGTGCAGTCGGTCTCGGCGACCGGCGAGCTGCTCGGTCCGCCGATCCCTAGCCCGTTTTCGACCCAAGTCTTCGCCGGCTTTCCCGTCGAGCCTGACGCTGCGCTCTTCGTGCTCGATCCGCGCGAGGACGGATCCGTCTGGCTCGCCACGCTGGACGCATCGGGTCGGCCTCGTGGTGAGGTGCGGAGCGACATTCGATTTGAGCTCCCCAGATATTTCCTCGGCATGGCGAGCAGCGCAAATCGAGAGCGCATCGTGCTAGCCACGGCATATGGGCTCTATGGCATGACACGCCAAGGTGAGCTGAACTGGACACGCGAGACGGTGGCTTCATACCAGTGGCCCATCGTCGTTGGCGACAATGGATTCATGCTCTTGAGACGTGGCCTGCAGGGCCCAAGACATTGGGAACTGCTGCGTCTGGGAGACATGGGAGCCGTCGAAGAGTCGATCGACCTCGGAGACCTAGCGTTCAACCGTGACGACATACAGGGCTTGACCGGGGCCGTGAGCACTGGCGATGGCCTCCTGCTCTTCGAGCATGTGCGCCGCCCCTACGGTGACCCAGACCGTGACCCTCACATCAACGTCTATCCCATGCGCTGCTTGCCTCCGCCTGCGGCCGGCGATGCCGGTTGAAGTGAACCTTGGCTCGCTGCCCGACGGCGTTCGACCGCCGCACCGGCGAACGCGTCGACGTGCTGCTGGGCGTGGACGTCGGCAAGCGAGTGCGCCTGGTCTGGAGGCGCAGTGAGTGAGCCCGGCTCGCGTACGATGGTCTGGGTCTGGCGAGCCGCGTTGCTGCTGCTGGCTGCCGTGGCCGGGTGCGGAGGCTGGGGACAGAGTCACGCCTTGCCCGACGCGGCCCTGGCCGACGCCAGTGTGGCTTGCCAGTGGCAGCTCGGTGAAGGCCGGCGTTTGCCTCATAGCAGCAGGGGCGTCGGTCTTCCGCCACCGGGCTTCGGCCCAGCCGATTCGGGTACCTGGATCGTTAGCCGCGAGGACGGAGACGCGTGGCTCCACCACCTCGACGTGAATGGAGACGACCTCGCAGCGCCGAGCCTCGTCGGCTCTGACTATGGACTCGGCAGCGTGGACATTCTCCTCGGCAGGACCGGCAGAGGCCTAGTCATGTACGATGGCTGTCCGCCCGAAGGAGAGCAGTGCATGTTCGGTGGGGGCGGCGAGTATGAGAGGCGCCGCGTGCCCCAGCTCCGGGCCTTCGACGCGGACGGAATGCTCGGACCCGTGCAGTACCTCGACGCGCCAGGCTCGATCAACGAGCCCTTGTTC
>JAADHO010000055.1 GCA_013151775.1 Deltaproteobacteria bacterium | reverse complement strand
GGCGACGCCCGCCGCGACCACGCCCGCCGCGACCACGCCAGCCGCGACCACGCAGCGAGAGCCCATGCCCACACGCCGCGAGAGCCGCCCCGCACCCGCAGACGATCCCGCTCCGGCGGCGCCCGTGCCGGCCTCCGACGACGACCATGGGGTGCTCTACATCGGCGCGGACTTCGGCTACTCGTGGATCAACTTGGTGCAGTTCAGCTCCAACAACTTCATCCCCGTGGCCGAGCGACGCGACGGCAGCGGCTGGAGCACAGCCCTGTCCGCGGGCTTTCGCATCTTGTGGTTCACTGTGGGCGGACGCGGCACGCTCTCGAGCTATCCCGGCTTCGAGGTCGGCACCGTCGGGCTCGACCTCGGGCTGCACCTGCCGATCCCCGTGTTCGAGCCCTACGTGCGCGGCGGCCTCTCCTATGGCTGGATGGGAAACGCGAACTACAGCAACCCGAACCTGAGCGACACCAGCGTCACCGGGCTCGTGGCGGACGCGGGAGCGGGCGTGGACATCTACCTCAACGACCACATCTCCATCGGCGCCGGAGTGGACGCCGTGTTCCTGAACCTGACGCGGCAAAAGATCAGCGCCAGCGCCGGCACGATGGTGGGCGACGTGAACATCTCGGAGAGCGGCGACGCCGTGGGCCTGCAGCTGCGCTTCCACGGGCAGCTCGTGATCCACATCTGAGCGCGGCCAGAGTTCCAGCGCGGAGCCGGCAGAGCCTCAGCCGAGCTCGGCGGCCAGCGACTCGGCCGCAGCCTCGCCGCTCTTGATGCTGTCGGGGATGCCGACGCCGCGGGTGAAGCCGCCCGCGAGCTCGAGCCTCGGCAGGGCCGCGACGCGCGCCTCGATCTGTTCGGCGCGCACGAGGTGGCCAACCCGGTAGCGCGGCATCACCTGACGGTGGCGGTCGACGCGCACCAGGCTGGGATCGGCCTCGATGCCCATCAGGCGCTTCAGCTCCCGGCGGCAGTCGGCGAGCAGGCTCTCCTCGTCCAGGTCGGCGGCGTGATCGCGCCCCTCGCCGCCGAGGAAGCAGCGCAGGAGCACCATGCCCTCGGGCGCGCGGCCGGGCCACTTCACGCTCGACCAGGTGCAGGCCATCAGGTTGCGACCCTCGAGGGTCGGCACGACGAAACCGAAGGCGTCGAGGGGGTGGGGGATCTGCTCGCGCCGATAGGCCAAGGCCACGGTCACGGAGGAGCCGTAGGGGATGGCGTCGAGGTGCTGGCTCAGGCGCGCGTCTTCCGGCTCGACCAGGCGCGCGCTGACGTGGGCCGCGGTGGCGAGGATCACGCCGTCGGCGAGCAACTCGTCGCCCTCGCCGAGGGAGAGGGCGAAGCCTTGGCCGCGACGCTCGAGACCGCTGACGGGAGAGTTCAGGCGAACGTCCGAGGTGATGCGGGCAGCGATGGCGTCCGTGAGCACCTCGATGCCCCCGTCGAAGCTGATGAAGAGGCCGTAGCGCGCGCCCATGGCGGCGTGATCGCGGCCTCGCTTGCTCTTCTTCATGCGGGCGACGCCGCGCATCAGGCCGAGGGCCACGGAGCGGTTCTTGCGCTCGAGGGTGCGGAAGCGAGGCATGGTGGCCTCGAGGCTGAGGACGTCTGGGGCCGTACCGTAGATGCCTCCGACCATCGGTTGGGCGAGGCGCTCGAGCATCTCCGGTCCGAGGCGACGCGCCACGAATCCGCCCAAGCTCTCGTCCGCGCGCTCCGGACCGCGCGGCAGCACCAAGTCACCCGCAGCGCGCAGCTTGCCGGACCACGAGAGGATGGAGGAGCTCATCAGCGGCCACCAGGCCGACGGCGCCAGCAGCGCGAAGCCCTCGGGCACGGGCACGAGGCGGCCGTGGGCGACCACGTAGGCGCCGCGGTAGGCGTCCTGCGTGCGGATGATGCGCTCTTGCAGTCCGAGGCGCTCGGCGAGCTTCAGCGCCGAGGGCTTCTCCGTGATGATCGAGTCGGGGCCTCGATCGATCACGTAGCCGTCGACGCGCTCGGAGCGGATGGTCCCTCCGAGGCGGGACTTGGCCTCGACCAAGGTCACGTCGAACTCCGGGGCGACCTCGGAGAGACGATGCGCCGCGGCGAGCCCTGCGACGCCCCCACCGACCACGACGACGCGCGGCATCAGCGCCTCCGGGCCGAGGCCTCGTGGACGTGATCCACGAGCGCCCGGGCCGTCGCGACCGTGGCTTGGGGCATGACGCCATGACCCAGGTTGAAGATGTGTCCGGCGTGACCCGCGGCCGCGTCGAGGATGCGGTCGGCCTCGGCGAACATCGCCTCGCGGGGACCGAGCAAGAACGCTGGATCGAGGTTGCCCATCAGGCGCGCGTCGTCGCCGAGTCGCTTGTAGGCGTCGCCAAACTCGATGCGCCAATCGACGCCGATCACGTCGCCACCGGCCTCTTGCATCAGAGGGTAGAGCTCCGGGTTGCCCGTGCCGAAGTGGATCACCGGCACGCGCTTGCCCAAGGCCGCGAAGAGGGTCTTCATGTGCGGCATGACGTGTGTGCGGTAGTCGTTCGGGCTCAGACAGCCGACCCACGAATCGAAGAGCTGCACCGCCTGCGCGCCCGCGTCGATCTGCGCGTTTAGGTAGGCCGCCACGGCGCGCGCGAACTTGTCCATCAAGGCTGCGAAGGCGCCGGGATCGCCGCTCATCAGCTTCTTCGCCTCGTAGTAGTTCTTCGAACCGCTGCCCTCGATGGCATAGGACGCCAGGGTGAAGGGCGCGCCCGCGAAGCCGATCAGCGGCGTGTCCATCTCCGCGCGCACGCGGCGGATGGACTCCATCACGAAGTGGAGCTCCGCGGCGGCGTCGATCTCGTCGGCCACGGCGTCGATCTGCGCCGACGTGCGGATGGGAGTCGGGATGCGTGGTCCGTCGCCCTTGGTGAACTCGAAGCCGATGCCGAGGGGCTCGAGCACGAGCAAGATGTCGGCGAAGATGATGGCCGCGTCCACGCCGAGATCGCTGACGGCGCGCACGGTGACCTCTGCGGCCAGCTCCGGGGTCTTGCACAGCTCGACGAAGCTCACCCGGCTGCGGATCTCGCGATACTCGGGCTGATAGCGACCCGCCTGACGCATCAGCCAGATCGGGGTGGTTTCGGTGGGGCGCCCGTTCAGGGCATCGAGGAAGACGCTCATGGACGGAGGCATGCACGCCCATCGCCGGATATCAAGGCGAGGCGCCCAAAAACTACATGGCGATGGGCGGATCCGTGGGCAAATCGAGCACGATGGCGCGGGCCGCGGCCACCAGAAAAATCGAGCCTGCGACCACGACCAAGCCGTCCGAGCCCGCGAGCTCGGCCGCGCGCTCGAGAGCTTCGCCCACGCCGCGAGCGACCACGCCTGGACGAACGCGTTGGAAGCTCTCGGCGGGGACCGCGCGCTGGACGTCGGGAGCGACGTAGACGCGGGCGTCGACGCGGGCGTCGAGGGGCGCGAGCAGGCCCTCGTGATCCTTGTCGCCCAAGGCGCCGAAGACCAGCACACGCCGGCCCACACGCGGCATGGACGCGAGGTGAGCGCCCAGAGCCCGGGCGCCCGCGGGGTTGTGGGCGCAGTCGAAGAGGTGCGCGGGCTGCCCCGGACAGTGCTCGAGCCTGCCGGGCCAGCGCGCCCGAGCGAAGCCCCGGCGGATGGCGTCGTCCGAGATCGCATGCCCCTGCTCGCGAAGGCGCGCCAGGATTCCGAAGGCGACGGCCGCGTTGGCCCACTGATGCTCTCCGGGCAGGCCGAGGTGCAGCTCGGAGATGGCGTGGTCCTGGGCCCGCAGAGCGAGCCCCGCCGCCGACGTGTCGAGCTCGAGCTCCTCGCCCAGCTGCCACACGGGGACCGAGAGAGACGCCGCGCGTCGGCGAATGGTCGACGCGATCTCGGCCTCGCGCACACCGAGCACCAGCGGAACGCCAGCCTTCAAAATACCCGCCTTCTCCGTGGCGATCTGCGACAGGCTCTCACCGAGGATGCGAGTGTGATCCTTGGCGATGCTGGTGATGGCCGTGACGCGCGGCTGCACGAGGTTGGTGGCGTCGAGACGCCCGCCGAGGCCCACCTCTATCACCACGACATCCGGCGCGGCCTCGCGAAAGGCCTCGAGGGCCATCAGGACCGTGTACTCGAAGAAGGTCAGGCGCGGCAGGGAGGCGTCCGCACGCAGCCGATCGAGCCAATGCACGACGCGGGCGTCCGAGAGCGGCTCACCGTCGAGACGCACGCGCTCGGCGTAGCGAGACAGGTGGGGTGAGGTGAAGAGCCCCGTGCGCAGACCCGCCTCGCGCAACGCACGCTCGACCAAGGCGCACACGCTGCCCTTGCCGTTGGTCCCGGCGACGTGCACCACCGGCATCCCTCGCTGCGGATCGCCGCGCTCTGCGAGAGCAGCCCGCATGCGGTCGAGCTCGAAGCGCATCCCGCGGGACTCGAGGCCATAGAGCCAGCTCAGCCGATCGGCGTAGGCCGCGCGATCCCGATCGAGGGTGGCGTCACCCAAGACGCTCACCCCAAGAGATGATCGAGGATGCGCGCGATGCGCGAGCGCATCTGATGACGAGCGACGATCATGTCGACCATCCCGTGCTCGAGCAGAAACTCCGCGCGCTGAAAGCCCTCGGGGAGCTGCTCGCGGATGGTCTGCTCGATCACCCGAGGCCCCGCGAAGCCGATCAGCGCCCGCGGCTCGGCGATGTTCACGTCTCCGAGCAAGGCGAAGCTGGCGGCCACCCCACCCGTGGTCGGGTGCAGGAGCACGCTGACGAAGGGCTGACCCGCGTCGCGCAGCCGCCCGAGGGCCGCCACGGTCTTGGCCATCTGCATCAGCGACAGAGCGCCCTCCTGCATGCGCGCGCCGCCCGAGGCGCTGAGCAAGATCACGGGCTGACCGAGCTCCACGCCACGCTCGAAGGTTCGCGTGAGCTTCTCGCCCACGACCGAGCCCATGGAGCCGCCCATGAAGCGAAAGAGGAAGACGGCGAGCTGCGTCTTGCGCCCCTCGATGGCTCCGTCGCCCGCCAAGAGCGCGTCGGGGACACCACTCTTCTTGCGCGTGGTGACCAGGCGCTCGGAGTAGGCGCGGGAGTCCACGAAGTGCAGCGGATCCACGGGGCGCAGGCTGGCGTCGCGTTCCTCGAAGGAGCCTGGATCGAGCAGCAGCTCGGCCCAAGCCTCGGCGCTGAGGCGAAAGTGAGCGCCGCACTCGGGGCAGACCTCGAGGTTGGCGGTGAACTCCTCGGCGCGCAGGGTGACAGCGCATTCCGTGCACTTGCGGAACACGCCGCGACCCAGCGTGCGCTTCGCCGCTGCGTCAACCTCTGCTCGACCCTTGGAGAACCACGCCATGGGCGGACGGGCCTAGCACGCGAGCAAGTCGGCCCAAAGGGAAATGCGTCGGCCAGGCGGCCAGAATCAGCCCCTCGGCTGGATGACGCCGAGCTGCCGACCCGTGCGTCCGTCATCTCGTCGGTGGGAGAAGAAGCGCTCGGGCTCGGAAAAAGTGCAGCCGCCCACGTCCTCGATGTGGCGTAGTTGGACGCCCAAGTCCTGCATTTGGGCGTGGAGCAGGGCGGCGAGGTTGGCGTAGCGTCGGCTCCCGCGGCGCTCGATGAGGGGCCGCGGGAGCGGGACGCCCGTGGGCGCTGCGGCGGCGATCTGCGCGGCCACGTCCTCGCCCACCTCGAAGGCGGCGACGCGAATGTGCGGGCCGACGGCCACGAGCAGATCGCCGGGGCGAGAGCGCACGTCGAGTGCGAGCAGAGCGCGCACTGCCGCGGGCAGCACGCCAGCGACG
>JAADHO010000378.1 GCA_013151775.1 Deltaproteobacteria bacterium | reverse complement strand
TGCCGCCGGTCTGGTGCTGCTCCTCGGACAGCGCGCGCCTGGACGCTGGCGGGCCCTCGCTGCCGCCACGCTTGGCGTCGCGCTGGTCGTGGCCTTTCGTGTGACGCTCTTCGGTCACGCGCTGCCCATGGCCCTCGACGCCAAGCCCTCGACGCCGCTCCTCGGCCTGACCTACGTCGCTCGGGGCGCCCTCGTCTGCTTCGGCATCACGGGCCTCGGGCTGGTGGGCTGGGCTGCGCGGGCGTCGGGCCCCGGTCGCGTCTACGCCTGGGCCGTGGCGGCGCATCTGCTGGCGCTGGCGCTGGCTGGTGGCGACTGGATGCCAGGCTTCCGTCTGCTCGCGCCCATCGTGCCGATCTACGCGCTAGCCCTCGCCGAGGGCTGGCATGGCCTACGCCGCGCGCGACCTCGGCTCTCGCTTGGCTTGCTCGCCGTCGCCCTGATGCTGCCGCTGATCTTCAGCGGGCTCGAGCTGCCTCGCCTGCGCGCCTCGGGTCGCGCGCGCGACCGGCGAGGGGCTCCCCTGGCCCATGACCTGGCCGCGCTCCATGGTCCCGTGGCGTTGGTCGACGTGGGCTACCTCGGCTATCGCAGCGGCGCTCCCATTCTGGACCTGGGCGGCGTCACGGACGCCGTGGTGGCGCGCTCCCCCGGTGGCTACCTCGACAAGCGGATCGAGCCTGCCACCCTCGCGCTGCGGGAGCCGGTGGCCATCGTGCTCCACGCCGCGTCCGCGCCCGAGTTGGACGCCCGCGGAAACCTGCGCCGGCTGACGGGCTACCCCGTCGAGCGCCGGATCGCAGCCATGGCCTTCGTGCGCTTGCGCTACCACGTCACGCGGGTCGTGCCCTACGCCCCCGACTACTACTACGTGCTGCTGACTAGGCGAGGTTTCGAGACGGGGCCCTAGGGCGCCATGTCGGGGCCGGGGACGGTCTCGCCGGCTTGTGGCTGGTCGCGCATCGTGACGCTGTCGAGCTGCTGCCTGACGCGTCGCTGACGTCCGCGCAGCTGTTGTTCGAGCAGGCGCGGGAGGATCTGGATCGCGCCCATGCTGGGTGCAGGCGTCATGCTGGGCGCGCCGATGGCCGCCGCTGGGACGGGACCCGCGGTGGGTGCGGGCGCGTTCGCATCACTGAAGAGCAGCCGCCCGAAGCGATCGGGGACGTGAAAATCGCCAACGCGGGGGGCGGACCATGCCACCGCACGTTGGCCGCCCTCGCGCGCGTCCATCACATAGAAGTTGGCACGCCAGACGGTGCCCGGCGTGGGCCGACTCGGCGCCGGGCTGCCGGTCGCGAAGGACGCCCAAGGGATCGCGGCCTCCACCGTGTAGCCCTCGTCCGCCTGGTCGTCGTCCACCGCGCCGCGCGTCACCACGGCCACGCGCATCTGGCTCTCCCAGTCGGCGTGCCCGATGGGACCGGGGTTTCGGCGCGAGTCGTAGCGTGTGTCGAAGGTCACCCCTCGGGGTGAGACTTGTAGCTCGAAATAGTTTAGTCCGCGGCCCGACGGATCGAGGAAGAGCTCGGCTGCGTCCTGCTCCCAGAGGTGGTCGTCGTGCTCGCGGAAGCTGCTCTTCAAAGAGTCGTCGTTCACCTCGAAGCCCACATAGAGGTTGTCGTCGTCCCAGAGCATGCGTGCGTGGGCGACGGGCTCGGCGCGCGAGCCGTTCATGGTGTTGACGAAGGCCGCCGTGGTGGGTGCGGATCCGTCCGTCCAGACCGCGTCGTCGAGACGCCCGTCGATCGTCGGAGGGGTCGCCGCGCGTCCCACGCTGAGGCTGGGAACGGCCGGACGACCCGGCTGTGGCGCGGCCGCCGGCGCCGCCGCGGGGGTCTCGATGCTGAAGGCGCGCGCGCGGTTGTCGCCGTCGTTCGGTCCGCGGACGATCCGCAGGCGGTGGGGGCCGTTCCAGAAGCCGATGTAGAGCGTGGCCTGGGACGAACTCCAGTCGGCGGGCAGGGTCAGCTCTTGGACGTCCTCGATGTACTCGCCCGCGCGCCACTGCCCGGGTGGGTAGATGCCGCGGATGGCGCCGTCCGCGTCCGCGTTCAGGCGGTTCTGTCCGGCGTTGTCCACCACGTGGGTGAAGAGCTGCCAGCCCTGCTCGAGGGCGCGCTCCACCTTCCAATGCCAGGTGATGCGCAGGGACTCGCCCGGACGCCAGGTCGCCGGCTCGATGTCGTAGCCGAGCAGCAGGATCTTGTCTTCGAAGGAGATGTCGAGGGGATGCTGCGGCGTGGGCGCCTCGTGGCGCACGTAGCTCGCCACCTGAGTGCGCTGCGCCTGGGTCAGCTCGGATTTTTCGACACAGCCCGAGAGCGCCACGAGCGCGCTCAGGGTGAGGATCAGGTTGACGTGGAAGGTCGCCACTGCGTTCCAGGGATCTCGTCGGGTCATGCGTGCCTCACCGGCGGCTCTTGCGCCGCGCCTTTTTCTGCTGCTTGCGCAGAGACTTCTTCTTGCCGCGGTCGATCTTGCGCCGGGTGCCGCTGCTGCCGGATGGCGCGCGCATGCCGCCCTGTCCTGCGACCGCCGCCTCGAGCAGCTCCTCGGCCAGGTTGGCCATCATCGGATTGCCCTCGAGCCCGCCCGTGCGGACCACGTCCTTCAGACGTCGGGCCGCCGCCATCTGCTTCATGCCCGGGATCTTCGAGAGCATCCCGGCCTGTTGCCCGATACCGCCCATCATCTGGCGCATGAAGGCGAAGCGCTGCAGCAGCTCGGCGACCTCCTCGACCTTGCGTCCCGAGCCCTTGGCCACGCGCTCGAGGCGCTTCGGCTGCTTGCGGAAGAGCTCGATGTCGTTGCGCTCGCCCCGGGTCATGGAGTTGACGATGGCCTTGGTGCGCACCAGCTCCGACTCGTCGAAGTTGAAGCCCTCGGGCATGGAGTCGCCGAAGAAGGGCAGCTTCTCGAACACGTCCTGCAGCGGGCCCATGTTCTGGAGCATCTCGATCTGCTGCAGGAAGTCGTCGAGCGTGAAGTTGCCCTCGAGCAGGCGCTTTGCGTCCTCCTCGGCCTTCTGTTCGTCGACGACCCCTTCGAAATCCTTCATCAGGCCGACGACGTCGCCCATGCCGAGGATGCGGCTGGCCATGCCGTCGGGACGGAACTGCTCGAGCTTGTCGAGGGTCTCGCCCATGCCCACGAACTTCACGGGCGCACCCGTGACCTGCTGTACGGAGAGCGCCGCACCTCCGCGGGCGTCGCCATCGAGCTTGGTCAGCACCACGCCGGAGAGCCCGAGGCGCTGGTGGAAGGCCTTGGCCGTCTTGACGGAGTCCTGTCCGATCATGGCGTCCACGACCAGGAAGACGTTGTCGGGGCGGACCTTACCCTTGATCTCCCCCAGCTCGCCCATCAAGGCTTCGTCCACCGCGAGCCGACCCGCAGTATCATAAATGATGGTATCACGCTTGAGTTTGCGCGCATGGGCGATGGCGCGATCGCAGATGTCGAGCGGCCGCCCTCCGGGGATGGCGAAGACGGGGATGTCGAGCTGCTCGCCGAGTACCTGAAGCTGCTCGATGGCGCCGGGGCGCTGCACGTCGGCAGCCACCAGCAGCGGCTTGCGCCCGTGCTCCTTCTCGAGCAGGCGCGCGAGCTTGGCGCTCGACGTCGTCTTACCCGAGCCCTGCAGGCCAACCATCATGATGCCCGTGGGCTTGGGCTTCTTGGCGAAGCTGACGGCGTCGCCCTCCCAGGCCATCATGGCCTCGAGCTCGTCCTGGCAGATCTTGATGAACTGCTCGGCGGCGCCGACCTTGACCTTGCGCTTGCCCACCTTGACCGTCGTCTGCACGGTCTCCCCCAGGGCTTGCTCCTTCACCCGCGCGAGGAAGTTCTTGGTGACGCCGAATTCCACGTCGGCTTCGAGCAGGGAGAGGCGCACGTCGCGCAGGGCTTGGTCGATGTTGGCTTCGTTCAGCTCGGTCACGCCGGAGAGGCGGTTCTTTGCTGCGCGGAAGCCCTTGGTCAGGGTCTCGAACATGGTCGGCCTTCGCTCCTCGAGTCGCCCTTCGGGGCCAAGGCGCGGCACTCCCGATCGGGCATCGGGCCTTAGCACGCGCGAAACTGAGCGCGCAAGGCATCCATCCGTCTGTGTTCTTCGCGGTATCCAGGTTTCAGGCTGGCGACCTGGCTGACACCATCCCGCGCGTAACTCGAGATTGCCATTCGTAGCGCCGCGTGACGCGAACCTCGAGTTGCCTGGCTAAGCTAATAGCTTATACTGTGCTGCCCGCGAGCAGGCGCTGTACCATGAATTCGTGGAGACGATGAGATGAGCGATGTACACGAGCTGACGCAAGAAGAACTGGCACGTGCTCTGACTCGTTCTCAGCGGAAGCGAATCATGTCGGGCGAGCTGCACGCAGGCGACGTGGCGGCGCTGCGGAAGTTCATCTGTCTTACGCAGCGCGAGTTCGCGCTCGCACTAGGCATCAGCGTTCACACCCTGCGAAACTGGGAGCAGAATCGCGTGACGCCGGATGGTCCTGGCCTCGCGCTGCTGCGGATCGCGGCGCGTCATCCTCGAATTATCCGCGAGAATCTCGAGTCAGCGGCCTAGACACCGCCGCTCTCGAGAAGCGTCTCCGTGAGATCCGCTATGGTCGCCGTCATGACCGCTGACTCGTCGACCGACAACGCGCCTCCGGCTGCAGCTCCTGCGGCCTGTCTGCCGGCGCCTGGGGATCCAGACGCGCTCTATCTGATCGACATCAGCGCGTTCATCTTCCGGGCCTACCACGCGCTGCCGCCGCTCTCGAACTCCAAGGGTGAGGCCACTGGCGCCGTGGCGGGCGTGGCGCAGATGTTGATGCGCTTCTTCGACGAGCATCAGCCAGCGCGCGTGATCGTCGCTTACGATTCTCCCGGGCCCACGTTGCGCAAGCAGCGCTACCCGGACTACAAAGCCAACCGCCCGCCTGCGCCTCCGGACTTGAAGTCGCAGATCGTGCGCATCCACGAGCTGGTCTCCGCCTGGGGCCTGTGCGGGCTCGAGGCCCCCGGCTACGAGGCCGACGACGTGATCGCATCCGTCGTGCCCGGGGCTCGCGACATCGGTCTGAGCACCGTGATCCTCAGCGGTGACAAGGATCTGCTGCAGCTCGTCGGGCCCAGCGTGGTGATGTATGATCCCATGCGCGAGAAGGTCTTCGGCGTGGCCGAGACGATCGAGAAGCTGGGCGTGCACCCACGGCGCGTGCGCGACCTCTTGGCCTTGATGGGCGACAGCTCCGACAACATCCCCGGCGTGCCCAAGGTCGGCCTGAAGACGGCGGGCAAGCTGCTGGCCCAATACGAGTCCTTCGACGGCGTCTTCGCCCATGCCGATGAGGTGAAGGGCAAGCTCGGTGAGCGCCTGCGCGAGCATCGCGACCTGGCGGAGCTCTCGCGCGATCTCGTCACTCTTTACGACGAGGTGCCCCTCGACTTCGGCGAGGAGCAGATCCGCGCCGTCCCGCCCAACGCCGCGGCGCTGAGGCCCTTCTTCCGCGAGCTCGAGCTCTCCCGTCTCGAGGCCCGCCTGGGCCGCGTCGAGGCGCCACCGGCCGAAGCCCTCGACGTCCCCATCCTGCGAGACGCGGCCAGCGTCGCTTCGTTCGCGGCGCGCGTGCGCGAGGCCGGCCGGGTCGCCCTCTTCAGTGTGGTGGCTGACGCGAGCCCCCTGCGCTCCCACGCCGTGGGCCTCGCCCTCGCCCTGAGCCCGCGCGACGTCGCCTACGTGCCCCTCGGACACCGCGCCCTCGACTCGGGTGCGCAGCCCGGCGGCGAAGACCTCGCTCGGCCTGCTCGCCGACCCCGAAGTCGAGAAACTCAGCGCCTCCCTCGAGCGGGAGAGCGTGGCTCTGATGCGCGCAGACGTCGCCCTCGACGGCGTGCGCTTCGATGTCGGCCTCGCGAGCTACCTGCTGGCCTCGGAGCGCCGCGGCCACGAGCTCGAGCAGGTCGCCGCCGCCGAGCTCGACGTCAGCCTGCTGAGCCGCGAGTCCTTGAGCAACCCGCGCCGAGGCGTGCACCTGCCTCTGGACGAGCTGGCGCCGGAACAGGTCAGCGCCTACGCCGGCAGCCACGCAGGCGCGGTCTTCGCGCTCCACGACACGCTCGCACCTCGGCTCGCCGAAGGCCCCTTGGCCGAGCTCTACCGAGACATGGAGCTGCCCCTCGCGCGCGTGTTGGTCGAGATGGAGTTGCTCGGCGTGCGCATCGATCTCCCGCGCTTCGAGCGCATGTCCGAGGAGGTGCGGGGCGAGCTCTCGGAGCTGGTCGAGCGGGCGCATGAGCTCGCTGGCGGCAGCTTCAACGTGGGCTCTCCGCGGCAGCTCGAGACCATCCTCTTCGACCAGATGCAGCTGCCCGTGCTGAAGAAGACCAAGACCTCGCGCTCCACCAGCCACGACGTGCTGACGGATCTGCTGCTCCACCCCGAGGTGCCCGAGCCGGCGCGGCAGCTGATCGAGGTGGTGCTCGAGCATCGCAGCCTGGCCAAGCTCGAGGGTACGTATTTGTCCGCTCTGCCCAAGCTCGTGGACGCGGGCACGGGCCGGCTGCGCACGCGCTACAACCAAGCCGTGGCGGCTACCGGCAGGCTCTCGTCGAGCGATCCGAACCTGCAGAACATCCCCATCCGCAGTGAGCTCGGCCGCCGCGTCCGCGCCGCCTTCGTGCCCGAGCCCGGGTGGAAGATGCTGGCCGCCGACTACTCCCAGGTGGAGCTTCGCGTGCTCGCTCACCTCAGCCACGACGCCGCCTTGGTCGACGCCTACACCCGCGGCGCTGACGTGCACGCCCAGACCGCCACGGCGCTCTTCGGCGTCGACGAGGCGGACGTCAGCCGAGAGCAGCGCGGCGCCGCCAAGACGGTGAACTTCGCTGTGATCTACGGCCAGAGCGAGTTCGCCCTGAGTCGCAACCTGCGCATCCCGAGGCGCGAGGCGCGGCGCTACATCCAGACCTTCTTCGAGCGCTACGAGGGCGTCGCGCGCTTCATGGACGAGGTGGTGGAGCAGGCGCGCACGCGAGGCTACGCCGAGACCCTCTTCGGTCGCCGGCGGGTGATCCCCGATCTGCGCACCAAGAACCGCAACCTGCGTGCCGCCGCGGAGCGCGTCGCCCGCAACACGCCGATCCAGGGCACGGCCGCCGACATCCTGAAGCGCGCCATGGTCACGGTGGCCAACGAGCTGAAGGGGCAGGGGCTCTCTGCGCGCATGTTGCTCACCGTGCACGACGAGCTCGTGTTCGAGTTTCCGCCCGAGGAGCAGCAGGCGCTCGAGGCCTTGGTCGAGGCGGCCATGGCGGGCGCCGCCGAGCTCTCGGTGCCCCTCGCGGTCAACCTCGGCGTGGGGGAGAGCTGGGGGGAGGCGCATTGAGCGAAGCCGCTCCTGGATGGCGCTCGCTCTTCGCCCGGGGAGCGTATCTGGTGCAGCGCTATGGGCTCTCCGCAGCCTTCCTGTGGATGGCCTACGGGCGCGCGCGACCCTACCTCGACCTCGCGCGCTGGCGTCAGCTCTCGGCGGCGCTCGGGCAGCAGGCGGTCATGAGCCCGCGCGGCCTGATGTGGATCGAGGGCTTGACCCGCGACGGGCTGCTGCTCGCCTTCGATCTCCTGGTGGCGCTCTTGCTCCTGCTGTCGCGCCCCGCGCCGAGGCCACCCGAGCGCGTCTCACACATCCTGCTCCCGCTGCTCTCCACCTTCTCCTACCTGGGCTTCGGCCTCGCCGGCCGGCTCCCGGCCTGGCTGCAGTCGCCGCGCCTCCTGCCGCCCCTCGGCCTCTGGGGCGTGCTGCTACCCGAGCTGCTGGTCGTGCTGGCGTACGCCCTCTCGCTCAGCGCGCTCTTCTATCTGCGGCGCTCCTTCGCCATCTTCGTGGAGGTGCGCAGTCTCGTGCGCCGCGGGCCCTACCGCTTCATCCGCCACCCCATGTACCTGGGATACGTGCTGGTGGTGCTGGCGCTCGGCATCGCGCGCCCGACGCCCGCCGTGTGGCTGCTTGGGGCCGTGGCCATCGCCCTGACCTACGCTCGCGCACGCCTCGAGGAGCAGATGCTCAGCGTCCACGCGCCGGGTTACACGGAGCTGATGCGGACGACAGGCCTGATCTTCCCGCGTCTCCGACGGCGTTAGGCGCGGCGCAGGCGCCGGGCGACGCGCAGGCGCCGGGCGACCCGGAAGGGCAGGGCGCCGTCGTCCGCGCGCAGGCGGCTCATGGAGCCGAAGCGCAGCTTCTTCCCGCGCCAACACACGGATCGGGAGAAGATGCTGTAGACCCACACGAGACCCATCAGCGAATCCTTCAGCGGCCCCATGGCGAGGTGGCGGAGGCGCATGCCCACGCCGCGCGTGCGACGCATCAGGAAAGCGTCGCCTGTCATCTTCAGCAGCACCACGCCGAGCAGGACGAGGCCAACCCAACGCTCGAAGCCGCTCGCCACGAAGGCCGCGAGGGTGAGGGCCACGGGATTCGCGAGCAGGTCTCCGACGAAGCCGCCGACGTGGATTACGGCGCGCATCTTCAGCCAGCGGGAGTGGCGCCCGAGGAATTGGCCCAGCCCGATCTCGCGGTTGACGTTCTCGACGGTGGTGACCGAGAGCGTGACCCGCTTGCCGGCCTGCTGGTAGCGCTGCCCGAGCACGAAGTCCTCGGCGAGGATGTCGCGCACCTGTTCCAGGCCGCCGAGGGAATCGAGCTCGGCTCGCGAGAGCAGCATGGACTTGCCCACGACGCAGCTGATGCGCGCGAGGTGGAGCGCCGTGCACATGGCGGGACCGATGAAGGCCGAGAGCTGCAGGTTCTCCATTGCGGCGCCGGCGGAGCGCTCACCGACGCCGACGACCATGGAGGTGAGCAAGGACGAGCCGCGCACGCGGTACTCTCCGACGACCTTGCGCAGATAGTCCGGGCGGACTCGGACGTTGGCGTCCGACTGCAAGACCAGGTCGTGGCGTGCGGTAGCCATGGCCCCTGCGAGGTTGGCCACCTTCGGGTTGAGCCCGAAGTGCTCGTCCGAGTGCACGAAGCGGGTGGGCACGTCGGGATGTCGCTCGGCGACGCGCCGCGCCACGGGCAGTGCGTCGTCGTCCTGCTCGGTGGTGGCGAAGACCACCTCGAGCTCGCCAGGGTAGTCCTGCACGTAGAAGCTCTCGAGGTTGACCTCGAGTTCCTCCTCGGAACCCTTCAGCGGCTTGAGCAACGAGAGCGGCGGCCACTCCCCCGGAGGCGGCTCCGGCGAGGCCAAGCGCGTGTGCCATATGGTGAACACCACACCGAGCCCGAAGAGCACCAAGGCGACGCTTGCGCAGCCGAGCAGAATGAGCGTGGCGATGGACATGGGCCGAGCCGACTATGTCACCTCACGGGGAATACACGCAAACAGGCGCGTGCGCTGGCTGCGATTCGCTCCCCCTAAGGTTCCCGCAAACAGGCGCGTGCGCTGGCTGCGATTCGCTCCCCCTAAGGTTCCAGGGTCCTTTAGGGGAAAGACTCGTCTTGGGTGTGATTGGCTCCGCCGACGTGCGGGCGTTGGGTGCGTTGGGGTCTACGAGGGCGCTCTGAGCCCATGTGCGGCGATGTGCAGCGCCATATTGGAGCTCCACGCACCCGCCTGGTGCAGCTGTGCCCCGGAAGCGGCGCTTCCGAGGCCATGGCGTGCTTCAGGCGGCCTGGATGAGGGGTGGGCGGTAGGTGCCGGGCGGGAAG
>JAADHO010000203.1 GCA_013151775.1 Deltaproteobacteria bacterium | reverse complement strand
TCGCGGCAGGCGCGCGGCGCGTCTCTACGAGCGAGCTGGTGAGCGTGCGGCGCGCAGCCTGGCGTTCCGGCGTGCGTCCGAACTCTACGCCTTGGGCCGGGAGTGCGCGGACGACGACTCCACGCGGCAGCGCCTCGACGTCGCCCGGGCGCGTGCCCTGGGATCAGCCGGGCTGCACCGCTCGGCGGCCGACGCCTTCGAGCAGGCGCTCCGAGGCCGGGCCCTGGTCGCGAGCGACTCGGAGACCATGACGCTGCAGCGGGAACGCGCCGAGCATCTGCTGCACGCGGGGGCGATGCGCGAGGGGGAGCGCGCCCTCGAGACCTGCCTGCGCGCCCTGGGTCTGCGCTCGCGGCCCACTCGACGCGGACTGCTGGCGTCGATCCTGATGCACCAGCTCTGGCTTCGAACGCTCGGCACGCGGGGCCCACGAGCGCCCTCCGCGGAGCCATCTCGTCTCGAGCAGGCGCGCGTCGACCTCTGCTTCTCGGCGGCGCTGGCCTTGACCAACGTGGACACTCTGCGCGGCATGGACTTCGCGCTTTGCAGCGCGAGGAGAGCCCACACCCTGGGCGATCGCCATCGCTTCGCACGCAGCTACGCCTTGATCACCGCCTACAGCGGCTCGCCAGGAGGCAAGGCGCGAGCCCGCGTGTCTCCCATGATCGCCCGCGTGTGCCGCTTCGCGGAGGAGTTTTCGGATCCGCGTCTTCGAGGCATGGCGCAGGCGGCGGAGTGTCTGCTGCTCTTCCACAGCGGAGAGCACGCCGAGAGCTTGGCGCTCGCGGAGCAGGCCGAGACGACCTTCCGGGAGGAGGCCGGCGCACCACGCGAGGCGACGACCGCGCTGATCTACCGCTGCGCCAACCTGGCGAGCTTGGGTCGCTTCGAGGCTCTGGCGGAGACGCGGCGCGAGCTGCTCGATGACTCTCTGGCGCGCCACGACGGCTTCGGTGAGACCCACGCGCGCAGCGGCCTGATGAACCTGGTGTGGTTGGTGGACGACGATCCCGAGACGGCGGAGGAGGAGTTGAGGCGCGGCATGGAGCGCTGGCGCGAGGTCGAGTTTCAGTTCGCCCACTTCTTCGCGCTGCTGGCGGGGAGCCGCATCGACCTCTACCGGGGCGCCCCGGCCGCCTGCCTCGAGCGCCTGAGCGCGGCGTCGGGAGGTCTAGCCAGCTCCCTCTTCCTACGCATGCCCTATGTGCGCGCGCAGATCTCGGATCTCCACGGACGCGCCTGGCTCGCGCTCGCAGCGCAGGACAGCTCGAAGAGCACGCGCCGGCGGGCCCTGCGTGAAGCACGCCGAGAGGTCCGACGAATTCGCGGGCTTGGGGCCGCGATCCACGCACCGCTCGCGGATGTGATCGAGGCGGGGACAACCCTCTTGCTCGGGCGTGAGTCCGAGGCCCGCACACTGCTACGAGCTGCGCTGCACGCCTTTGACGAGCGGGGACTCCAGGGTCACGCCTTCACGACGACCCACGTGCTCGAGGCCCTCGGGGACGCACCCGCGCGCTGCCTACCCGATCGAGACGCACCCAAGGACGCCACACGCTTCGTCTGCGCCTTGGGCCTCGCGACCGCGGGCGCTTAGCGACCCAGCTCGCCGCGCACCCACGCCTCGGCGCCGGTCGGGAGGTGCGCCATGATCGACAGGGCTCAGTCTGCGTCCGCGGGGCGGACCAGCCCGCAGGCGAGGGCGAGGTAGATCGCGCGGTACACATCTTCGGCGTCGGCTCCGGGCGCCTGCGCGTGCCGAGCGAGGATCGCCGAGAAGGTCGCGTCTCCACGCACACCGAGCAGCACCTGACGCCAGGCTCCGGGGATCGGCCAGGCGCGCAGCAGCGCGTCCAGCGCCGGAGCCGGCACGATCAGCGTCTCGTGGACCGCCTCGAGGGCCGCCTGAAGCTCCGCCGTGTGCACCTGCTCGACGGCGTCCCGCAGGAGCTCGCGCGTCTCGTAGCCGAGGGGGAAGGTCTCCTCGTGGCTGCGCTCGCCTTCGATGAAGGCCCAGTCTCCGCGGGTCCAGCGGAAGGCCTCCATGACGCGGCTGCGCACCTGCTGCGTGATCGCCCGGAAGAGCTCCACGGGCCGCAGCGTGCCGAGCCCGACCAAGGCGTCGCCCAGATGCCCGCCGTAGCGAGGCAAGAGGGCCAAGGCCATCTCCACCTCCATGCGCAGCGCGTAGCCATGCTCCACTAGGTACTCGCCGAGCAGCTCGCGTCGGTCCGTGCTCGCCACGAACTCCGGGCGGCCGTCGACGAAGTAGATCTTCTTGCGCCGCTGATCCTCCCAGAGATGCAGCACGCCCGTCTCTCGCCCCTCGGCGATGCGCCAGGTCTCGCGGATCAGGTCCGCGGCCCGCAGTCGACCTCGACGCACGGCGCCGTCGAGTGAGCCCTTGCTCCAGGACAGCGCCGGCGAGGTCACGAAGCGCGTCAGCTCCGAGAACTTGCTCGCCGCCTCGAAGCCGCCACGATCGCGAGCGACGCGACTCGACGCCGTGATGCGGCCCGTGGTGATCAGCTGAATCAGCTTCGGGAAGCTCATGGGACCGAGCTCTTCGCCGTTGTCGAGCTGAACTCGATAGATCGCCGGGGACACGGGGTCACCGCCGGAGATCAAATCCTCGGTGGCCGTCGAGACCATGCCCGTGTCGAGCCACGAGGTGCGCCGGGCGCCGGGACCGAGATCCGTGTCGGGTCCGTCATGCTCGGTCAGGTGCAGCCGCGCCAAGAGCCGCGCCAAGCGGTCCGCCGCGTGACCCATGCCCCGTCGGCGGGCGATCTCATCGCAGGCGTCGGCGAAGACACGCGCGTCGGGGCGCTGAGCCGCCTCGCGAGCGAGACCGCGGCTCAGGAGCGTCCGGACGTCCCGGGGGATGCGCTCGGGGCTGTTGTCGAGCACCTCGAGGTCCACGTCCCGGATGCGCACCAAGACGTCCAGCTCGCTGCCCGTGCCGAAGAGGGGCTCCGCGATCAGCAGCTCGGCCATCACCGTCGTCAACGTGAAGATGTCGCTCTTGGCGTCCAAGGGTCGACCGAGGACCTGCTCGGGCGACATGTAGCCGAGCTTCCCGCGGACGTGACCGTCCTCCGTGTGCGTCGAACGCTCGCGAATGGTGGCGATGCCAAAATCCGTCAGCTTCACGTGACCACCCTGGGTGAGCAGGATGTTGGCGGGGCTCACGTCGCGATGAACGAAGCCGAGCTTCTGATCGTCGTCTCCGCGCGCCGCGTGCGCGTGGGCCAAGGCGTGGGCCGTCTGGGAGGCGATGTGCAGCGCCAGATCCAGAGGCACCGTCTCTCCTCGCGCGGCGATGGTGCGCAAGAGGCGGTTGACGTTGCTGCCCTCCACGAGCTCCATGGCGAGAAAAAGGTCGCCCTCGAGCTCACCGAAGTCGAAGACCTGCACGATGTTCGGGTGGGTCAAGCGCGCGGCGAGGCGCGCCTCGTCGATGAACATGGCGACGAATTCGCTGTCGCGGGCGAACTGCGGGAGGATCCTCTTCAAGGCCACGCGCTTCTCGAAGCCGTGGGGACCCGTGCGGCGGGCGACGCTCACCTCGGCCATCCCGCCCGTGGCGAGGCGACGCTCGATGATGTAGGGGCCGATGGGGCGCTCGCTGGCCAGGTAATCCTCACTCTCGGGCGTTGAAGCCGCGACAACTATAGTTCAGCAAGCGCCCGCCGTGTATATTGGCGCTCCCACGGAGAACACCGCGCACACATGGCCACGCAGACTACGACCTCTCCCCGCCCTCGGAAGGACCCTTACCTAGGCCGCGTCGTCGCGGGCCGCTATCGCCTCGAGACGCGTCTCGGCGAAGGAGGCATGGGGGTCGTCTACCGCGCGCGCCATGTGCTGATCGACAGGGTCGTGGTGCTCAAACTGATCCGCCCCGACCTGCGCGGCGAGACCCACCTCCGGGCCTGGATGCTGCGCGAGGCCCGCGCGGCCAACCGAGTGGACCACGCGCACATCGTCGACATCTACGATGTGGGCGAGACGGAGGAGGGCGAACTCTATTTGGTGATGGAGTACTTGATGGGAGTGGCGCTCTCCCAAGCGATCACCAAGGGACCCATGGCCGTGCCGCGCGCCGTGGACATCCTCGAGCAGATGACCGCCGCCTTGGCCCGCGCGCACGATCTGGGCGTGGTCCATCGGGATCTCAAGGCGGACAACATCATGCTCACCATGCGCGGCGGTCGACACGACTTCGTGAAGATCCTCGACTTCGGCTTGGCCGCTTTGGCCCGCGACTCGCGCCTGGCGCCCAAGGGAGCGGTCTTCGGCACGCCCGAGTACATGTCACCCGAGCAGGCGCGCGGAGAAGACGCCAACGCCTCGAGCGATCTCTACGCCTTGGGCATCCTCTTCTTCGAGATGATGACCGGTCAACTCCCCTTCCGCTCGAGCGACCGTGACACGCTGCTGGAGATGCAGCGCAGCGCACCCTCCGCGTCCCCGCGCTCCCTACGCCCGGACCTGCCTCAACACGCCACGGATATCTGCCTGCGACTGCTGGAGAAAGACCCGAAGAAGCGCTTCCGCGACGGTCACCACCTCAAGGAAGAGCTGAAGGCCCTGCAGCGCTCCCTGCCCTCGACGGCCTGGGACGTGAACGACTCGGACGCCCCCGCGATGCCGCCCCCGCCGCCACCGGCGCCAAGCCCCGGAGTGGTCGAGTGGAGCCATCGCGCCGCCCAATTCCTGCGAGCCACCTCCCGTGCCTATCCCAACGGACGGGCGCCCGAGGCGGTTCAGAAGGCCGCAGAGCATATCTGGGATCTCGCCGCCCGCGCCGCCCGACTCGAGGGCGAGCTGGCGAGTCACTCCAAGAAGCTCGAGTCCATCGAGCGACGGGGCCGAGCCCTGCGGGCGGAGATCGGACGTAAGGTCGAGGAGCTGGCCGGAGAAGAATCGCGCGCTTCCCGCGAGGCGGCCGCCCAAACCGAGCGCGCTCGAGAGCTGGAGGCCGAGCGCACACGAGCGGTGGAGGGCCTCGCCACGGCGACCGTGCGCGCCAAGAGCGCCGCGGGATCCGCCTCGGGACCGATCATGCGCAAGCTGGGCACCTACGAAGGCCGCGCCGACATCCTCGGACGCGTGCGCGACGACTACCTGAAGCGCGCCACGGAGCGCGAGGCCTACGCCGAGGGGCTGCGTGCGCAGATCGACGATCTCAAGAAGCAGCTCCTTCGCTACAGCGAGGCGCTCGAGAGCGACCTGGCCGCGGGCCGCGACCGGATCGCCACGCGCGTGCGCGAGGCCTTGAGCTACGAGCAGCAATTCGCCAAGTCCTCGTCGCTGCTGGTCGAGCACCTCAGAGGACGCCCCGAGTGCCGCGAGCTGCTCAAAGACATCGTCGAGCAAGGCCCGCGCCCCAAGGCCGAGCACCCCTCCGGGAGCTAACGCTGCTCGAGCAGGAAGCGGAAGGAGACCACGTAGCGAGCCTCGGCGAGGGTCGTGCGGAGCGTGGTCAACTCCGGCTCGACACAGGCCTGCACGAGGCTGGAGTCCAACTCCACCGCGGCACGGGGGTAGGCGCGGAAGCTCAGCTCAGGCGCCGCGCCAGGGCTCATCAGCAGGCGCAGATCCGATGCGCCCGCCTGAAGACCCGCGCAGCTCGGCAAACGCCCAAGGGCGCGCCACACACTCGCCTCGAGGGCTCGATCCCGAGGACAGGGATTCGAACCGCTCGCGCAGCGAATGTAGGCGAGACGCCCACGGGTCATGCGCAGGTTGGAGTCGACGATTCGCGGCGGCGCGGTGGCGACGGCTGCCGCTGCAGGCGGCGCCGGAGATGGAGTGGGCGTGGCCGGCTCGGGCGTGGCCGCCGCGGGCGTGGGCTCGGGCGTGGC
>JAADHO010000329.1 GCA_013151775.1 Deltaproteobacteria bacterium | reverse complement strand
CCCGCCGTCGCCGTCGCTCGCCCCGCCATCGCTCGCCCCGCCGTCGCCGGATTCGCCCGCGTCTTCGGGGGCGGGGACGCAGGCTCGCTCGGCGTTGCACAGCTCGCCGTCTCCGCAGAGCGGGCGGCAGATGGGCTCGCAGCTCCCGCTCTCGCACACGAAGCCCGACTCGCACACGGGATCGCAGACCTGGACGCAGTAGCCCGATTCGCAGCGCCTGCCCGGGGGACAGCTCGGCGCGCACTCGCCCCGCGTCCGTTCGAGGTCGGGCGCGAGGCCGACCTTCGCGTTCAGCCGCATGCCGCCGACCACGCGGGCGAAGTGGTAGTCCCAGGCGAGGTCCGCGCCCGTCTCGCAGGCCGCGCGCCTCAGGTTCTCCTGGCAGAGCGTGCGGGTCGTGGCGTCGTCCGTTTGGTACGGGCAGTGGACGCTGAGCTGAGCCAGAGCTTGGGTGCTGCTGGGCACTGGCTGGGCGGGACGGAACAGCACACGGCAGTCCGCGGGGCGCGCCTCGACGCTCGGAGCGAGATCCACGCGTCGCACGCCGGACTCCGCGCCGCCGCAGGCCATGGGCACGAGCAGCAGGGCGGCCAACGCGGTCTGGACGCGGAAGCGTGGGAGCATGTCAGAGCCATCGGGCGACCTAGCTGGAAACTGCAGCGCGCGCGCTTTTTTCGCCGGCTCGAGCTGGGACGAATCGGGCTTTCGAGCTTGCTCCCTCATGGGGTAGGGTCCGGCACCCGGAGAACATGACCATGGCTGAGACCGCCGCGCAGGTACATCCCACCAAGCAACCGAAGGGGCTCTACGTGCTCTTCGGAGCCGAGGCGTGGGAGCGCTTCTCGTACTACGGCATGCGCGCGCTGCTGGTGCTCTACATGACGCGGCAGCTGCACTACGATCGCGAGGACGCGCTCACGGTCTACGCCATCTACACCGGGCTGGTGTACCTCACGCCCTTCTTCGGCGGGCTCTTGGCGGACAAGCTGCTCGGCTCACGCAAGAGCGTGCTGATCGGCGGCACGGTGATGGCGGCGGGCCACCTCGCCATGGCGTTTCCCGACCTGCTCAACTACGCCCTGGGCCTCTTGATCATCGGCAACGGCTTCTTCAAGCCCAACATCTCCACCATCGTCGGTGGGCTCTATAGCGAAAACGACCCGCGCCGCGACGGTGGCTTCACCATCTTCTACATGGGCATCAACCTCGGCGCCTTCTTCTCCCCGCTGATCTGCGGCACCCTCGGCGAGCAGGTCGGCTGGCATTGGGGCTTCAGCGCCGCCGCCGTCGGCATGCTCTTCGGACTCGGTACCTTCGTCGCTTTCCAGCGGCTGCTCGGCACCGCGGGCTACCCGCCGGACATGGGCGAGGTCGAGGCGGGCACCAAGCTGCGGCCGAAGGATTGGCGCGACATCGGCATCTGGATCGTGGGCTCTCTGATCGGCGTGCAGCTCGTGCTCTGGAGTCTGCCGTTCTTGACCGGGGTGATGGACGCGATCCCCGCGTCCGTGAAGCTCATCATCGGCGTGGTGTTGATCTTCGGCACGCTCTTCGGCGTGGTGGGCGGCGCCGCGCGTGATGGCGCCGAGGCGACCCATCGCACGATCGTCATCTTGCTCCTCGGCTTCTTCGTGATCTTCTTTTGGATGGGCTTCGAGCAGGCGGGCGGCACCATGACGCTCTTCGCCGCTGAGCAGACGGATCGCCACGTCGTGGCGGGTTGGGAGATGCCCGCCTCGTGGTTCCAATCCGTGAACCCCTTCTTCATCTTCCTGCTCGCGCCGATCTTCTCCAAGATGTGGCTCCACTGGGACGAGTCGCGGTTCAAGCTCGCCACCCCGACCAAGATGGCCATGGGGTTGTTCTTCCTCGCGGGCGGCTTCGTGATCCTCTACATCGGCCAGAGCTTGGCCCTCAGCGGCAACGGTCGCGTGGCCATCTGGTGGCTGATCGGCGTCTACTTCATCCACACGGTGGGCGAGCTCTTCCTCTCGCCCATCGGGCTCTCGATGGTCACCAAGCTGGCGCTGCCGCGCATGGTCTCGCTGATGATGGGCGTGTGGTTCACCTCATCCGCGGTGGCGAACTACCTCGCGGGCAAGCTCGAGAGCATCGTGCAGCAGTACGAGATTCCGCTCTTCGCCTTCCTGATCGGCAGCTCCATCGCCGCTGGAATCTTGTTGCTCCTCGTCACTCCCTTGCTCAAGAAGTGGATGCACGGCAAGGGCTGAGGCGCCTCGGTTCAGGTCTTGGGAGCCGGGCTCCACATCTCCCACAGCGGCACCAGGCACATCCACGACAGGCCCACGCCGAGCAGGATGCCGCTCGACGCGTAGAGCAGGTTCGCAGCCGGCCAGCTCCCGGCCGCGGCCCAGGGCGCCAGGATGTGCAAGGCCGTTCCCACACTCGACGCCGCGATGACGGCTACCTTCAGGCTCTTGCGGCTGCGTCCGAGCATGAAGAGGTGCGAGAGGATCAGCAGATAGACGGGCATGGAGAAGAGGTGGAAGTGGCTCACCTCGAGCAGCTTGCGGCGGGACATGGGCGTCGCCATCGGGGCCGCGTCCGCCTCCGGTGGCAGCTCGAAGGCCGGACCCGTGTCTCCCGTGGGCGCCGTGGAAGGCGTCACCTCTGGCTCGCCCGCGTAGTAGGCGCCCGTGCCGTGGAGGTCCACACCGACCATGTCGTCGAGCAGGCCCGCGCTGAGCGCCAGACCCGTGAGGGTGAAGAGCAGGAAGGCGCTATAGACGAGGCGTGCCGGCAGCGAGAGCGCATGCAGGCGCCCCGGCTTGCGCTCGAAGTCCCTCATCGATGGGCGACCGACGCCCGCTGTTGGAGGGCTGCGCGCACCACGAGGGTCGCCCGCGCCACCGCCCGCGTCATGGCGTCGGAGGAGAGCGTGGCGCCCGCGACGACGTCCACGTCGCGCCCCGCGCTGAAGCTGCTCGAGGCGTCGCGCCCCACGAATTGGTGTCGAAAGCGCGAAGAGCGGATGCCGTCTCCGTAGGCCTCGCGGTAGGCCACGACCTCCACGTCGGTCACGTGACCGCTGGCGTCGAAGAAGGTCGCGATGTCGATCATCTCGTGCTGTCCGCGCTCTTGATCGAAGAGGGCATAGCCGTCGATGCGCTCGCCGCTGCGGGCCACATACACCACGTATTCGGCCTTGGCCGCGCTGCGCGTACGGCGCTGAATGTCCGCGCTCAGCCTGGCGTCGGGATGAATCCGCGCGTAGCCCACGTGGGCCGAATTCTGGAAGTGGCTGCCGAGCAGCTCACGCAGGGTGAAGAACGTCTCGGCCCGCGCCACGGAGCCCATGGACACGAGCAAGAGCAGCGCGCTGGCCGCCGCGACGAGCCGCCACCGTTGGAGACGCGGAAGGTGCTTGATGAAAATGGTTTTCATGTTCGATTACTCATGTAGCCCCAGACGCAGCCGAGAGCAAGCCGGAGTTGGAGGCTGGCCGCTCAGAACATCCAGCCGACGCCGAGGTCGATGATGTTCTCGCTGCGCCCGCTCGATGGGCGGCGAAGTTGCACGTCCGCCTTGAAGGCGACCTGGAAGATGGGTCGATAGGTCGCGCCCATGGTCAGCTCGAAGACCGAGGGGGTGTCGAAGGCCGGATCGCTCTCCGAGAGGGTGGTGTCGTACCACTCGGCGCGCGCGAAGGGCACCAGTGCGTGGCGGGTGCTCGAGCTGTGGAGCACGTCGTAGCCGAACTCGACGTAGCCTCCGAGCAGGTCCGAGCCCACGTCGCTCACGGGGCCCGAGCCCGTGTCGGCGCGCAGGGCGGCGGTGTCGCCCACGTGCAGGTAGGCCAGCTCCGCCCGCAGCTCGATGCCCGAGCGCTTCACGCGCATGTCGAGTGCGCCGCCCGCGACCGGGACGCTGGATGACACTGCGTCGGTGTTGGGGCCGGTGATGCTGTAGTAGCCCGCGAGGCCGATGGCCAAGCCGAGGATGGGCTCGTAGGCCACCCGAGCCGTCACGGCCGGTCCGTCCGCCACGCCGTTGCTCAGACCTTGGCGCCCTCCGCGGATGCCCTTGCTTCCGGAGAACCCCGCGGGGTCGAGCCCGCCCAGCAGGTAGAGCTCGTAGCGCAGGCCCTCGGTGGGCTGGCCCACCAGGCCGATGCCGCCCTCACGCCAGGTCGACGGGATGATCAGCTTGTCGACGCTGGGGCGCTCCACGCCTTGGAAGGTCGGCGGGTTGTGCGCGCTGTTCATCAAGCCCATGGGCACGAGCACCATGCCGGCGCGCAGGGTCATGGCGCGGCCGAGTAGATCCCAATCCACGAAGGCCTGCTCGAGCGCGACCTCGCCTCCCTCGGCGCCCTCCACGAAGGCGTGCTCGATCTCCAGCTCCGAGTAGAAACGCAGGCCGTTGCCGAAGTCGTGGCCAAAGAAGAAGACGACGCGGTGGAGATCGAGGTTCGTGCTCGTGTCGCCGCCGTCGGGCGTCACGGCGTTGAAGTGCAGCTCGCCGTAGCCGCCGAGGGTCGTGCCGGTCCCCATGCGGTTCACGGCGCCGGGGAGCGCCGCGGCCTCCGTCAGGCTCATGGGCGTGTCGTCACGGTCAGCGGTCGGCGGAGCCGCCGGTGGAGCGTCGACCTCCTCGGGCAGGTCGAAGGTCGGCCCGCCATGGGCCAGGGCGATGGAGCTGCTCGCGCTCAGCAGGCAGGCGAGGCTGAGGGACAGGATCGTGGGGCATCTGAGGAGAACTAGCGACGGCATGTCGTTCCTTGTTGATAATGACTTTCAAGAACGACAGGGGTCTAGCAGCGCTTGGTGTGTCGTCAAGGAAGAAAGTGCGCGGCGGCTCCTGCGGACGGATCGGGCGAAGGCCGTGGGTCGCCGACTCGAGCGGCTCGTCAGCTCTGAGGGGCTGATGTTTTGTGTGCTTCGCGCTAGCGTCGGAGCATGACTTCGACACAGCGACTCTTCGCCCTGATCATCATCGCCTCGCTAGTCCCCGCTTGTGGAGACGACAGCGCCCCGACCGACGGAGGCGTGACCGACGCCACCTCCTCGGACGGCTCCATGATGGACGCCTCCATGATGGACGCCTCCATCGCGCCTCCGACCTGCGGTGTGCTGCCGGCTCCGCCCGACCCGGCCTGCACACCCACGGCCACCGACTACGCGCCCGACGCCACGGATATGTGGCCCGCGTGTGTCTCGGACGATGGCGACTACCATCGCATCGAGCCCGTGATCAGCAGCGAGGCGCGGGTGGCCGCGTTCGAGGAGATCGCCCCTCTGCTCTTCGACCCCACGGCGGATCCCAGCGCCGACGACTTCATCGCCGCGCGCCTGATCTACCAGGAGGATCAAGGCATCGACTCGCGCGTCGTGCGCCGCTACGACCCGCACTTCAGCGTGCCCGACGGCACGGACTGCACGGCGCCCGGCGTGGCCGAGATGTTCCCCGACTACTGCGTCGGGCCCGGCCTGCTCAGCCCGATGATCCTCGACGAATTCGCCGCGGGCGCCACCGGCTCGGGCTCCGAGCCCGCGCGCGTTCACGCGGCGCGCATCGAGGCGGGCCTGCTCTGGTTCTTCTACGTCTCCTCCTTCAAGGAGAGCCTGACCTGCTCCACCAAGCCCAAGGACTGCGACTCGTCCTACGCCTACTACACGGGTGGCGCGCAGGCGGGCATGGGCACGGGCCTCTCGGCGCGGGTGCGCGCGGTCGCCCCCGAGGCGGACGCCCGGGCCTTCGACGGCTTCTTGGCGCTGCGCTGCTGGCGCGATCTCGACATGGCGGACACGGCGACGGATCTCGAGCGTCGTGACTGGGCGCGCGGTCAGTTCGATCGGGCCGAGCTCGACGGCGTGGCGGCGATCCTGCGGACGCGCCTCGGCAGCCTGTGCGGCCTCACGGGCCCCGAGCTGGCCTATCAGTGGGCCTTCCTCCAGACCCTCGCGCC
>JAADHO010000010.1 GCA_013151775.1 Deltaproteobacteria bacterium | reverse complement strand
GGCGGCCGAGCGTGCTCGCCGCGACGGCGCTCGGCGGCTGCTGGCCACGGGGCGCTCCCGCTCCATGGGTCTCGGGCGTCGCGCCCTGGCGGCCTCCTTGAGCCTGGTCCTGGGACGCTTGGCGTCCGCCAAGGGCACGGCGGCGGAGGTGCTCGCAGGCGGCATGTTGAGGCTACGGGCGGCCGCGGTGGAGGTGGGTGCGCGGCTCACGGAGGAGGGCCTGCTCGAGGGCGCCGAGGACGCGCTCTATCTCACCTTCACGGAGCTGTCGGAGGCGATCCGCCTCGAGCCCGGAGCCTACGCCTCGCGAGCGCGCTTCCGGCGTGAGGACGATCGGCGCTGGACCGCCTTCACGGTCCCGGAACGAGTCGGCGGGGCGACGGCGCCTCGGGGCGAAGGCACGATCATCGGTTGAGGGCGAGTTGAATTGCGCGGGGGCCCTTGGTAGGGCGCTCCCACTGTCTGCTGAACGAGGAAACGAGGAAGTCATGGCTGAGATTCAATGCTTTGGAGTGATCGGCGCGGGCCAGATGGGTCGCGGCATCGCGGAGGTCGCCGCCAAGAGTGGGCTCGCGGTGATCCTGCTCGACGCGAGCGAAGAGCTAGCGGCAGGCGGACGCGAGCGCATCGAACGAACTCTTGCGAAGCAGCAGGAGAAGGGGCGCCTCGAGGCGGGGCAGCCTGAGGTGATCCTCGCCCGCATCCGCGCTGCGGGAGACTACGCCGCGCTGGAGTGCTGCGATCTCGTCGTCGAGGCGGCCACGGAGGAGTTCTCCGTGAAGCAGAAGATCTTCGAGGCGGCGGACGCAGCCATGAAGCCCGGCGCGCTCTTGGCGAGCAACACCTCGAGCATCTCGTTGACCAAGCTCGCGGCCGTGACCAAGCGACCCGAGCAGGTCGTGGGCATGCACTTCATGAACCCCGTGCCGCGCATGAAGCTGGTCGAGATCGTGCGCGCGCTGCAGACGAGCGACGAGACCTACGACACGGTCTGTGCCGTCGCCACCAAGATGGGCAAGACCCTCGTGACCACCAAGGACATGCCGGGCTTCATCGTCAACCGCATGCTGATTCCCTTCCTGAACGAAGCCTGCTTCGCTTTGCAGGAGGGCCTCGGCACGGCGGAGGACATCGACACGGCCGGCAAGCTCGGGCTGAACCATCCCATGGGGCCCTTCGAGCTGGCGGATCTGATCGGCCTCGACACCGTGCTCTACATCGCCGAGGTGCTGCAGCGGGAATTCGGCGACGACAAGTACCGCCCGCCGGCCATCTTGCGGAACTACGTCGCCGCCGGCTGGCTCGGTCGCAAGAGCGGCCGCGGCTTCTACCGCTACGACGCCCGCGGCAAGCGCACATGAGCGCCCCGAGCTACGTGCGCGTCGAGCGTGAGGGAGCCGTGGCGCGCCTGATCCTCGACCGTCCGGAGAAGCTCAACGCGCTGAGCGCCGAGGTGCTCGAGCACTTCGGTCGCGCCCTCGACGAGGTCGACGCTATGCAGGGCCTGAGGGCGCTGGTGGTCACGGGCGCAGGCAAAGCCTTCGTGGCGGGCGCCGACATCGCCGCCATGCAGCAGATGGGCGCGGATCAGGCGCGTCACTTCTCCGCCGCGGGTCATGCGCTCTTCGCGCGCCTCGAGGCCATGCCCGTGGCGGTGATCGCGGCGGTCAACGGCTTCGCCTTGGGCGGTGGCTGCGAGCTCGCGCTGGCGTGCGACTTCATCTACGCCTCGGAGCGCGCGCGCTTCGGTCAGCCCGAGGTGAAGCTCGGCGTGATCCCGGGCTTCGGCGGCACGCAGCGCTTGGCGCGGCGCGTGGGCGTGGCCATGGCGCGCGAGCTGGTGTTCACCGGCCGCATGCTGAAGGCGGACGAGGCCCTGCGCATCGGGCTGGTCAACGCGGTCGCGGCCGCCGAGGAGCTGATGCCGCGAGTCATGGGCGTGGCCGAGGAGATCGCCGGCGTGGGTCCGCTCGCGCTCGCGGCCGCCAAGCGGGTGATCGCCGAGGGTGAGGGCGAGCCCCTGGCCGTCGCCAACGCGCGTGAGGTCGAGGCCTTCGCGGGCTGCTTCGAGAGCGCCGACCAGAAAGAGGGCATGGCCGCGTTTCTCGGCAAGCGCGCGCCTGACTTTCAGGGCGCCTGAGTCGGCTCCTGGTCGTCTGCGGGGTCTGGGTTGCCTTCGAGGCAGCGCGCGATGTAGCTGGGCGGCAGCGCCGACAGGCCGAGCCGGAGCGGGCGCTCGAGTACACCCGTGAAGGCCTCTGCGGCGCGCACCCGGAGGGCGGTCTCGAAGCGGGCGTAGCTCTCGCGGCAGTCACCCCGTGCGGCCGCCAGCTCGGCGAAGAAGTCCAGCGTCGCGGCCGCGTCCGCGTTCAGCCGCACGGCGAGCTCGGCCAGGGCCTCCGCGCGCTCGAGGTGCCCGGAGCGACGGGCCTCCCACGCCAAGGCGAGGCGGGCGTCTCCGTCCCAGGGCGCGAGGCGCACTCGCGTGCGCGCCGCAGATCCGGAGGTCGTGGCGGTTGCGTCGCTCGCGATCCGGCTCGATTCGGAGAAGGCCCCAGCTGCGGCCCAGCTCGCTCCTGCCAGGGTGCAGGCGAGCACGATGCCGGCGGATGAGAGCGCCGGCCGAGGGCCGTGAGTTCGGCGCAGCCGCGACCCCACGAGGGCGGCCAAGCACAGGCCGAGGGCGAGCAGCGTCAGGCTCATCACAGGCCATGGACCGAAGGCTGAAGCCAGGGCCAGGGGCAGCAGCACGGCCGCCCCCAGGCTGAGCTGCAGGCGCGCGCTCGCCGCCCCGGCGTAGCGACGTTGCTGACGCACGCAGGCGAGGAGCGTGAGGGACGCTGTGAGCAGCGCGAAGGCGATGGAGGGCGGACCCGCCGGGCGCGCCACCAGGGCCGGTCCGAGTAGCCCCGAGGCTACCACGAAGCTGAGCGCTCCCAGGGCCGCCTCGAGCATGTACATGGGCAAGAGGCTCGGAGCAGCTCCGCTCTCGGTCGCTGGCGAGGGTAGGGCGAGCCACAGGAGCCTGCTCAGCAGAGAGGCCGCCATCGGCGCCAGCAAGAGCAGCAGCGCGGGAGCCAGCAGCGCGTCCAGCGGAGTCATGGCGTCACGCGAGGTCGACGAAGACGGGGGCGTGGTCCGAGGGTTGCTTGCCCTTGCGCTCGTCTCGGTCGATGAAGGCGTCCGTCGAGCGCGCCGCCAAGGAGTCGCTGCCGTAGATGTGATCGATGCGCAGGCCGTCGCCCTTGGGGAAGGCCAGGCGGCGATAGTCCCACCAGGAGAACAGACCCGCTTCGGGGCGATGAAGGCGAAACAGGTCGCGCAGGCCGAAGCCGCGGATGCGCTCGAGGGCGTCCCGCACCTCGGCGCAGGTGAGCGTGGTGTCGCGCCAGCGCTCGGGCATGGCGACGTCCGCCTCGGTCGGCGCCACGTTGAAGTCGCCTAGCAGCGCCCACGCCTCGGAGGGATCCGCGTGGCGCTCGAGCCAGCCCTCGAGCCGGCGCATCCACTCGAGCTTGTAGGCGTATTTCGGCGATCCGAGCTCCCCGCCGTTGGGGAAGTAGGCGGAGATCACGTGGACGTCACCGAAGCGCGCCGCCAGCAAGCGCGCCTGGGCGTCGTCCACCTGGTCGTCGAGGCCCTCGCGCACATCCTCCGCCGGCTCTCGGCTCAGCAGCGCGACGCCGTTGTAGGTCTTCTGGCCCAGGGCCGTGACGTGATAGCCGAGGGCCTCGATGCGCGCCCGCGGGAAGCGCTCGGTCTCGACCTTGATCTCTTGCAAGGCCAGGACATCGGGCCGATGCCGCTCGAGCACCGCGAGCAGGCGCTCTTCGCGCACGCGCACGGAGTTCACGTTCCAGGTTCCAATTCGCATGCCGGTCTCCAGAGGCCTCGGTCGGGGGCGAATCGTGTAGCATGGATCGCATGGACCTCGACATGCTGAGAAGCGACGCCGCCCCGGCGGCCATCGGACCCTACTCCCAAGCCGTGCGCGTCGGAGACATGCTCTTCTGCTCGGGACAGATCGCCCTCGACCCCGCGACGGGCGAGATGGTCGGCGGCGGAGACGTGGCGGCTGAGACCGGGCGCGTGATGGCGAACCTGCAGGCCGTGCTGCAGGCCGCTGGGCTCGAGTTCGCGCGGGCGGTGAAGACCACGATCTACTTGGCGGACCTGGCCGACTTCGGCGCGGTGAACGAGGTCTACGCGCGCTCCTTCGACGCGGAGCATCGCCCGGCGCGTGCCTGCGTGGAGGTGTCCAAGCTGCCCCGAGGCGCACGCGTCGAGATCGAGCTGATCGCCGCCTACTGAGCGAAGGACCTACTGAGCGAAGGGATCGTCGAGATCCGCCGTGGCCTCACGATCGGCGCCGACGCTCACGGGGCCGATGGGCACGCCGACCAATTCCTCGAGGCGCGCGAGGTAGCGGCGCGCGTTGTCTGGGAGTTCATCCACGCGTCGCACCCCCGAGAGGTCGCCCTCGAAGCCGGGGAGATCCTCGTAGATCGGCGTGACGTCGCCCAGGCCGTCGTAGGGCGCTCGGTCGCGGCGCTCGCCGTCGACCTCGTAGGCCACGCAGACGCGCAGGCGCTCGAAGCCCGAGAGCACGTCGAGCTTGGTGACGGCGAGCAGGTCGAGGCCGCTGACCTGTGCCGCTCGGCGCATGGCCACGGCGTCGAAGTAGCCGCATCGACGTGGCCTGCCGGTGGTGGCTCCGAACTCGGCCCCCGCCTTGCGCAGGGCGTCGCCTTCGTCTCCGAAGAGCTCGGTGGGGAAGGGCCCCGCGCCGACTCGCGTGGCGTAGGCCTTGGCGATGCCTACGACCCGATCGATGCGCGTGGGCCCGATGCCGGCGCCGACGCTGGCTCCTCCGGCCGCCGCGTGGCTGCTGGTGACGAAGGGGTAGGTGCCGTGATCCACGTCGAGCAGCGCGCCTTGGGCTCCCTCGAGCAGGACGTTCTCATGCGCGGCCAGCGCCTCCGCCAGCATGGGCGTGCCGTCCACGATCATCGGCGCGAGGCGCTCGCCCATGCGCTCGAGGTCGCTCAGAGTCTGCTCGAGGTCGGGGCCCTCGACGCCGGCGGCCGAGAGGAAGGGCGCGTGGTGGGCGTAGAGGGCGCTGACGCGCGCCCGCAACGTCTGGGGACGCAGCAGGTCGCCGATGCGCACGCCGCGCCGCGCGACCTTGTCCTCGTAGCAGGGGCCGATGCCGCGACGTGTGGTGCCGAGGGCGCCGCTGCCGCCCTCGCGCAGTCCGTCGAGCAGCGGGTGAAGGGGCAGCACGACGTGGGCCCGGTCGGCCACGAAGAGCCGCGCCCGCGCATCCACGCCTCGCGCCTCCACGGCGTCGATCTCCTCGAGCAAGACAGCCGGATCGATCACCGTGCCCGAGGCGATCAGGCAGCGCTTGCCCCGGTGCAGAATGCCGGACGGCAAGAGGTGCAGCACCAGCTTCTGGCCCTCGACCACCAGCGTGTGGCCGGCGTTGGCGCCGCCAGCGTAGCGGACGATCAGATCCGCGTAGCGGGCGTAGAGGTCCACGACCTTGCCCTTGCCTTCGTCTCCCCATTGGGCACCGACCACGACCACTGCAGGCATCAGCCCACCTCGCTTGCTGTGGGGCTCCGCCCGACGTCTCTCGTCTGTGTCTGGATCTCGTCGCCCGCGTGCAGCCAGGCGACCCACTCTTCGAGGTCACCGCCGTGGGCGCTCAGGCTGAGCGTGCGCTTGGCCCCGTCGGAGATCCGCGTGAACTCCCCCCGGGCGCCGAGGGAGAGCACGGCGTCTGCGCCCCATGCTCGGGCGTGGGTCATGGCGGCCGCGCGGCTGCCGACGCCCAGGCGGGTGACCCGCACGCCAGCGTCTCTGAGGGCACGGGCCCAGGCACGCGCCTCGGGGCCCTCGCCGCGCAGGCTGACGCGCGGGGCGCCAGCGTTCGGCTCCAGGTGGC
>JAADHO010000143.1 GCA_013151775.1 Deltaproteobacteria bacterium | reverse complement strand
GCAGCGCAGGTCGAAGCAGGGCCCAGGAACGCAGCTGCCCACCTCGAGCGAACAGGTGGTGTCCGCCGGACAGCTGAGGGCGGCGCAGACGGAGCCGCAGACGCCTCAGACGACGAGCTGCGCGTGCTGGCGACCGGAGCAGGTGGCTGCAGCTGTCGCCTCGCTCCGGACGAGAGCCCACCGCCACTCTCTTGGCTTGGCGTGCTCGCTGCTCTGGGCCTGCTGATTCGCCGCCGCGGAGGTCGCCGATGAGCCGCGCACGCTGGATGGGCAGCCTCTTGCTGCTGGCGACCTGGGGGCTCTGCGGCTGCGACGTCTCGCCCTACTGCATCACGTGTGGGGACGGGGGCGTGACGGACGCCTCTCGGGACGCGGAGGCCCGGGCAGACGCGGAGGCGGATGGCAGCACAGACGCTTCTTCGGACGCCAGCTCCGACGGGGGGGCGGACGCTGCGAGCGACGCAGCGACGGACGCTCCGGCAGGAGACGGCTGCCTGCCGGAGGAGCTCTGCAACGGCATCGACGACACCTGCGACGGCGTGGTCGACGAGGGCTTCGACCTGACCCGCGACCCCTTCCACTGCGGCAGCTGCGACATCGCCTGCACGCCTCTCCACTCCTTTCCGGAGTGCAACAGCGGCGTGTGCGCGGTCGGCTCCTGTGACGTGGGCTTCTACGATCTCAACGGGGACGTCGCGGACGGCTGCGAGTATCGCTGCTCCGCCACAGCCAGCGACGACGTGACCTGCGATCTCCGCGACGACGATTGCGACGGCATGGTCGACGAAGACGTCGACCTCGCGGGCGATCTGCTGAACTGCGGCACGTGTGGCAACGTCTGCCGCTTCGGTCACGCCTCGCCAGCCTGCGACGCCGGGGTGTGCCGGGTCGCCAGCTGCGACGCGGGCTACCTCGACATCGACACGGATCCGAGCAACGGCTGCGAGTACGCCTGCACAGCGGCCAGCCCGGCGACGGAGGTCTGCAACAGCCGCGACGACGACTGCAACGGAGCCATCGACGATGGAAACCCCGGCGGCGGCGCGAGCTGCGGCAGCGGCGTCGGAGCCTGCGCGGCGGGAACGCTCACCTGCACCTCGGGCAGCCTCGTGTGCGCGGGAGAGGTGCGCCCGAGCGCGGAGCTCTGCAACGGCGCGGATGACGACTGCGACGGCGTGGTCGACAACGGAAACCCCGAAGGAGGCACGGCCTGTGGCAGCGGCGGCGGAGCCTGCCGCCGAGGCACGGAGGTGTGCACCTCGGGCAGCCTCGTGTGCACTGGAGGCGTGTCGGCGTCACCCGAGGTCTGCAACGGGCTCGACGACGACTGCGACGGAACCATCGACGACGGAGATCCGGGAGGTGGAGCGAGCTGCGGCAGCGGCGTCGGAGCCTGCGCGGCGGGCGTCGAACACTGCACGGGAGGCACCCTCGTCTGCACGGGCGCGACCCGCCCCAGCCTGGAGGTCTGCGACGGCGTGGACAACGACTGCGACGGAAGCACGGACGAGGGCAACCCCGGCGGGGGCGGCGCGTGCGGGACGGACATCGGGCTCTGCCGCCCGGGAACCAACACCTGCACGGGCGGAAGCGTTCGATGCGTCGGTGCGACCGGGCCCAGCGCGGAGGTCTGCAACGGACTCGACGACGACTGCGACGGAACCATCGACAACGGCAACCCCGGGGGAGGCGCGGCTTGTGGGAGCAACGTCGGAGCCTGCGCCGCGGGCGCCATGATTTGCCGAGGCGGAGCCCTGAGCTGCGGAGGGGCGACGGGCCCCACGGTGGAGACCTGCAACGGTGTCGACGACGACTGCGACGGCACGGTCGACAACGGCTTCGACCTGATGAACGATCTCCGCAACTGCGGAACCTGCGGCCGCGTATGCAGCTTCGCACACGGCGTGGCGGGTTGCTCTGGAGGCGGCTGCGCGCTGCTGACTTGCGACGCGGGCTGGGCGGACGCGGATGGCAACGCGGCGAACGGCTGCGAGTACTCCTGCACGTTCCGCGGAGCCGAGGTCTGCAACGGCCTGGACGACGACTGCGACGGTGCGGTCGACGAGGGGCTGACGGCGCCACCCAACTTCTGCAACCCCAACGGCGTGTGCGCCGGCACGACAGCCAGCTGCGGAGGCACCGCGGGTTGGTCCTGCAGCTACACCTCCGCCGACTACCAGGCCAGCGAGACACGCTGCGACGGCCTCGACAACGACTGCAATGGCGTGGTCGACGACCCCTACCCGCTCGCGGGCACGAGCTGCACCAACGGTGAACAGGGCGCCTGCCTGCGCAACGGCAGCTACGTCTGCAACACCGCCAAGGACGGCGTGCGATGCGACGCGCCAGCCTCCGGCGGCGGCAGCGCAGAGCTGTGCAACGGGCTCGACGACGACTGCGATGGCGTGATCGACGACGGCATGCTGCCCGGGGTCATCCCCACCATCAGCGTGCCGCGCGCGGGCGGAGGGACCGTGGACGTGATGCAGTTCGAAGCCTCACGACCCGACGCGACCGCCGGCGCCGAAGGCAGCATCGTGACCCACGCCTGCAGCAACGGAGGCGTCGTGCCATGGACGGGCGTGACCTGGACCGAAGCCCAGAACTCCTGCTGCGCGCTGAACGCGAGCGGGAGCTGCGACCCGACGGGCGCGGGCTGGCGGCTGTGTGACGCACCGGACTGGCAGACGAGCTGCGAAGGAATGGTGGGCGGCTGCACCTACGGCTACGCCACGAGCTGCTCGAGCAGTCAGCCGACGACCTGCAACGGCCACGAGTACGACTGCGACCCGGCGACTCCGGGCGCCCAGGATTGCCTGGACGTGACGGCGTCGGCGAGCTTCCCGGAGTGTCGTGCGGACTGGGGAGCGGCGGGATCCATCTACGACATCACGGGCAACGTGAAGGAGTGGACGGCGACGGCGCGCGGCTCGGGCGTGTACGAGATCCGAGGAGGCGCCTACACCAACATCGAAGCAGGGCGACGCTGCGGCTTCGACTTCACGGTGGGCGCTTCGACCTTCTCCTTCGGGGACACGGGCTTCCGCTGTTGTCACTACTGAGGTGCTTCGCCGCGTCCACCCGCATGGCGCGGCAGAGGTACGCTTCGCCAGACGTCAGGTCGTCGCGAGTGCAAAGCTTCAGCGGATGGTCACTCCTTGGGCGGCGAAGCCTCCGGCCACCCTCCAGGCGTTGCATGTCCCGGGGCTTCCGAGGACGTCTCCGGAGACACAGGTCGAGGTGCAGGTGGCGCCGTCGCAGCGCGCATCCGGCAGCACCATCCAGGTCGTGGGAGGGCTCGCCGTCATGCAGTCGCTCGTGGCGCTGGCGGCACCGCGGATGAAGTTGCAAAGGCTGGTGTCGAGGGGAGGCAGCTCGACCCGTGTGGCGGCCGCGTCGTCGACGCGGATGAAGGCCTCGAACTCTCCATCCATCGTGGTGTAGCCGCGAAGGCCGCGGGTGCCGACGCAGCTCCGCCCTTCGCTCATGCGCATGCGGACGACCTGGAAAGCCGATAGGGGCAGCTCGATTTGGGTGACGCCGGAGGTCGAGTCGAGCACGGCCACCGTGAACGGTCTTGGCAACGCAGGCAGCGTGAGGATCTCTCCCGTCAGCGAACCCACTTCACCCGTGGGGTCCCAGCGACCCGAATCGCCTGGCGGTGGAGCGTCGTCTGCGTAGAAGGAGAACGTCGCGTCGGCGTGGCGGCGACCGTTGCCGACCCGCACGCTGACCAAGCCCGGACCGGGCCCCGCGAGAATGCTGAGGAGCCAATTGAAGCGCTCCTCGTCCATCGCGAGGTTGAGGGCGCCGCGCACGATCGGGCTGGCCAGTGAGCGGGGGGTCGTGAGCCCGAGCGCGGCGAAGCGGAACTGAGGGCTCGCTGTGCAGCCCGCGTTGCTGGTCCTGTAGCAGCAGGCGCCGGAGAGCCCCTCCGGCTGGGGGACGGCGGGGCTGAAGTCGCAGAGCGGATTGGGCGGGGCGCCCATGCTCCTGCGACAGCCGGCGTCCATGGGAGTGCTGGTGTCTGGCACGCGGCTGTCACGCCGCACGCGACTGTCACGCCGCACGCGGCTGTCACGCCGCACGCGTGCGTCCCGCGGCGGCCGGGCATCTTCCCTCCCTGGGTCGAAGTCGTGGGATTGGTAACATCCGCCCACGAGCGCCACGAGAGTCACGAGCGTGTAGATGTGCTTGCATTTCCAGATCATCTCTCCTCCAAACGACAAGCTGCCAACTGAAGATTACCAGAACAGGCTCCTCGGGTGACTCGTCCGTCGACCGGCGCGACCGGCGGCAGAGCCTACCCGGCCATGAAAGCAGGCGCCACGGGACTGCGCGCGCAGCGCGACCCTGAAGTCAAAAACTCGAGACGTTCGAGGAGCCGAAATACACGGGCAACTTACACTTCGTGCGCGCGTGCGCTAGGGCATAGTCCGAATGCTGCACATTGGCGCTACCTTGCGTGCCCACGGAGGTTCCCATGCCGTCTCGTCGCTTTGCCCGCTCCACCGTCTGCGCCAGCGTGGCGCTCCTGCTCGCCCTGGTCGGACTGCGCTCCAGCGCTCGCGCCGAGGTGCCTCTGATCAACGGCTTCGGCGGGCCCGCTGACTACGGCAGCGCGTGCCTCGGACCCAACGACGACGGCTCCTCCCGTCGCGTGGACATCACCTCGGTCTTCCCGTCGGGCATCAACTTCTTCGGACGCACACACACGTCCATGTTCGTGAACACCAACGGCAACGTGTCCTTCAGCGCCGAGCTTCCGACCTACACGCCCAAGGCCTTTCCCGTGGCGGACCAGCCCATGATCGCGCCCTTCTGGGCCGACGTGGACATCCGCACGGATTGCAGCACGCAGGAGGACGGCGGCACGGGCTACGCGGGCGACTGCCAGAACCCGAGCAGCAACGGCGTGTGGTGGACGCTCGACACGGTCGGCAAGCGCGTAGTCGTGACCTGGGACCGGGTCGCCTACTACGCCTGCAACTCGGACAAGCTGATGAGCTTTCAGCTGATCCTCTCGCCGCTGCCCGCGAGCGAGTGCACCACCGCCGGCGACTTCGACGTGGAGTTCCGCTTCAACCGCTGCGAGTGGAACACGGGCGACGCCTCGGGCGGCACCAACGGCCTCTCGGGAGGCAGGCGCACCGAGGCGTGCCTCAACGTTCCGATCCTGGGCGAGACCTGCCCCTTGGGTGATTTCCCCTGCGTCAGCGGCTCCTGCACGGGTGAGCCCACGGCCGCTCAGGCGGGCTTCGACGCGGGCAACAGCACGGACTTCGTGGAGATCATGGGCTCGCGTACCAACGACATCCACACCATCTTGTGCACGGACTCCAACGTCGGGGAGCCCGGCATCTGGCGCTTTCAGATCCGCGCGGGATCCGTCGTCTGCCCGGACGCGGGCCAGGTCTGCAGCACGGGCATGATGGGCGTCTGCGGCCAGGGGCGCACGGCCTGCGTGGGCGGCGGCACCGAGTGTCAGCCCGAGGTCACGTCCTCGCCCGAGCGCTGCGACGCCCTCGACAACGACTGCAACGGCATGATCGACGAGGGCGACCTATGCGCTCCCTCCGAGGTCTGCGAGCGCGGTCAATGTGTGGGCGTCTGCTTCGAGGGAGGCTGTCCCATCGGCCGCGAGTGCGACTCGGCGACCGGACGCTGCGTCGAGACCGCCTGCGCCGGCGTGGACTGCCCGGCGGGACAACGCTGCTCCGCGGGCCGCTGCATCGAGGGCTGCGAGGGCGTGCGCTGCCCGGCGGGGCTCTCGTGCAGCGCGGGTCGCTGCGTCGATCTATGCGCGGGCTCGACCTGCGACAGCACCTGCACGGTCTGCGAAGAGGGGACCTGCGTGGAGCGCTGCGACATCTCCGGGTGCCCCAGCGGCCAAGGCTGCGGCGCCGACGGCCACTGCGTCGAGGCTGCCTGCGTGGACATGAGCTGCCCCTCG
>JAADHO010000150.1 GCA_013151775.1 Deltaproteobacteria bacterium | reverse complement strand
GCCCGGCCCAGAGCGTGGTGGTGGCGAGCGCGCCGGCGGAGCTCGACGCGGGGGTTGCCGCGAGCCCGAGCGAGCGCCCGAGGCGGAGGCGTGGGCGCAAGCGAGGGCGGCGTGGATCCCGCGCGCAGATCTCGTCGGCCGAGCTGGCGCGAGTAGAGACGCGCGGCCAGGATCTGGGCGGGAGCGATCCACGCACTCTGGATCTCGCGGGCTCCGGTGGGGAGCAGCAGCTCACAGGCTCCCAAATCGAAGGCGGCATGGACGGCGTGATGGGAGGTATTCGACGCTGCTTGGTGCTGGCCGCGGGCGATGAGCCGGTGCGCGGGCGGCTGGTCTTCGGCCTGCGCGTCGCCTCGACGGGGCGCGTCGCGCGAGTGAATCTACGAGGCCCCACCGCGGTCACACGCGGTGAATGCGGCGATTGCCTGCGACGCAGCGCTCGGCGCGCCGAGTTCCCCTCCTTCGACGGCCCGGACATGGTCGTCCACTATCCTCTCACCCTCGAATGAGAACTATGCCGCTTCGCCTACTCCTCTCCGCCGCTCTCCTCTTCGCCGTCGCCGCCTGCGGTCCACCGCCCGCCCCGCGCACTCCCCGCGCCAGCGATTTTCGTACGCTGAGCCAGACCCGCGGCCTCGAGTTGGTCGACGAGGCTCTGAGAGACGCGGGCGTCTCGGCCTCGGCCGCCTTCCCGGTCGACATCGGCGAGGGTCATATGCTCGAGGTCGACCGACGCCTCGCCGGCGGCCCCTTCGCCATCGAATGGATCTCGCCCCAGGATCGGGAGAACGTGGGAGACCTGCTACCCGGGCCCGCGCCCGGGGGTCAGCTGCGGATCGCCCCGGGCGCCGGCGATCAGGCGAACGTGCAGATCCTGCTGCTCGAGCACGGCACCTATCGCTACGACCCGGATCGCCACCGCGTGGAACGCGGCGCCCCCTCCATCCGCGAGGCGGAGAGCCGCGTGCGCAGGGACATCCGCGACTTCATCGAGTACGTGCGCGGTCAGGGCGGGCTCTGAGCCCCAGCTCCATGACGACCCGCGAAGAGCAGCCGGGCGCGGCGGCGGGCGCCACGAGTCTCCGCGGCGACCTGCTGCTGACCCTCGTCGTCGCGCTGGTCTACGCCCGATCCCTGACCCAAGGGCTCGTCCCGAGCTGGGACGATGGGCGCTTCCTGATCGACAATGCCGACGTGCAGCACGTCTCCTGGGGCGCCTTCGTGCGCCTGGTCAGCGGCGTCCACTTTCAAGCCTGGCACCCGCTTCACCTGCTCTCTTACTGGATCGACGTGCCGCTCTTCGGACCCAGCGGCCCGGTGCAGCACACCGTCAACCTGCTGATCCTGCTGGGCGCTCTGTGGCTGCTGCGCCGCGTCTTCGTGCGCTTGGGCCTGTCGCCCACGGCCGCTCTGGTGGGGGCGCTCGTGGTGGGGATTCACCCCGTGCAGGTCGAGGCCGTCGCCTGGGCCACGGGCCGCAAGGAGGTACTCGCCCTACTCTTCGCGACGCTCACGCTGCGCGCCCACCTGCGCTCCGAAGGGCCGTGGGACGCGAGCGCCTGGTGGAGCCGGCTCTTCTTCGTGCTGGCCGCCCTGTCCAAGACGACCGCCCTACCCCTGCCCCTGGTGCTGCTGACGCTGGACCTGCTGTTGAAGCGGGACACATGGCGCCGGGCTCTGCTGCGTCAGCTGCCCAGCTTCGCCCTGGCCGCGGGTCTGGGCGCCTTGGTGATCGGCATCTGGCAGCAGCACGAGATGATCCGCGCGTCCGCGGGAGCCTCGCTGCCCTTGATGACGCTCACCCACGATCTGCGCCTGCTGCTGTGGCCGACCCCGAACGCCCTGTCGCCGGTTCACGCCATCCGCCGGACGCCGGGGCTGCGGCCCACGGACGCCATCGGAATCCTCGTGCTGCTCGCGCTGGCCGCTGTGGCGTGGCGTCGCCGCTCTCGCCTGGGCGCGCTCTCGCTGGCAATTTTCGTGCTCCTGCTCTTGCCGAGCGCCAACCTAGTCCCTCTCTACTTCCAGGTGCAGGACCGCTACCTCTCGCTGCCCATGCTCGGCGCTGGGCTGGGCTTCGGGCTGGGCTTCGACAGCCTGAGGAGCGGCCTAGGTCCAGCGTCTGCGCGCGCCCTCGCGGCCCTGGTGATCCTGGGTCTGGGCGCGTCCAACGTTGTCTACCAAGGCGCGTGGCGTTCGGACGAGGCCCTGTGGGCCCACGCCACGCGGGTCGAGCCCGAGGCCTTCTACGCCTGGCTGAAGCGCTGCGAGGTGGAGCGCGGCGCGGGGCACTTCGACCGCGCCGTGAGCGCCTGTGAGCACGCGGTGGCGGTGGAGCCCGAGCTGCGTATCGGCATGTCGGCGCTCTTCTTGACCGAGGCCGCGCGCGACGAGCGACGCCGACAGCTGCCTGCCCACGCCATGCAGTATGGCGCTCGTTTTCACCGCGACATCGACCGCGCAGACGCGCTCAGGGACCTGGCCGGGGAGATGGTTCAGGCGGGCTATCGCGACTCGGCCTTGCGCGCCTTGGGGCGCTCTCTCGATCTCGAGCCCGTGTCGGACGAGCGCCTCGAACACGCGGCGCGCGTGCAGCTCGCGGCGCATCAGGCCTGGCTCACCCGCTTCTACCTGGGACGCATGAGCCGGCCGCCGATCCTGCGCGTGCTCAAGGCCTTCCTCGCGCTGGGCGAGCATCCCGGGAGCCCGCCCGCGAGCATGAGCCCGACGCCCCCGAGCGACACGCCCCCTCAGCAGCCTCGATAGACAGGCTTGCGCTTGGCGTGGAAGGCCGCCAAGGCCTCGAGGCGGTCCTCGGACGACAAGGTGCGCTCGTAGCAGCGGCGCTCGTGCAGCAGCCCCGCGTCGAGCGGGAGGTCGAAGGCCGAGTCGATGGCCTCGAGGGCCGCGGACACGGCGATGGGCGCCGCCTCGGCCAAGGGCGCCAGCCACTCGAGGGCCGCGTCGAGCACGCTCGTGCCGACCGGCGCGACCCGGCCGACCACACCCAGCGCGAGCGCCTCCTGCGCGTCGAGCTTACGCGCCAGCAAGATCAGCTCCTTGGCCTTGGCCTCTCCGAGCAGACGCGTCAGGCGCTGGGTACCGCCCGCCCCGGGGATGATCGCCAGGGAGACCTCGGTCAGCCCCACGCGCGCGTCGTGCGCCATGATCCGGAGATCGCAGGCCAGCGCCAACTCCAGACCGCCCCCGAAGGCCACGCCGTTGATCGCCGCGACCACGGGCTTGGGGCAGCGGGCGATGGCGTCGAAGACCGCGCGGTAGAGCCCGAGGAAGTCGCGCACGTCCTGCTCGCCCATGCCCGTGCGCTCCTTCAGGTCCGCGCCGGCACAGAAGGCGCGATCGCCAGCGCCCGTCAGCACGACGACGCGCACGTCGGGATCGGTCGCCAGCTCGCGGGCCAGCTCGCCGAGGCGATACACGGCCGCACGCGAGAGCGCGTTCATGCGATCGGGGCGATCCAAGGTCCAGATGGAGAAGGCGCCACGTCGCTCGACGCGGACGCCGGACTCATGGGCGTCGGTGGTGGAGTTCATGGGCGTCAGCCTGCCCAGCAGAACTCCCGGGGTCAACGCCGTCCGGCGCGCCGGCCCGTGATTCAGAAGCGGCCCGCCAGGCCCAGGCTGAGCCCACCCTCGATGGGCCCGGCCACGGGGACGACGGACACGGCCTGGGCGCTTCGCCGGCGCGCCGCGCGATCACTCAGCTCGAAGGCCAGGATCCCGCCCGCGATGCTGAACAAGGGCATCAGGGCCATGCCCGCCATCAGGGCCCCGTCGCTGGCTCCACGGCCCGAGCGCTCTGCGGCGCGGATCAGGCCGTAGCCAGCCAAGGCGCCGGCCCCGGCCCCGAGGAACATGCCCAAGGTGGTCCAGCGGGCCGAACCGCGTCCGCCCGTGGCGAGACCTGCCCCGGTGATCGCCGCGTTCGCGAGGCCGAAGGTGATGAGCGCGCCCAGCGCGGAGGTGATGATGAACCCCGGCCAGCTGCCGAACTCGACTGCGATCACCACCAGACCAATGGTGATGCCCGTGCCCGCACCGACGCCCACCAAGGCCAGCCCGAACTCCGCGAGCACCCCCGTGACCGGATGTGGCCGCGGGCCCAAGATCTTCGGCCTGATCGAGAAGTCGATGAACTCCGCGGGGTCGTCCGAGGACGTCAGCTCGGAGCCTCGTGACACGTCCTCTCCTCCAGCTCTCGGCGCGCTCAGGTCGCTCGCGAGCGATGTCGACGCGCTGCCCGTCTCCTGCGCGAGGGCGCAGACGTGAGCCGCCGTAGCGAGCGCGAACACCCCGCAGAACACCAACTTGGACATGAACACCTCTCCTCTCCCCGCTTCGGGGGCTTGCCCATCATTGCGCCGAAGAGACCCCACGTCCAGACTGGCCCGAAGCGCAGCTTTCGAGCGCGCGTCAGGGGAGGCCGAGCCCCCGTGTGTGGGATGAGTTAGCACAAGATAGGCGAGTTTTGATGCGCTTCCACCACCGCTGCCTCTAGCCTGGGATCGAAGCACCCGCAGGATCAACCTGTCCAATGGAGCGAGGCCACATGTGCGCAACTCAGCGACCCCTTACCCGATCGAGGCTCAGCCTGAGCCCGATCCTCTCAGCGACGATCTATCTGACGGTGATCGGATGCGGCGCAGACGACAACGCCATGATCGACTCGGGCGCCGTGGACGATTCCGGCGCTCGGGACTCGACCGTCGTCGAGGACGCAATGACGGATTCCGGTGGACGCGACGCGATGCCCCTGCTGGACGCCGGGTTCGACTCGAGCACCTCTCCGGTCGACTCGAGCGTGCCGGCGGTGGACTCGGGCCCTGCGCCAGCGGGCCTGCTCTTCGCGGACAACTTCGACGCTCTCCCTGACTGGGATTTCTCCGGGCGCTGCCTGTGGCTCGGCGACGACGATCCCAGCTGTGCTCAGCTTCCCGGCGAGTGGGATCTGGTCTACGGATCCGGGCGCAACCCAACGACGCCCACCTGCCAGATTCTGTCGGCCGGCGCGCGAGGAGCCAGCGGCAAGGGCCTCCGCTTCACCGATGAGTCTACGGGTGCCAGGTCGCAATGGGGCGCGGATTGCCAACTCTACAAGTATCTCGGAGCCCAGCATGAGGAGCTCTGGTTCAGCTTCTGGATCCACTGGAACCCCGACATGAACTTGACCGACTTCAACGTCGCCAAGATTTTTCGTGCCGGCTACTATCCAGAATCCGTCATCGAGTCCGCCATGGATCCCCGGGGCGGAAGCCGCGTCACCTCGAACACCTCGTCCAGCCTGAACGCCATGGTGTTCATCGACATCGACGGTGGATCGAGCGTGGATTCTCGCTGGTCGATCAAGGCGGTGTACCGGTGCAACCCCGACTACAAGGCCTGCGTGACGAACGCGGACCGCGGTGACTTGGATGCCGTCGACTCGACCTTCGCCTCCACCATCGGAGACGGCGCCTGGCATCGAATCATGTTCCACATGCGCATGAACAGCGGGGCTGGCGTCGGGGACGGAGTCTTCGAGGCCTATTGGGACGACCGCAGGGTGATCGAGCGGACGAATATGGACTGGCGCCTGCGCGGCGCGACCGACTTCCGAGGCTTCAACCTCTTCAGTGTCCTCGGGAATCAGGAGCACACATGGGCCTGCAGCGGCCGGGCGTTCTGCGAGGACAGCTCCGAGATGTGGAAATACGACATCGACGACGTCAAGGTCGGCACCACCGAGGAGTCGGTGCGCTAGCCGCACGGTGGCGGCTCAGGGCGCAACGCTCGCCGCATTCGCGGCCCGCAGGCGTCGGTAGTCCCGGAGGCGGCGACGCAGGTCTCGGCGCCCGGGCGCAAGGGCCACGGCTAGGGCGAAGGCGCGCTCGGCCTCGGCGGGGCGGCCGAGCTCATGCAGCAAGAGCGCGCGCCCGACCTCGATATTCGCGCCCTCGGGGCGCGGGCTGCGGAGTTGATCGTAGATCTGGAGCGCCTGCT
>JAADHO010000080.1 GCA_013151775.1 Deltaproteobacteria bacterium | reverse complement strand
GGAGCCGTGACGACCGCGGCGGCGGCCGTGTTGGTGGGCACCTCGGCGACGTCAGGGGTGGGCGTCGTCGTGGGCAGCGGGGCGGCGACCGGCTCGCTGGGCGGCGCGGTCGCTGGCGCCTGAGCCGGGACGACGCGCGTCGTGGAGGGCTTGGAGAAGATCATCACTCCCGCCACCAGACCCGCGACCAACAAGACGACGGCCGACGCGATCAACAGCGCAGTGTGCTTTCGCTGTGGTGGCGCGGGAGTCGGCAGGGCCGGTTCGAGGGAGAGTCGGCTGGCGCGCGCGACCGTCGGGGCGTCGTCGTCTCCGGTTTGGGTGCTGCTGCGCTCCTCGAGCAAGCTCAGCACACCCGCGGCGCTGTCGCCTGTCATGCCCGAGCGCGACACCACGCTCGAGTGACTCGGCGTCGGCAGCTGCGCCTCCTGCGACTCCGTCACATAGGGCAGGGATCCGCTGGTGAGGGTCTCCTGGATGTTCTGGCGCATCTTCTGGAGCGTCTTGCCGCCCGCCGCCTTGACGAAGACCGACAGGGCGCGCGCGTCGGGGAGGGCTTCCGTCTCCCGCGTCGCGTCACGCAGAGCGTCGCCGAAGATCGCGGCCGTGTCGGGGCGCTTGTCCGGGTCGCGCTCGAGCGCCCAAGCGACCACATCGCTCACCTTCTCGGGCACGCGCGTGCGGATCTGAGTCACCGCGGGGATCGGCATTTCCTGCACGCGCTTCATGGTCTCGAGCGGGTGATCCGCGCTGAAGAGGCGCTGACCACAGAGCGTCTCCCAAGCGACGATGCCGAGGCTGAACACGTCCGAGCGGCGATCGAGAGTGGGACTCGTGAGCTGCTCTGGGGAGCAGTAGGCGAACTTGCCCTTGATGCGTCCAGCGTCCGTCTGCGTGATGCGCATCACGGCCTTGGCGACGCCGAAATCCGTGATGCGCACGCGACCGTCCACGCCCAAGAGGATGTTCTGAGGCGAGATGTCACGATGGACGATCTCGAGGTGTTCGCCCAGCGGCGTGGAGGCCTCGTGGGCGTCGTGCAGCCCGTGGGCCGCTTGCGCCAAGAGCTCCGTTCCCATGCTCAGGGGGACCACACGGCGTGCCTTGGCTGCGGCCTTCAACACGCGCCCGAGGGTCACGCCGACGACTAGCTCCATCACGATGTAGAGCGCGCCCTCGTCGTCTCTGCCGAGGTCGAGGGTCTGCACGACGTTGGGGCTCGTGATGTTGGCGGCCACCCGCGCCTCGTCGAGAAACATCGAGACGAAGTCCTCGTCTTCCGCCAGATTCGGCAACATGCGCTTGATCGCGACGAGCTTCTGAAAACCCGCCTCGCCGCGCACTCGTGCCGCCCACACCTCGGCCATGCCTCCGGACGCGATGCGAAAGAGCATCTCGTAGCGCCCCATCTGGCGTGCGGTGGACGAGGTCATCGATTGTCATCTTAGTCGATCCGGCGGGTCCAAAGCCAATCGTCGTGTGATCGGGGTCGGAGCGCTCGGGTGGGGACACCAGACATCAGGGGCTCGACCCTCTGGGGAGTATGAACCCCAGACAGACCGGGAGATCTGGCCTTCGAAGCTGGCACGCAACCTGCTTTATCATCGACGATGCGCGGCGTGGTTCCAACACATGACCGCCCTCGGGCTTGCCGGTCGAGGGTCTCTTCCCACATACTGAGCACACTGTGGTGATGATGGAGCAGACGGGCGCCGGGACGCAGACCGGTGGGCCCCGGCTATGGAGGCGAGCGCCCGATCGTCTCCGAAGGTGCAGAAGCTGATGGAGAGCTCCACCGAGATGCCTCTCGCGACCCTGATCGCCTACGCCGTGGCGGCGCTGATCACGCTGATCGCCGCGGTCACGGACGTGCGCTCCCAACGCATCCCGAATTGGCTGACCTTGCCCGCGCTGCTGCTCGCGCCCGTGGTCTATGGCGTCGCCTTCTCCTGGAGCGGGCTCGCGGGCTCCTTGTTCGGACTCTTCGCCTGCGGGCTTCTGCCATACCTCGCGTTCCGAAAGGGCGGCATGGCCGGAGGTGACGTCAAGCTCTTCGCCGCCATCGGCGCCGTGACAGGGGTCGCCGTCGGCATCGAGGCCGAGTTCTACGCGGTGATCGCTGCGGGCATCTTCGCACTCCTACAGCTCGCCATTCGAGGCAAGCTCCTGCGCACCCTCGGCAGCACCTTCTACGTCGGCATGAACCCTGTCTTGCCCAAGAAGTGGCGACGGCGCATCACGCCCGAGATGATGACGCGCATCCGCTTGGGTGCGCCGATCTTCGTGGGCACGATGGTCGCTATCGGGCTGCGCACACCGCTGAGCACATGGGGGATATCGTGAGAACGCCGCATCGATCCAGTTCAACCCAAGGAGGCAACATGTCCCGAGCCGCAGCCGTGCTCGAACGCTTGATGTCGAAGATTGATCCTCGCGCCCAGGCTCTGCTGCGAGACGAAGATGGCGCCGTCTATGTCGAGTACATCGTGTTGACGTTGTTCGTCGGCATCGGCTTCTCCGCGGCGGTCATGGCGATCGGCGTCCCGCTGCTGGAGTCGTTCCGGATGACACAGATCTTCCTCGCGGTGCCCATCCCATGAGCTTCCTCGGCATCCGCAGACGCGCCTCCAAAGCTCCCCGTGACGAGCGGAGCAGCCCCAGCCTCTTGCGTGATCAACGTGGAGCCACCTTCGTCGAGTACATCACCATCATCACCTTGGTCGCCGTCGCGGGCATCGCCGGTTGGTCACTGTGGCAGACGGCCGTCAAGCGAGACGCGTCGGAGCAATACACGACCTTTGGAACTCCCCCCGATGAATAGCTCGCTCTTCACGACGCGCAGAACCTGAACCCGATGCAGAACGCCCTCCAGACCATCATCCCTCGAGCCTGCGCCGTGAGCGTCGCGGCGATCGCGGCCTTGATCGATCATCGGACAGGGAAGATCCCGAACTTGCTCACCCTGCCCATCTTGATCGTGGGCCCCGCCTATTGGGGCTTGGTACATGGCGTACTCGGTTTTGCGGAGAGCCTCGCGGGGATCCTCGTCTGCGGGATCCCGGCGCTCGTCGCCTATCGAGCCGCGGGCATGCCCGGAGGCGATCTCAAACTCTTCGCGGCCGTCGGCGGGCTGCTCGGACCGACTCTGGGTCTCGAGGTCGAGTTCTTCGCGCTGGTCGCCGCCTCCTTCTTCGGCGTCTTCGTCTTGGCTCGCAAAGGCAGGCTCCGGGCCACGTTGGTCGACACGCTCTACTTCCCGATCAATCGCTTCTTGCCCGAGAAGAAGCGACGTGTCCCCGAGGCACGGCCGACGGAACAGATTCGCCTCGGACCCTTCGTGTTGTTTGGAACCCTGGTGGCCATCGCGCGCCATAGCCGGCAGTGGATGCAATGAACTCGACGTCAATACCGAAATCAGAAGCTCGAGAGCGACCTGCCGAGCGTCGTCCCCACTCCTCCCGGAGATCGCGGGCTCGGCGCCGACGAGAGGGCGCCGCCTACGTCGAGTTCTTGGTGACATTTCCCATCATGCTGATGTTCTTCCTGTGTCTGATTCAGCTCAGCTTGCTGTATGTGGGCCGGTTCGCGGTGCAGCACGCCGCAGGGCGCGCGGCCCGCGCCGCCGTGGTCGTGTTGCCGGACAACCCGTCACAGTACGAGGGTGAGGCCGTCAACACCCTCGATCCCGACACGACGAGCGACAGCGACTCGGTGATCGATGGCTTTTCTGCCTTGGGCGTTGTGCTCAGCGCGGGCGGTTCGGACAACGGCAGTCCGCGCCTCAACGCCATCCGAGCCGCAGCCTACATCCCGCTGATCCCCATCTCTCCCTCCGTGAGGTGGCTGGCCGGACAGAACACGGTGGGTCGCTCTTTCCAAGCCGGCGCGGTGAGGGTCGCGTCGGGGCTGATCTACGCCCAAGGCGCCACGGCGGTCACCTTCTACAGGACGCCCGGGGCGCCAGCGAGCGAGATGATGTGGGACGGCTTCGGCAGGCGCCAGCAGCTCACCACACGCGTCACGCACCTCTACAACTGCTCGATCCCGCTCGCCAAGGACATCATGTGCCACAACCTGCTGCGCATCCTCCTGACCCAACGGGACGCGCGCAGGGAGCTCCTGTACACGAAAAACCCGAGCTTCCCCATACTCTTCGCGGTGCTGGGCAAGCGCTTTGTGGCGCTGCGCGCCGAGAGCACCCTCCCGATCCAAGGAGCGAGCTATGACTACCACTGAGAGCCGGCGTGAACCGAGCACCTCCGCGAGGGCGCGGGCGCGCCACAGGCGCCGCGAGGGCGCAGCCTACATGGAGTCGATCATCGTACTACCCGCGCTGATCCTCGTCTTCAGCCTCACGCTCTTCGTGCGCGATGGCTACACTAGGGCGGCCAAGGCGGGCTCGGAGACCCGAGGTGCCGGCTGGGCGAACGTCATGGCCTCGTGCGACAGCGACAGCGTGCCCTCGCCTACGTTGGAGGACGATCTCGGCTCCTGGGGGGTCGCGAGCCTCGGTGGCATCGCCACCATCGCCCCCAGCATCTTCACACTCGCGAGCAAGCAGCCCCTGCTGATCGTCGGCATCACCGCGCCCACCATCGCCTCATTCAAGATTGACCGCCGCAACTACACCCAATCCGCTTCCCTGACTCGCTCCTCCGCCATCGGCGGCAGCGCGCGCTACGGCCACCGCATCGCCCTCACATGCGACGAGAACATGGAAGACCTGAAGATGCCCGGCTTCAGCGTCGGGACGTGGAATTTCTCGCTCTGGAACCAACTGGCTTGGAATAGAGCAGGTCTGTGAGCGCCTGCGCCGACGCTGGAGAGTGCCCCGAGGCCACGCCGCCCCAAGCGGGCGCCGGGCGCTGGTGGGCCCGCGGCTCGGCCATCTTGCGCAAGATGTTCATGCGCTCCCTGTGGGTGCTGCTGGGCTTGGCCGTGCTGGTGGTCCTCACCCTCCTGCGTCTGCGCAGCGACCTCCACGACGCCCTCGGGCCCCTGGGACCTCGGCTCTCCAACGCCGGCATGCTCACACGTTTGGTGGATCAAGAGTTTCCGGACTCGGCAGAAGAACGCATCCTCGTGCTCAACGGGCAGCGCCTGACGCTCAGCACCCGCATGGCGGACGAGCCGCTGAACGACGCGCTCCGGGACTCGCTCGCCGACTGCCCGACTCGCCAAGAGCTCGGCGAGCCCGTGACGTCCAACGGTCGCGGCTATACCATCTGCCTGCATCCCTCTGATCACCTGAGCAACGGCCCCTCCCTGACGAGCCGCATCCAGAGCTTCGGTCAGACCCTCGACATGTCGAACCTGGGCAGCTTCGAGTACGTCTACGGAGAGCGGCACGGTGATCGCACGGTCTTGCTGACGCTGCGCTCCACGGACGACCTGAACGTGGAGGCGCTGGTGCCGGCGGAGGGGGACGCGCCCGGGACGGAGCTAGCGGATTTCCCCCGGCCTCCCGAGGGGCGGCGCCTGCTGCAGTCCTACGAGGAAGGGCAGCCCTACCGCTTGACGATCTACAGTCGCTCGAGCCGCTCCACCGCAGAGCTCACGCGCTGGTATCAAGAGCACGTAGATCACCAAGTATGGCACGAGGCGGATCTCGAGCGTCAGGCTCAAATCCAAGGCGTGGAGCTCGAGGCCGATCACGGCTTGATCTTCTGGCGCAACGAGAACCTCACCCGCTTCACCCTCGTCAGCTTCGACGAACGCCCGGCCGAAGACGACGTGCCCGCGGGCACGACCGTGACGGTGGCGGAGGCCCTATGATTCGCTACGCCGCCCTGACCATCTGCCTCGCTTGTGTTCTGCCGTGGACCGGCTGCGACGACCCGACGCCAGCGCCAAGCGCACCGCCGACTCCGGCCACGCCGAGAGCCGTGTCCAACTCCAATGCGCAGGCCGCGAACACGGACGTGCCGGTGACGCGCCTGATGCACAACGACCCCGACGCCGTGCGGGCGTACCACGAGGCCATGACCGCGGCCGCAGCGGGCGGCGGT
>JAADHO010000035.1 GCA_013151775.1 Deltaproteobacteria bacterium | reverse complement strand
GCGCGATCCTGGGCCTTGATGGCGTAGTCCTGCGCCATCAGCACGTGGGTGGCGAAGTAGTTGGGCTCGTGCTCCATCGAGGTCTCGAAGTGCTCGCGGCTGAGCTCGATGTCTCCGCCCGCGAAGGAGGGCGCGCGCCCGTAGAACACGCCGAAGTAGCGGTCCGGGCCGTAGTGGTTGTAGGTCGGGTCGAGGTCTAGGCAGCGCTGCATGATGGCGCGGATCTCGTCCTTGTAGGAGAGCAGCGTGGCGAAGCCCTTGGCCGATGCCCACTTGCCGAGGTTGCTCGAGCGCCAGTAGAGGGCGGGCACGGCCGAGGCGTCCAAGGTGTCCACCGCCTCCTCGATGCGCGTCCCGGCGCGCATGCGCTCGCCGAAGTCGGAGCTCAGCGCGACCAGGGCGTGCTCTGCGGCTTGGGTGCCCGCCTCGAAGCTCGTCAAGAAGGGCTCCTCCGAGTTGTCTTCGAAGCGCAGATGGCAGTCGGACTTGAAGTAGTGGGCCCGCGAGAGGCGCACCCAGGTCTGGTGGTCGCTGGGATCCGCGTCGACGGCGGCCTGCCATTGCTCGATGGCGGCGTCCACTTGGGCCGACTCGTCTCGCTGCGCCCAGGCCGCCTCTCCGGCGGCGACGAGCTCATCGTGGCGCGAAGAGGTGGTCTCCGCAGGGGTGCCGCTCGACGCGCTAGGCGTCGTGTTCCAGGCGCCCTCTCGGCTCTCGCCGCATCCTAGCGCTGCGATGGCGACGAGGGTCGCCAAGAGTGTCGTTCCGAAGCCAGCCGTGGTCCGCATACCGCCCTCCAATGCGCCGCCCATGGGCGCGAGCGGAGAATCGGTTACCAGAGGCCCCGAGACGAAGTCAACGTACCCCTGATGCGCTTTTCAGAGAGCGTGCCCCCGCCACAGCCGGCTCGCTCCAGCTCGGCCTGGTTGAGAAGTCCCCGCAGGTGTCCTACTTTGTAGATCATGCCTCTACGCATCACGCTCGCGCTCGCGCTCCTGATCGGGCTCTGGCCCGGCTCGGTGGCGCGCGCGGAGGTACGCCCCTATCGCTTGCCCCATCCCCTCGATCTAGAAGGAAACTGGCATGCCGAGGAGCGCGTGCACGTGCATGACGATCTGCCGGTGGGTCTCGACAGCTTCGCGGACGTGGACGGCGTCATGGTGTTTCTGGGCGATCCCGCAGCCTTCGGCTACGCCGGCACAATCTACTCCTATGTGGGCGTCCATCCGCTGCCGGCGAGCGTCGGCGGCTACTGCGGCATCCACGGGCCCCACTCCCATGCCTTCACCCCCGAGGGTCGCTACCGTCGGGACGCCCAGGGTCGCTACGCCTTCGCTGGAGCCTTGCGCGGCGGAGTGCGCACCTACATCCCAGGTCGGGTCGAGCCCGCCCTGGCCGTTCGACCCGCCGCCGCCGCGAACGTCGCTGCGCCGGCCTGGTTGGTGGCGACGGCCTACGGACCCGGGGGCTCACTGCTCTATCTGCCCATCCCCATCGGCGCCCTCGACGCGGGCCCCATCACCTACGGTCCCGTGTCCGGTGCCGGCCCCTTTCCCACCGTCGGTTGCGGGCGCACCTTCCGGCACTCGGATGGACGCGTGACCTGGACACCGGACCTGAGCTGCGCGAGCGTCGCGACCAGCTATGGCTATCCGGGCGCCAGCTATGGCTATCCGGGCGCCAGCTATGGCTATCCGGGCGCCAGCTACGGCTACCCGGGCGCCTCCGGGTCGTCGGGTCACGCCGGGGCAGGCGCTTCCGGGCATGGGGATCCCCCTAGCGCCTATGACGCCGCCGGCCACGCCGGCTATCCCGTGGGAGATCTCCACACCGGCGTTCCCCACAGCGACACCTACGCGCCTCGCCCCCACGGCGCGCCCAGCGTAGCCCATCCCGCTCCACGCCCGCGGCGCGCTGCTCCACGCCCGCGGCGCGCCGCTCCACGCTCGAGGAGAGCGCGTGTGCCCAGACGCGGCCTGCCCCGAGCGCGTCCTCCCCTCGCCCCCCCGTTCGCGCGATGACGCATCTCCGCGTCGACTCCGATACCGTCGAGTCCCTCCTGCGCTCGGAAGATTGGCCCTGCGAGCGCATCGGCGACTCCACTTGGCGCAGCCGCGCCCAGGGCATGGGCGGCTCCTTTCCCTTCCTGATCCATCTCGACCGGGGAGGGTTCTTGAACTTCGCCGTCGTCCCCTTCGCGCGCTCCCCCGAGTCGAAGCAGGCGGGCGCGCGGCTCTATCGGCGCCTGCTCGAGCTCAACCACAGCTTGCTGATGGCCAAGTTCTCCATCGACGACGACCTCGACGTCGTGCTCTCGGTGGAGTACCCGACGGCCGAATTGGATGCGTCGGAATTTCGCGACGCGGTGGACGTGCTCACGTACTACGCGGACCGCTATCACGACGAGCTGACGAGCCTCGCCGGCTCCACCGAGTAGCCGTCCCGCGCCGCTTCCGCAGGTCCGCTGGACTCGCCACCGGATGCTGGTCAGCCCGTGCTTGCTGGCTACCAAGCGCTGTGCTAGTAGAGCCGTCCAACTCGTCGGTTGACCGTTCGGGTGGGTCTCTCGGCCCGCCCTTTTTTGTCTCTCGGGCGAGCCTTGGTTCGGCGATGTCGCGCCGAAATCATTAGAGAACTCATGGATACCGCCCTCGGAACCCCACTCGAAGAATTGCTCGCGCCCATCTGCCACGCCCACGGCGTGGAGCTGGTCGACGTGCGCAAGCTTCGTGAGCCCGCGGGTGCTGTGCTGCGGGTGATCCTCGACCGCCCACGCCCCGAAGGCGCTCTGGGCAGCACCATCTCTCTCCAAGACTGCTCGGCCGTTAGTCGAGACGCCTCGGCGGCTCTCGACGTGCGAGACGATCTATTGAGCGGGCACTACCGGCTCGAGGTCAGCTCCCCCGGTCCCGAGCGTCCTCTGGTGCGACGTGCAGATTTCGAGCGCTTCGCGGGTCGTCCGGTGAGCGTACGCACTCAGCTCCCCGTGGGCGGACAGCGACACTTCCAAGGCACCCTCCTCGGCCTCGTCGAGGACGAAGTTCGCGTCGATCAGGACGGGGACATGGCCGCGATCCCGTGGGACCTCATCACGCGAGCCCACCTCGTCGTCGAGGCATGATGCTGCGCGCTCGGTCGGCTTTCGGCCACGTCTTCTTCAAACTTCCTACTCTCGTCTAGAACCGCCCTCTATCTCTCGTCCGCTTTCCCTCTATCTCTCGTCCGCTTTCCCTCTATCAAAGGCGAATCCCATGCCGCAGGGCACGCTTTCACTCCACCACGTCATCGAGCAGGTCAGCCAGGAGAAGGGTATCGATCCCAAGATCCTGGTCGAGGCGACCGAGCAGGCCATCCTCACCGCGGCGAAGCGCACCTTCGGCGTCGATCGGGAGCTCGAGGCTCGCTTCAACGTCGAGAGCGGCTCCGTTGACCTGTTTCAGTACATGACGGTCGTTCAGGACGTGGATAACCCCGATTCGGAGGTCTCCCTCGAAGACGCGGCCCGGCATGGGCTCGAGGCTGACGAGGGTGAAGAGCTGGGATTCCAGATCTTCTACATGCCCAGCGATGCGGAGCGTGCGCGTCAGCAGGACAAGGAATTCGGCGAGCTTTTGGGAATTCAACAAGCTCGAAACGGTTTTGGGCGGATCGCCGCGCAGACCGCCAAGCAGGTGATCATTCAGCGTGTGCGCGACGCCGAACGCGAGCGCATCTACAACGACTTCAAGGATCGTCTCGGCGAGATCATCACCGGCGTCGTGCGGCGCTTCGAGCGCGGCTCGAGCATCATCGTCGACCTCGGGCAGGGCATCGAGGCGATCCTGCCCTCGCGCGAGCAAACCCCGCGTGAGAGCTACCGCCCCGGGGACCGTATCGTCGCGCTGCTGAAGAAGATCGACCGCGAGGCCCGCGGGCCTCAGATCGTGCTCTCGCGCACGGATGTGGGTCTGCTCGTGAAGCTCTTCGAGATGGAAGTGCCCGAGATCTACGAGGGCATCGTGCGCATCGTCGCCGCCGGACGTGAGCCCGGGGCGCGCTCCAAGATCGCCGTCAGCAGTCGCGATTCGGACGTCGATCCGGTGGGCGCCTGCGTGGGCATGAAGGGCTCTCGCGTACAGGCCGTCGTGCAGGAACTGCGCGGCGAGAAGATCGACATCGTGCCCTTCGATCGGGATCCAGCGCGCTTCGTGTGCAACGCCATCGCTCCCGCGGAGGTGGTTCGGGTCGTGATCGACGAGAGCCACGCCACCATGGAGCTGGTCGTGCCCGACGCGAAGCTCTCCTTGGCGATCGGCCGTCGCGGTCAGAACGTACGCCTGGCCTCCCAGCTCACGGGCTGGCGCCTCGACATCGTCAGCGAGTCGCGCTTCCGCCAGCTTGAGGACGAAGCCCTGCGCCGGCTCGCTCGCATCGACGGTGAAGAGGGCGTGGCCAAGGACCTCTATCGCATGGGTTTCCGCGGTCTCGACGAGGTCGTCGAGGCCAGCGACGAGGAGCTGTCGGAGATCGAGAGCATCGGAAAGGAGCGCATCGCCTGGGTACGTCAGCGTGCTCAGGACGCCGCCGAGGAGGATCGCCTCGAGCGCCTCGACGCCGCCCGGACGCGCGTCGACATGCCGAGCGATCGCGAGCGACTCTCGTGGGTCCCGGGGGTCACGGAGCGGCTCCTCGACCTGCTCGAGAAGGCCGGATATGGATCGCCCGAGGCCCTGCTGAAGGAGCCCGACGCGGATCGACTCGCCACGCGAGCCCGCGTGGATCAGGCCAAGGCCCGCACCATCTGCGAGGGAGCCAAACGCTTCATCGAGCACGATTGGCCCCCGGTCGCAGCGGACATTCGGAAGGCGCTCGCGGCGCTCAAGGCGGAGGCGGAGGTCAAGGCCGCTGCGGAGGCCAAGGAGGCTGCCGAAGCGGCGGAGGCGAGTGACGCGGAAGCGACCGAGTCCGGTGATGCGGCGACCGAGTCCGGTGATGCGGAAGCGTCCGAGCCGGACGCGACCGCCGCTGCTGGTGAGCCGGAGCAGGAAGGCTGATCTCCTAGTGCCCCTCGACGATCAACAGGCGACAGGTGAGCGGCGGGCGTCCATGCGTATGTGCATTGGTTGCCGCCAGCGCGATCGACGTGACGCATTGGCGCGAGTCGTTCGTGTGCCCGATGGCGTGTTCCCGGAAGGCGTCTCTTCCCAGGGGGGAGTGGTGGTGGACCTTCGACGCCGCTTGCCGGGGCGTGGCGCCTCCGTGCATCCGCGGGTGAAATGCATCGAGGTGGCCGTGCGTCGCGGCGCTCTGAAGCGCGCGCTCGGGGCCAGCGCGGGGGTCGACGAGCTGCTCGAGGGCCTGCGTGCGCAGTACGAGGCGCGGGTCGCGGGGCTGCTTCTGGCGGCACGCAGGTCGGGTCAGCTGGTGATCGGCACGGACGCGGTGGCCGACGCCATCGGCACGCGAAGCCTGCACCTGCTCGCCATCGCCTCGGACGCACGCGGGCGGCGCGCGGAGCTCTTGGCGCTCGCGGAGGCGGCGGGTATCGCCGCTGTGGTCTGGGGTGAGCGGGCTCAGTTGGGGAAGTTCTTCGGTCGCGCTGAGGTCGCCATCATGGGCGTCCGAGACGAGGGCATGGCGGAGGCTCTCCGCGACGCGACCGACAGCATCGCATCGTTGGACGGCATGAATCGATTCGCGGAGGACGCATGAGCAAGGTACGGGTCTACGAAGTGGCCCGAGAATTGGGTCTCGACCACCGTGAGCTCATGCAGCGCATGGCGGCGCTGGGCATTCAGGTGCGCAACCGCATGAGCGTGCTGGATCCACTCGAGGTCAACCGAGTGAAGCGTTCGATCGACAAGCAGCGCGCTGGCGCCGTGGTGGAGGAGCACATTCGTCCGACCGTGGTCAGGCGTCGGGCGAAGCCCAAGCCGGCACCCGTGGCTGCGCCGGAGCCCGTCGTCGCGCGCGCTCCCGTGGAGCGGCCGTCTGCACCCGAACGACCCGAGGCCGCAGCGCCGGCACCCGTGGCTGCGCCGGAGGCCGCGACG
>JAADHO010000297.1 GCA_013151775.1 Deltaproteobacteria bacterium | reverse complement strand
CACACCGACGCGCGCCGCGAGAGTCGTCATCGTCTCGCCCGGCGTGGACTCTACCGCCGCCAACAAGCGTGTCGCGAGCGCCTCTACTTGCTCCGGCGTCCGGCGAGGCCCGGTGGTCCTGCTCCGGCGTGATGAGCCCGACTTGGACGTCTTGCGTTTCTTGCTCTGCCCGCCGGAGAGCTTGCGCCCGAGTGCTTCTCGGAGCTGCGCTTCATAGGCCGCCACTTGCTGCTGGATGAGAGCCTCCACGGAGGCTTCGAGCGTCGCGATGTCCAGATTCGTCATGTCCGACGAGTCGCACGGTCGGACGTGGCGCTCAACCCTGGGGGTGAACGGTTACTGCTGCACACCCCGACGCCAGACTACGGAGTCATCGAATGGGATCCCGTGACAGGCACCCACGACTTCTCGGTGCGAGTCACCGACCAGTCGGGGGCGACCACGGAGTTCAGTTGGCAGGTGGTGACCGATGACGACGCCTTCGTCTTCGTTGACGCCACCGCGGGCGACGACACAGCCGCGGGCGATATCGACCACCCCCTCGCGACCTTCGCCGGGCTCTGGAACCGCTCCTTCGCCGGGCGGATCGCCGTCTTTCGCGAGGGCACCTACGAAGTGTTCGCCACCGCCGATGCCCCGAGCCCCATCCTGGACCGTACCCGCACCCCCAACGCTCTCGTCGGTTTTCCGGGGGAGTCTGTAACCTTCGACATGTCCCGAGGGCACTTCCGTACGAGCATCCCGCGGTTTGGCGCCTCGGATTTCCTCGCGACCGGGATCGACTTCGTGGGCTCGCGGGCGGACCTTCGGAACAACCGGCTGTTCAACATCACCCGCCGGCAGAGCAGGATGACGTTTTGGGACTGCTCGTTCGACAGCAACACGGCAGGCACCGACCCCCGCGACAACCCAGGCGCCATCACCTTCATGAGTGATGGCGGCTATCATGAGAACATCGCCGTCATCGGCTGCCGCCTAGGCTCGGGAGCCAAGACCCAGCTCATCGTGACTTTCGACTCGAACCACGTGCTCCTCGAAGGAAATCGTGCCGTCGGCGTGAACATGCCGGCGAACAATGGCTCGAATTTCCTCAACGCCAAGGACGACACCAACAACCTCACCGTGCGGAATAACTTTTTCCAAGGTGGAGCCTCCAGCGCCATCACGAATTACAACCAGATCACCTTGGATTCAGCAGCGAACCAAGAACTCTGCTGGAATACCGCGATCTTCGATGGCATGGGGGTCTCAGCCGCCATCTCGATCAACGGTTCGAGTAACACCCCCGCCGCCACCAACACCTATGTCTATCGCAACACGGTCATCAGCCAGCAGGACGCCTTCCGATTCCTAGGTGGCATGCCACCTTCACCGCCCCTCTTCGAAGGCAACGCCTATTTCAGTGCTGGGCGAGGTGTGTTCGGCAGCGACAAGGTCACGACCAGCGCGATCGCCAACGTGGAGTTGGCTGAGACGGATTTCGGCACGAGGGGTGAGTTCGTGGGCAGCGCACGCGCCATGCACGGCGGGCTCGCGGGCGCGGAGGTTCTGGCCCTGCCGTAGGGGCCGGCTTTCCTTGGCGACGAGCGCATGTCTCATCAGGCCGCGATGCGGCCGCGGCCCCCCGCCCAGCGGCCGCACTGCGGATCCGCGCGTCCAGACGCGGGCGATGGGCGAGCGCCCTCGCAGCGACCGACCGAGCGGTACATTTTCGTACCGCGACCGAGGAAGCGAGAAGGTAAGCCGCACTGCGGACGCACTGCGGATCCGCGCGTCCAGACGCGGGCGATGGGCGAGCGCCCTCGCAGCGACCGACCGAGCGGTACGTTCGTACCGCGACCGAGGAAGCGAGAAGGTAAGCCGCACTGCGGACGCACTGCGGATCCGCGCGTCCACGCGGGCGATGGGCGAGCGCCCTCGCAGCGACCGACCGAGCGGTACATTCGTACCGCGACCGAGGAAGCGAGAAGGTAAGCCGCACTGCGGCCGTGACTGGGCGCGCGGAGGGGTCAGACGTCCCAGGTGTGGCCCTGGCGCAGCAACTCCTCCATGGTGAGGTTGCCCTTCTGGGCCTTCACGTCCGCGAGCTGCTGACGCACGGCGGCATCGTAGGCGACTCCGGGCACGCGGTAGAGCACACCGAAGGCGGTGAGGCCGCCCTCCATGTGGGCCAGGTCCCAGGCGCGCTCGACGTTGGTCTCGTCGTGGCGACAGAGGTCGTCCTCGGTGATGCCATCGCCCAGCGCAACGACCTCGAGATGACCGGTCTTGGGGCTGACGCGAATGCCCTTGTCCTGGGCCTTGCCGAAGATCATCGGCTCGCCGTTCTTCACCCAGATGTGGTGGTCCGAGCCGGTCTTCTTGTTCGCCACCTCCTCGAAGATGCCGTCGTTGAAGACCACGCAGTTCTGGAGCACCTCCACGAAGGACGCGCCCTGATGAGCGTGAGCCTCCACGAAGAGCGCGGAGAGCTCCTTGGCCACGTCATAGCCTCGGGCGACGAAGCCGGCGCCAGCGCCTAGGGCGAAGCGCGCGGGGATGACCGGCTGGTCGATGGAGCCGTAGGGCGACGAGGGCGTGACGTGACCGATCTCCGTGGTCGGCGAGTACTGCCCCTTGGTGAGACCGTAGATCTCGTTGTTGAACAGGATGATGTTCAGGTCCACGTTGCGCCTGAGAACGTGCAGCATGTGGTTGCCGCCGATGGAGAAACCATCTCCGTCACCCGTGATCACCCAGACGTGTAGCTCGGGGTTGGCGAGCTTGACGCCGGTGGCGATGGCGGGAGCGCGACCGTGAATGCTGTGGAAACCGTAGGTGCCCATGTAGTAGGGGAAGCGGCTCGAGCAGCCGATCCCCGACACGATGGCGACCTGATGGGGTGGCGCACCGACCTCGGCCATGGCCTTCTGAACGCCCGAGAGGATGGCGTAGTCGCCGCAGCCCGGACACCAGCGGACGTCCTGATCCGAGGCGAAGTCCTTCTTCTTCAACGCATTGGCGGGGATCGTGGCGTTCATCATTCAGCTCCCATGGCGATGACGTTGGAGTGCTCGTGGTTCACGCCGAGACGCTGATATGCGTCCTCGACGAGCTCGTGGATCTGGAATGGCAGACCCTTGACCTTGTTGACGCCCTTGGCGTCGATCAGGAACTCGGCGCGCAGCACCTTGTCGAGCATGCCGTTGTTCATCTCGGGCACGACGACCTGCTTGAAACCGCGCAGCAGCCGCTCGAGGCCCTTGGGAAGCGGGTTCATGTAGCGCAGGTGGATGTGGCTGACCGAGTGGCCCTCTCCGAGGAGCTGACCGACCGCCTGAGTGATGGCGCCGTGGGTCGAACCCCAGCCGACATAGACGAGCTCTCCGGTGGCCTCCCCTTGCTCGATGACCGCCTCGGGGATGCTGTCCGCGACTCGCGCGATCTTGTCGGCGCGCATCGTGGTCATGGCCTGATGGTTGTCTGGATCGTACGAGATGTTGCCCGGCCCGTCGGCCTTCTCGAGGCCGCCCGTGCGGTACATCAGCCCCGGTGTGCCCGCCTTCACCCAGCGGCGAATGCCGGTCTCGGGATCGTGGGCGAAGGGCTGGAAGTTCTCGGTCTCGGTCTGGAACGTCACCGGGAAGGGCTCGTAGGCGTCGAGATCCGGGATCTTCCAGGGCTCGGCGCCGTTGGCGAGATAGCCATCCGTGAGCAGGATGACCGGCGTCATGAACTGCGTGGCGATGCGCACCGCCTCGACCGCCATGTGGAAGCAGTCGCCTGGAGTCGCGGCCGCCAACACGGGCAGGGGCGCGTCGCCGTTGCGACCGTAGATGGCGAAGAGCAGGTCGGACTGCTCCGTCTTGGTGGGCAGACCCGTGGAGGGACCACCACGCTGCACGTCGACGATCACCAGCGGCAGCTCCGCGCCGATGGCGAGCCCCACGGCTTCCGTCTTCAGCGCGAGCCCGGGACCCGAGGTGCCCGTGACACCGAGGGCTCCACCGAAGGAGGCGCCGATGGCGGAACACACGGCGGCGATCTCGTCCTCCGCTTGGAAGGTGGTCACGTCCATGTGCTTCAGCTTGGCCAGGTGATGGAGCAGCGCGGACGCGGGGGTGATGGGGTAGGAGCCATACATCACGGGCAGGCCCGCGAGCTTGGCGCCCATCACGACGCCATAGGCCGCGGCCGTGTTGCCGTCGATGCTTCGGTAGGTCCCCTTGGGCAGCTCCGCCTTCGGCACCGTGTACGGGTGAATGCCGTTGGGCAGCGCGGTGTTCTCGGCGAAGATGTGACCCGCGCGAAGAGCCGCCTTGTTCGCCTCGGCGATGTCGGGCTTCTTCTTGAACTTGGTCTCGAGCCATTGGGTCGTCGGCGCTGGATCGCGATCGAAGAGCCAGTAGAGCAGGCCCAGGGTCCAGACGTTCTTGCAGCGCGCGCCATTCTTGCTCGAGAGTCCGTGGGGACGCACCGCCTCGAGCGTGCGCTTGGTGATATCCACCGCGAGCAGTCGATAGGCGTCGAGGGAGTGGTCCTCGAGGGGATTCGCCTCGTAGCCCGCCTTCTTCAGGTTGGCCTTGGTGAAAGCGTCTGTGTTGATCACCAACACGCCGTGGGGCTTGAGCTGCGGCAGGTTCACCATCAACGCCGCGGGGTTCATGGCCACGAGCACGTCCGGCGCGTCGCCGGGAGTGCGCACGTCCTTGGAGGCGAAGTGCACCTGAAAACCGCTGACACCGTAGGTCGTGCCTGCGGGAGCGCGGATCTCGGCGGGGTAATCCGGGAAGGTCGAAAGGTCGTTTCCCATCAGCGCGCTGGTGGCGCCGAACTGGCTGCCCGTCAGCTGCATGCCGTCACCGGAATCGCCCGCGAATCGGATCACCACCGAGTCCAGTTCTTCACGAGTGACTGTCTGTCCCTCGCCGCTTGCTTCGTTCGAGTCCGTCGCTGTCATGTCCATGGTGCTCCTTCGAGCAACTTGCTACGTGATGGTGCACTTCGAGTGCGGTCGGTCGGTGTCGGAAGAATGAACCCGCGAGCCGCAAGCGCCAGTAGAATTATTGGCCGTGATCGAACTCACTTCACCTCGGACTAGGGATGGCTCACGAGCCAAGAGAAGCCAGGAGAACGAGCGTCTACATGCCCGCGGTAAGGCGGGCTGCTAGGACTGTGGCGTGGTGGCGATCAAGATCTGCGGCATCACTCGGCTCGAGGACGCGCGCGCTTGCGTGGAGCTCGGCGTCGAGTGGCTGGGCCTGAATTTTTGGCGAGGCTCGAAGCGCCGCTGCGATCCGCTGGAGGCACGCCGAATCGTAGACGCCTTGGACACCCAGGTGCGAATCGTCGGGGTCTTCGTGGACGCCAGCGTCGAGGAGATGCGACGCACGCTCCAGCAGACGGGAGTGCACATGGCCCAGCTCCACGGCGACGAGTCGCCTGGGACGCTCGAGGCCATGCTCCCCCACGCCTTCAAGGCGCTGCGGGCGACGGGGCCCGAGGTGCTCGAGCAGGCAGCGCGCTACGGGGGAGGCGACCTCCTGCTCGACGCCCACGTGCCTGGAGTCGTCGGTGGCACGGGGACGACCTGCGATTGGGATCTGGCGGCGACGCTCGCGCGCATGCGCCTACTCACCCTTGCGGGTGGCTTGACACCGGACAACGTTCGAGAGGCCATCCAGCACGTGCGGCCGATCCGCGTAGACACGGCGAGCGGCGTGGAGAGCGCTCCGGGTCGCAAGGATTGGGCTCGCCTCGAGGCCTTCGTATCCGCCGTGCGCGGCGCGACTTGATCCTGCGCTGCAGGCGACTCTGACTCTTGCTGCGATGCCGACGCCGTGCCATGTGCGCTGCATGCCTATGACCAGTCAGTCGACAGCCGGGCGCTACGGGCCCTTCGGTGGGCGCTACGTCGCCGAGACTCTGATGCCCGCCCTCGAAGAGCTCACGCAGGCGTATGGCGAAGCGCGGGCCGACGCCGACTTCGAGGCCGAGCTCGCCGCCCTGCTGACGGACTACGTGGGACGACCGACGCCCATCTATCCCGCGCGCAGGCTCTCCGACGCGGTCGGCCTCGAGGTCTGGCTCAAGCGCGAGGACCTCTGCCACACCGGCGCGCACAAGGTGAACAACACCTTGGGGCAGGTGCTGCTCGCCAAGCGCATGGGCAAGATACGGGTGATCGCCGAGACCGGCGCCGGACAGCATGGCGTGGCCACGGCGACCGCGTGCGCGCTGATGGACCTGCCCTGCGAGGTCTACATGGGCGCCGAGGACGTGCGCCGGCAGGCGCCAAACGTCGAGCGCATGCACATGCTCGGCGCGCAGGTCCACCCCGTCGAGGCGGGCTCACGCACGCTCAAGGACGCCATGAACGAGGCGCTCCGCGATTGGGTGACGAACGTGCGCACGACGGCCTACTGCGTCGGATCCGTGGCGGGGCCCCACCCCTATCCGAGCATCGTGCGTGACTTTCAAGCGGTGATCGGCGTCGAGGCGCGCGCTCAATTCCTGAAGCGCAAGGGACGGCTGCCGGACGCCGTGGTCGCCTGCGTCGGCGGCGGCTCCAACGCCATGGGCATCTTCTCCGCCTTCCTCGACGACGAGGTCGCGCTCGTCGGAGTGGAGGCCGCGGGTGAGGGCATCGAGACGGGCAAGCACGCGGCGACTCTGACCGAGGGGCGCGTGGGCGTGCTGCACGGTTCGAAGAGCTATGTGCTGCAGACCGACGATGGTCAGATCCTCGAGGCCCACTCGATCAGCGCGGGGCTCGACTACCCGGGCGTCGGCCCCGAGCACGCACAGCTGATGGAGTCGGGACGCGCGCGCTACCTGTCGGTGACGGACGCAGAGGCCCTCGCAGCCTTCGAGCTCTTGACGCGTACGGAGGGCATCTTGCCGGCGCTCGAGTCGAGCCACGCCGTGGCGGGCCTGCGGAAGCTGCGCGACGTCGCGCCCGAGGCGAGCCTCGTGCTCTTGAACCTCTCGGGTCGAGGAGACAAGGATCTCGCCAGCGTGCAACACGCACTGGCCGAGCGCGGAGCAGCCTCATGAGCCGCATCCACGACGCCTTCGAGAAGGCCGCCGCTCGAGAGCGCGCGGCGCTCGTCATCTACCTCTGCGCGGGAGACCCCACGCTCGAGCTCACGGCCGACTTGGTGCTCGCCGCCACCGAGGCAGGCGCCGACGTAGTCGAGCTGGGCGTGCCCTTCAGCGATCCGACAGCGGACGGACCGACCATTCAGCGCGCCAGCCAACGCGCCCTCGCGGCCGGCGCCACGCTCGCCGGCGTGCTCGAGGTGGTGCGGCGGGTGCGGAAGAAGAGTCAGGTCCCGATCGTGCTCTTCGGCTATGTGAACCCGATCCTCAGCTACGGCGAGGAGCAACTCGCGCGCGACGCCAAGGAAGCGGGCGTGGACGGCCTCTTGGTCGTGGACCTGCCGCCAGAGGAGTGCGCGAGCCTGCGCGACGCGGCTCTGGCGCGTGGCCTCGATTGGGTTCCCCTGGTCGCGCCCACGAGCACCCAGGTGCGGGTGGACGCCGCGGCGGCACTGGCGACCAGCTTCCTCTACTGCGTCTCCATGACGGGCGTCACGGGCTCGGACGCGCCCGAGCTCGAGGGAGCCGCCGAGCAGGCCGCGCGCGTGGGCGAGCGTACGGGCAAGCCCGTGGCCTTGGGCTTCGGCATCCGCAGCGCCGAGGACGTGCGGGTAGCGGCGCGGCGCTGCGACGGAGTCGTGGTGGGCTCCGCCGTGGTGCGCGTGGTCGAGGCCGCGTCGAGCGCAGACGAGGCGTGTCGCGCGCTGGCCGAGAAGGTTCGAGAGCTGGCCACGGGCTGCGCACGCTGAGACGAAGCGAGTCTGCTCCGCCGCGGCAAACTCTCAGCGCCGAGGGATCAGCGTCCCGTCGGGACGGAAGCGGCCGCGGCGTCGCGCCGGATCTCGAGAGTAGACC
>JAADHO010000445.1 GCA_013151775.1 Deltaproteobacteria bacterium | reverse complement strand
ACCCGCAACGACGCACCCGAGCCGAAGGAGCAACCGCCTACGTCCCAGGACTCAAGCTCGCGCCGCCACCCTCACTCGCCAATCAGGTCTGGCCGCGGGACGGCGCGGGACGGCGGCGTCAGGCTCAGTAGGGCTGCGCCTCGTCGCAAGCTAGGACGAACTTATCCATCAGCGCCACCGGCAGATCCGCCAGGGGCACTTCGGCGAGCTCTTCGTCCAGCTCGTCCGCCTCGACGTAGAGGGGCACCTCGAGATGTTCGCCCACACCCAGATCGATGCTGCCACCCATGCAGCGAATCTCCAGCTCCAGCGGCTCGTCCACTTGGACGCGGTAGGGCTCGACGGGTCGAGAGACCTCGATGTCCAGCGCGCGTCCCCACGCTCCACGGTTCAGTGACAGCTCCACGCCCGAGTACAGCCCGGGCGCAGCGGGCGCCACCGTCGCCCCACGCTCGCCAGCCAGCGGGGAGAGCCGCCCAGCCTCCAGAAGCTCTGGATCTCCAGGGCGATCGCCTTCGAAGGCGAGGCGCGCCACACCCAGATCGAAGCGCTGAAGACGCCCCAAGGTCACCTCTACCTCGCCGGGCTCCTCGACCACGCGTCCCGCGACGCGCACCCTCAGGACGAGGCGCAGGGCGCCCGCGCCCGGCACGTGGGCGTCGGGGTGGATGCCCGCGTCCTCGTCCACGTCACCGTCTCGATCGTGGTCCGCGTCCGTGGCGGCGTCGCTCACCGGAGGGGCCGTGGGACGGCAGGCGGCGACCAGCGAGATGACGAGGACGAGAGCGGCACGCACAATGCACAGCATGACACGCATGGACCGATGTGACACTCCGCGACGCTCGCGCGCTGCAGCGCTGCACCCTACCTGGTTGTCTCCTGTTCGGCTCATCGTCTTGTACGATCCCATGTGATCGCAACCCCCGTGCCAAGCGCAGGTCGGCACCGATCTGGCAAGGAGGCTGACATCCGCCGCGAGTTGAATCACCATGGAGGCATCGTGCCGAACGCAGCTCGGGAAGAGACCACCATCGACTGGCCCGTGCGAGGCGGACCTCCGCAGCGCGAAGCGTTTCTGGCCGTCGTCAGCGCGGGCAGGCGCGAGCTCGTGCCGATCCCCGCAAACCAAGAGCTCTCCATCGGCCGCAGTCGCTCGTGCCACGCGCTGCTCGACGATCCGGGCGTGAGTCGACTGCAGGCGACTCTGCGCTGGGATGGGGGCGCGCGCTTCGAGCTGAGGGACAAGGGCAGCAAGAATGGGACGCGGGTCAACGGCGCCCCGATCGAAGGCACCATGACCGTGGGACCGAGCGATGAAATTCGCATCGGGAACGCCCGGCTCAGGATCCTCGTGGACACGGATCCCGAGCCGCCCACCGTCGATCACGATCTGAGCATCGATCCCTCCATGCAGCGCGCGCTAGCCATCGCGGAGCGCGCCGCGACACGCGATGTCACCTTGTTGCTGATCGGTGAGACGGGTGTGGGCAAAGAGGTCCTGGCGCGCCACATCCACGCGGTGAGCCCACGCCGTGAGGGGCCCTTCCTCGCGATCAATTGCGCGGCCATCGGCGAGTCCCTGGCGGAGTCCACGCTCTTCGGGCACGAGCGGGGTTCCTTCACGGGAGCGCACGCACGCCACAGCGGCGTGTTCGAGGCGGCCTCCGGAGGCACGCTGCTGCTCGACGAGGTAGGCGAACTCTCTCCCGCGATGCAGGCCCGGCTGCTGCGTGTGCTCGAGGAGCGAAAGGTGCAACGTGTCGGTGGCACGGAGGAGCTGGACGTCGACGTGCGCATCCTGGCCGCGACCCATCGCGACCTGGAGCAGGAGGTGGAGCACGGCCGCTTTCGCAAGGATCTGCTCTACCGCCTGGCGGTGCTGCGGGTGACGATCCCGCCCCTGCGCGAGCGGCCCGATGACATCGAGTTCTTGGCCAAGCGCTTCCTGAGGGCCTCGGCCGGGGTCGACGTCAAGATCGCGGACAGCGTGCTGCGAGCCCTGCGTGTGCATCGCTTCGACGGCAACATCCGAGAGCTGAAGAACCTGATGGAGGGCGCCCTCGCGCTCGGAGACGGACGGCAGGTGACCTTGGCCGATCTACCAGGGCTCTCGACGCCGGGGCCCGGCAGAGCGCAGGGCAGACTCGACGCCCACCTCGAGGACGTGGAGAAGGCGCGCATCAAGAGCGCCCTCGAGGCCTGCGGCGGCAACCAGAGCGCCGCGGCGCGCCGCCTCGGGATCAGCCGACGCGCCCTGATCTACCGCATGGAAAAACACGGCCTGAAGCCGAAGCCTGCCTCGGGCTGAAAGGCGACCTTCGACCTCAGCGTCGCGGCACGTACTGCGCCATGCCCGAGGCGTCGACGGCCAAGAGGGTGCCATCCGCGAGCTCGATTACGTGCGGAGAGGCCATGGGCATCGGTGTGTCGCCGGTGAGCACGACCCTGCCGGGGAAGGTGACCACCTCCGCGCTGGCGAGCGGTCGCTCGAGGGCGTCACGGCCGCCGACGAGCAGCACGCGTCCCGGGGAGAGCACGCTCGCGGCCGCTCCCGCGCGTCCCCCGAAGAGCGGGCGTGATCCACCGGCGATCTCGGAGCTCGAGCCGTCACCGAGGGCCAACACGTGGACCGCGTCGCTGGGCACGCCCTCGGGATCTCGACCGCCCGCGACCAAGAGCAGGCCGACTCCGAGGGGCGCCATGGCGGCAGCGCGCAGATCCCCCGGGAGCACGGTCTCCATCGACGCGGACGCTCCCGACGGGTCGAAGACCAGCAGCCGACTCTCTCGCAGGGCGTCTCCGCAGACCAGCGCGATTCGCTCCGTCGCGCCGCCAGAGACCGAAGGGATGGAGACGCGTGATGCGGCCCCGTCACGCGTGGGGCAGGCGAGGGCGGGCAGCGCCACGACGTCGAGACCTCCATCCGGCAGCGGCACGATGCGCGTGGCGTGGGTGGTCATGCCGCCAAACTCCAGGGGAGAGCCGCCCAGGGCGATGGCCGCCCCGTCGACCGAGACCAGCGTCGCTCCACGGCGTTGATCGTCGAGCTCGACCGAGCGCACGTCCACCACCAGCTCGCCGTCGGGACCGAAGCGACGCGCGCGACCTAGATCGCCACCGACAGCCAGCAGCCCGCCGTCTGCGAGGGCGAGCCAGGACGCGCCCGCGAGCTCGACGTAGGCCGCGAGGCGCGTGAGCTGCGGGCGACCGTCCGCCGGCGCGTGGGCGTCGTAGCGGTAGAGGGTGCCCTTGGCGGTCGCCACCAGCGCGCCCGAGGGACCCGCGCTCGAGCCCATGACCGGACCGTCCAAGGGCTCCACGCCCGCGTCGGTGAAGCGCTCGAGGCGGCCGACGTGAACGTCCACGCGAGGAGGCGGCGAGGAGGGCTGCACGCGGAAGGGAAACGACGCGCCGCGGGCGATCTCGAACTCTCCAGCCAGCACCACCAGTTCGATCTGCAGATCCTCACCGAAGGCCAAGACGCCGAGGTCGAGGCTCTGCGTATCCGCGGGGAAGCTCTGCTGACGCTCCAGCACTCCTGCGCGTGAAAAGCGCAGGGAGAGCTCGGTCGCGTCTCGGAAGGGATCCTGCTCTGGAGCGTGGGTGATGCGAAGCGGGACGCCCGCGACATCCGCCGCGCAGGCCTGGAGCACCAAGCCGACACCGAGCAGACATAGAGTCGCCCTGCGTGTCCCTGAGCTGCGCGCCTCGCGCCTCATCGAACGCCGGACTCGGGCTCGAGCTGCAGACGGAACCCCGACTGGGGGCGGCTCGCCAAGACCAGGGTCAAGGCGGCCGCCAAGCTGACGACCACCGCGCTGCTGGCGACGGCCCAGACCACCCGACGATGCCGACGACGCGCCGGCTCCGACTGCACGCGCGACAGCGCCGCGACGGCGGCGTGTGCGATCCGACGTGGCGTGTGCGCCGCGGGCAGGGTCAGGGCGGCCCGCAGGTCTTGGCTAGCGTCCCAGATCTCCACCCGCAGACGCGCGCGGGAGATGTGACGCAGCGTGAGCAGGAGTGGCACGGCGCCGAGCCTCGAGGCCGCTAGCCTCAGCTCTCGCGACGACGAGCGCGCTCCGGGGCGCAGGGGCGCGAAGGGATCCGGCTGCAGCGCGGCGTCCACTCGGGTGTGTCCTTGGGACAGCTCGATGCGAAGCGCCCGCGGCTGCCAGCCGACAGCGCTGAGGCGCAGGACGTGTACACCGGGAGCCAGCGCCAGCAGCGCGCTCCGAGGCAGCGGCGGCGCGCCATCCACGGCGACCCTCAGGTTCGGGGCCGCGTGTTCGAGCTCGAGCTCCAGCGCGACGCTTGGCCCGCTGGCGTCGCGACGCGCCGCGAGAGCGTCTCGAAGAGGAGGCGGATAGCGGGCCTCGTCCAGCTCGATGTCGGGCGCGATGCTGAGCACGTGGTCGAGGGCCTCGTCCGCGCGCGCCGGGTCTTGGAGGGCGAGGCGGGCCCGCGCGAGCAGCAGCCACGCGGAGAGCAAGGTCTCACGGCCCACGCCTCCGCCGAGGGTGTCGACCTGAGCGAGGAACTGCTCGAGGGCCGCGATGGACTCCCGAGGGCGCAGCTCCGCGAAGGCGCGTCGGGCCAGAGCGAGCTGCGCCAGATCCGGCCGCGGGAGCTCCGCCACGGGTGGGACCGGGATGACGTCGCGGCCTCGCCGGGCCCAGAGGGAGCCGAGCTCCTGACTCAGCTCGGCGGGCTCGGAGGCCGTCCCCTGAACCACCACCACGAAGGCCGTCTGCGGTCTCGACAGCTCCTGCGCGGCGGCCGGGCTCGTGATCAGGCACAATAGGAGGGCATGGACGAGAACGACGCGACACGCATGCGACGCTTGGGGCGCTACGAGCTCTTGGACTCCTTGGGCTCCGGCGGCATGGGCGACGTGCACCGCGCTCGAGCCTACGGGGCAGCGGGCACGGTCAAGGAGCTGTGCATCAAGCGCATCCGCCCGAGCCGACTCTCGGACGCAGGCGCTGTGGAACGGTTCGTCTCCGAAGCGCGTCTGTCGATGCGTCTCTCGCACAACAACATCGTACCCGTGTTCGACTTCGGGCGCGCGGATGGACAGTACTTCTTGGCGATGGAGTGGGTCGACGGCAGCGATCTGCGCAGCCTGCTCCGCGCCGGGCCCTTGCCCGCTTGCGTGGCCGCCCACGTGGCCGCTGAGGTGGCGCGCGCGCTCGAGTACGCCCACGCCTTGCCCGAGAGCCAAGGCGGGCCGCTGATTCACAGAGACGTGAAGCCGGGGAACATCTTGATCAGCTCCGCCGGGGACGTGAAGTTGGTGGACTTCGGAGTGGCCGTCGCGGGCCCCGCGGACACGGAGGGTCGCGTCGGCACGCTCGCCTACATGGCGCCCGAGCAAGAGCGCGGAGAGGCCGTGGACGCTCGCGCCGATCTCTTCGCCCTCGGCGTCGTCCTGGCCGAGATGCTCGGGCTCGGGCGGCTGAGATGCGCCCAAGACCTGCCCGAGGAGACGCCTCCCGCCATCGCCGCCAGCCTGAAGAAGTTGCTCGCGGAGGATCGGAGCGAGCGGCCCGCGCACGCCAAGGCCGTGGCGTCGGAGCTCGAAGATCTGGTCGCCCGACAGCGGGTGGCGGGCGAGCAGGCACCTCGCGACTCGCTGAGGGAGAGCGTGGCCGCGCGCCGCGTCTCACACCCCGACTCGGTCGAGCCCGAGATCTTGGCGACGGATCTCAGCTACCTGCGCGATGGCGAGGAGCGGACGCTCGGCTCCATGCTGTGCGCCACCGGCTCCACCGCAGCGCATGGCCCGGCCGACGACGAGGACCCCCGAGCGCCCTCCCCGAGCTCCGCGCCCGAGGGCAGGGGACGCAAGCTCTGGCTCCTCGCCTTGGCCTTGGGGCTCCTGTCGGGCGCGGCGGCCCTGCGCTTTGGAGGCGCGCGCGCGGAGCCCAGCACGCCAGCGACGACACCCGCCCAAGGCCGAGGCCAGCACACACGCGCGATCAGCTCCGAGGGCGACGCGCCAGCGCCGGAGACGACCGAAGCGCTGGCGGCGCCGAGCCCGTCCGCGGCTC
>JAADHO010000200.1 GCA_013151775.1 Deltaproteobacteria bacterium | reverse complement strand
GCGGGAAAATCGCACGCACGGTTCGAAAGGGGGCCTCCTGCCGGTCCTGCTCGCTGCCTTTGCGGCGGATCGGTAGGAGGTCTACCAGTGAGAACACGTTTCGATGTGGCGGTGGTGGGCACGGGCGCCGGCGGGCTGACAGCGGGGCTGAAGCTCGCGCGGGACGGCTACAGCGTGCTCCTGCTCGAGGCGGGCAAGCAGTTTGGCGGCATGCTCAACCCTTTTCGTCGACGCGACTATCACTTCGATGTGGGCGTCCACTACGTGGGCGAGGCGGGCGAGGGGCAGGCCATGCGTCGGCTGCTCGACGGCCTCGGTCTCGAGGCGATGCGCTTCCGCGAGATCAACCCCGAGTGCATCGACCGTTACATGCTCGACGGCTACGAGGCACGCTTGGTCAAGGGCGTGGACGCCTTCATCGACCGGCTGAAGGCCGATTTTCCTGCGGAGCGGGCAAACCTCGATCGCTTCCGTCGCGTGATGGACGCCTGCGTGGCGCTCTCGAAGATGAACTTCGGAGGGCCCACGGCGAGCCGCGTGGGCACGGTGCTGCGCGAGGCCCCCGAGGTGCTGAGGCTCTTGCGCGCGCCTCTGGGCGACGTGATCAACCGCCACTTCAGCGACCCCAACCTGCGCGCCGTCTTCGCCGGGCCTGGAGGCGACATCGGCCTGCCGCCGAGCCGCGCGAGCGCCATCTACTCGCTGCTGGTATTCACCCACTACCTGGGCGGCGCCTACTATCCCGTGGGCGGCTCCGGCGCCATGCGCGACGCCTACGTCGAGGCGCTCGAGCAGCACGGCGCGGAGCTACTGCGGAACCGTTTGGTGACGTCGATCGAGAAGTTGCATGGCGGCGACTTCGCGCTGCTCACCTCCAAGGGTGAGCGTTTCACCGCCCGCGCAGTGGTCTCGAACATGGACGCCGTGCCCACCTTCGAGATGCTCGAGGGCGCCGAGCCCAACGTCTTCGTGCGCCGGAAGGTCAAGCGCATGCGCCCGAGCCTCGGCTCCTTCTGCGTCTTCGCGGCCACGGATATGGACGTGGCGAAGGCGGGCATGAGCGACGCCAACATCTGGCACTACGGCACCAGCGACATCGACGCCGGCTACGCGACGATCCTCGACGGGCGCATGCCGGACAACCCCTTTTACTTCCTCACCGTGCCCACGCTGAAGGATCCCGAGTCCAAGCGCGCGCCCGAGGGGCAGCACACGGTGGAGATCGTCTCCTTCGTTCCCACGGGGCTGTTCAAGCCCTTCTTCGACCGGCCCACCAAGCGCCGCGGCGCCGCCTACGAGGCTCTGAAGCAGGAGCTGACGGAGCTCTTCCTCGAGCGCGCCGAGACCTACCTGCCCGGGCTGAGGGACCACACGCTCTACACCGAGGCGGCCACCCCCGCGACCGTGTGGAGCTACGTGCGTGGTCGCGACGGCGGCATCTACGGCCCGGACCACACGCCGGATCAGGTCTTGCTCGGGCGCTTCCCCACGGAGCCCGGCGTGCCCGGTCTCTCCTTGGCCGGTGCGAGCGTGCTCGGCTGCGGCGTCATGACCTGCATGGCCAGCGGCATGCTCGCCGCGCGCGCCGCCAAGAAGCACCTCGTGCACGAGGGCGTGCAGCCCGGAGCGAAGGCGCGGACCACGGCGACCAAGGGAGCCGCTCCGCGAGCCTCCGCGTCAGCGTGATCGCAGGCGCGCGGCGTTGTCGCGTGCGCGCTGAGCCGCCGCCGGATCGCGTCCCGAGACCACGTCGGCGTAGCGCCCATAGGCCTCGATGGCGAGCTCGGACTGACCGAGTTGCTCGTAGCAGATGCCGAGGTCAAAGAGCGCGTCCGGGTCGTTGGCGTGCAGCTCGAGGGCGCGCTGATACTCCGCCACGGCCTCGTCCCAGCGCTCGGCGCTGCGCAGGGAGACCGCGAGGTTGAGGTGAATCTGGTAGTCGTCCTGGTGGCCCACGAGGGCGCGCCGCAGGAGCGAGATGGCCTCCTCGTAGCGGCGCTCGTGGCGGTAGGCGACGGCCAGGTTGTTGAGCAGGCTCGAGTCGTTGGGCGTGTGGACCAGGCCGGCGCGGTAGCTGCTGATGGCCTCGTCGTGGCGCCGGAGGCGCTTGTACGCCATGCCCAGGTTGGCCCAGCTCTGGGCGTCCTCGGGCTGAATCTCGACGGCGCGTCGCAGGGGCTCGAGGGCCTCTCGGTAGCGGCGCAGGCGCAGCAGCGTGGCGCCCGCCATGGCGTAGGCGCGCGCGTCCCGGGGCTCGAGGCGGATCACCCTCTGAAACTCGGCTAGCGCGGGCTCGAGCCGCCCCAGGCGCCTGAGCACGCTGCCCATGGTGAAGTGCGCGGCGGAGTAATTGGGCCGCAGCCGCACAGCCTCGCGGCACTCCACCAGTGCCTGATCCAAGCGCCCGGCGCGTTTGTGCACCAGGGCCATGCGGTAATGCGTCGCGGCCTCGTCGGCGCGTGCGCGGGGCGCGACCAGGAGGCTCAGCGCGAGGGCGCACAGCGCGAGGAGTGTGGCGTGGCGTCGCATGGTCGTTCTCCTGAGACGTGCCCGAGGGCGCGAGATTCACATCCAAGCGGCTGGCGACGCCCAGGTCAAGCGGGGCGCGAGCCGAGACTAGAACTCGACGGCTGTTCCGAGCGGGCACGTAGGCCCCGTGCGTCCAGCCTTGCGGTGGACGTGTCGACGGGCGCTCGGGCTCGCTGACCACGGGCTGGCCCACAACGCCCCGGAGGACTATCCTATGTCCAGTCTCGGGCGGAGCGAATCGTGCTGGTGCCGAGCGGGAGACGAGATGCGAAAGTTCAGTTGGCTTGGTCTGGCTCTGACCCTAGTCTTCTCCGCTGCGTGTGGCGACGACTCGGCGCCCAGCGACGCTGGCGACGCCCGCGCGGACGCAGCCCCGGACGGCAGCGCACCACTCACCGGCCTGGTGGGCTCCGCGTGCGTCGAGGACGCGGACTGCCTGGCCGGCCTGAGCTGCTTCGAGGGGCCCGACGGCGCGCGCCCCTGGCCGGGCGGTTACTGCACACGCGACTGTAGCTCCGCCGGCGATTGCCCCGGCGGCAGCGTCTGCGGGATCGCCTATGACGACGGGACGGCTTCGTACGACCTGTGTCAGGCTATTTGCTCGCGGGAGGAGGGCAGTCGGGGGAGCTGTCGCGAGGGCTACCAATGTGCCCGTCAGGGGTACTGCACGATCGGCTGCAGCTCGGACGACCAATGCCACACCAACGACACTTACCCGGGGCCGCCCTCCTACGAGCCGAGCGCGAGCTGCGAGCTGTCGTCGGGACGCTGCCTGCACGGCACGGTGCCTACGGCGCAGGATGGCGACGCCTGCGGCTCCAACGCCGATTGTCGTCCGCCGGCTGGGTTTTGCGTGCTCGGCGTCTGTGTCAATGCCAATTGCGATCTTGGGGGCGCGTACGCCTGCGGTACCGGGCAGCAGTGCATCGGTTGGAGCACGGGCTTCGACTCCTGGGTCAGCGTGTGCGCCAACAGCTGCCGTCAGGGTGTGGACGGTCTCGGTGGTGTCTCCGCCGACGATCGCTGCGCGTTTGGCTTCTGGTGTGCGCCGCCCGAGGCCGACCCGAGCGGGCGTGCGACTCAGCCCTACTGCGGTCTCAAGGCCGTGGGCGTCGGTGGGTCGACCACCGCTACGATGGGCAGCCCGTGCACTACCGAGGCCGATTGCCCCTTGGCGCTCGGCTATGGCATTTGTGCAGCCGGCACATGCAGCGCCGCTTACTGCGCGGCGCCCTCGCTCGCGGACCAGGACATCTGCGGTCCGGGCGCCGTTTGCTTTGCACCGGAAGCTGACAGGGCCAACTTGGGCTGGAGGTCCGTGCCTCCCTCACTTGGCCAGTGCGTCCGGGACTGCTCTTCCGATGCGAGCGTGTGCGAGGCGCCCACGACATGCAGTGCTACCGGCACTTGCCTTTCGGGTTCGCTATGACGCGGCATTGCTCAGCGCTGCTCGCCTGTTGCTTGCTCGGCGCGTGCCTCGTGTCGGCGTGTGGCGATGATGCGGCGCCCGCAGACGCCGCGATGCCGGATTCGGCCTCGGACGCTGGGCTCGCCGCGTGTGTACATGTCGATGGCCGTGGCGGTTCCGCCGCCGATGGCAGCGCGTCGGCGCCCTTCGCCACGATCGATGACGCCATCGCGGCCGGGGCGGAGCGCATCTGTCTCGGCGCGGGCTTCTATGCGCCGCCCACATCGACCGTGACTCGGCCCCTGCGCATCGAAGGCGTCACCGCCGATCCGGAGCGGCCCGACCGGACCTCGATCGACGGTAGCTTGGGGTCGTGCCTGTCTGTGACCGTGCCAGCTTTCGTGCCCGGCGACACGCCTCAGCGGGGCGACGCTGTGCTCGCCGTCGCCAGCGCAGGGGAGCTCGACCTCCTCAACTTGCGCCTCGCGAACTGCGATCTCGGGGTTGCGGTGGACGCGGGTGCGCTGCGTGCCGAAGGCGTGCGCATGGACGGAATCTTGGGCGGCGTTGCGGTGTACGCCGCGGGGAGTGCGAGCCTGGTCGACATGCAGATCGCGGCGAACACACGACCCGCACGCCCCGATAGTCCTCGGCCGGTCGGTGCCCTGGCGCTCGGCGGCGCGGATCTGCGGGTTGTGGGTGGGGCGATTCATGGTCGGCGACTCTCCAGCGGTGTGGTCGCCATCGCCAGCGCCATCCACCTGGAAGGCCTGATCATCGACGGGGGCCTCTTTGGCTTCTTGAGCAAGCAGGGTGTGGGCAGCGACATGCTCTCGGAGATTGGCCCCGACGTGCTGGTCCGCGGTCTGCGCTCTACCCCAGGAGATCCGACGGGGATCATCCCAGCCAATGTGATCATTGGGGGGCGGGCCAGCGTGACGGGCGTGCGCTTCGCCGACATCGAGGGTGATTGTCTGCAGCTGCAGCGGCTAGATCACGTGGTGCTCTCGGATCTGCGCTTCGAAGGCTGCGCCCTGGGCGGACTCGAACTCTATTCAGCTGACGCAGACCTGTCAGGCGATTCGCAGTTCGATCTTCCTGCGGGCGCTGCGGGGATCTTCCTCTCAGACCACATCGGCGATGGCCTGGAGCGCGCGGCGTCTGCGCTGCGCGTCAACGGCGATGTCATGTCGGTGGCGACGGGTCGAGCTTTTCACGTGATCAGCGTCAGTTCGACTCTGCGCTTCGAGTCGGGCTCCCTCGACCTCGCTGGAGGCCAGACGGCGCTGTCAGCCCTCAATGGCGCTAGCGTGGAGGTGTTGGCGGGCGCGCGCGTCCACGACCTACGGGCCGGTGCGTCGCTCGCCGACCCGAGCTCAGCCGTCTTCGTAGCCGGGGATGGATCGAGCTTTCGCGGCGCGGACCTAGACCTCGACCTCGGTCCGCCGGGCGGAATCGTCTTCGGTGTGCTTGCTGGCGACACAGGGCGAGTGGAGCTTTCCAATGGCACGATCCGTGGTGGCGACACGGGGTTGCTGATGACGGGCGATGTCATCCTGAGCGCCGACGGCGTTGAAATCGATAGCGCGAACTTCAATGGCATCGCGATTTTCGGTGGGACAGCGACCGTCCATGATGCACGCGTTCATGATGGCGCGGGCGTCGGCGTGCTGGTGCGTGAGGGAGCGACTCTGTCGCTCGACCGCGGCATGATCTCCAACAACGGGGGCAGCGGCGTGGAGGCGCAGGCGGGGGCGCGACTCGAGATTCGCGGTAGCACCTTCGAGGCCAACATGGGCGCGTCCGTGGCCTTCTACGATGCGAGCGGCTTCGTCGCGAGCAGCATGTTCAGCGTGGGCTCGACGCTCGGTGACTTCGGTGGCGAGCGGCGCGCCGACGAGATCCGCATGGTAAGCACAGACGGCGCGGTCCACGAGGTCTTCATTGGCGATGACGGTGATGGCACAGTGATGCCCGACGAGGAGAACCGCTTCGAGCTCGAGGCGCGAGCGGGCTGCGACGGCGGCGGCTGCACCTTGCTGCTCGGCGACGGCGCGGGCCTGAACGGGGTGGTCCAGCCCAATTGCGTCGTGGCTTCGGCGCCAGGGGGCGCCGTGCACACCGTGG